>NZ_JBXWQU010000041.1:0-319879 GCF_059612545.1 Ruegeria sp. SAZD011 | reverse complement strand
GGAAACCTTCTTCTCAGCCATCGCTCTCGCCGCAACCGTTTTGTTCTGGCTATGAAAAAGAACGAGTCTGGAGCCTAGGAAATCAGACAGATCGATATCCGAAACTGTAAATCTCGCGGAGACCGGCGTAGCATCTGATGTAAGGCTGATGGCTGTGATTTCGGCGCGATCTTCTTCGCTCTCAATTACGATTTGCGGTAGATCACCCGGCCGCTGTGGATCACGCTCTTGCCCGAGCCTCAGGATAGAACCTCTAACAGCGGCGTGATTTTGATACCGCCGAACTTCCAGTCGTCTGCCCTCGTTGCCTCGAACAATCAGACGTATATCGACCTGAGCGTCAGGCCCGCCATGGGCGAGCATGAGCCACACCAGTTGAGACATTGCTCCCAGCGACGCTTCGCCCTGAATTCTGAGCGCGATCGGCTGTTCATTGTTGAGTTTCAGCTGAATATCGCCGGTCGATCCAGATGGGACGACTGCCCGCCATCCGCGCAGGGCGTCGGGGACGATTGGCCTATTGTCTTGAAGCCGGTTTCCGTTCGGATCCAGGAGCATTCCCTCGCGTGACGGCCAGGCGGCAAGAAGTTCCAAGTGTCGACCAGATCCTGGATCTGAGAGCCTCAACGTGATCAGCCCGATTGGAGACCCTGGCGCGGTTAGGCTCAGTTTGCCTAGGGCACAACCAACTTCCTGGCGAACCACCTGGTCTCCCAAAGACAATGCAAGCGTCCAGGTACCAGGGAGCCCATCCGCGGACAGCTCCACCGTTCCCGCTGACACCTCCCTTAGAACCAGGCTCGTTTCTGAGGGAAGACAGACAATCCGCATTTGAGCGACGCCAAAAGAGTCGCCGCTCCAAGAGATGACTTTCGTTCCCAAGCTCCGACCATCGCGCACAATTACTGAAGATTGATCAGGAGCGCGCAAGGGAGCGTCACCGATACCTGCCAGTACTGTTGGCTCACCCAAAAAAATCGGGCTTCCGTCCTTTAAGCGCCAGACGGTCAGAGTGTCGCCGATCGGCATGATGCGGGCATGATCTTCAGCGTTTTCGAGCCCTGTACCTATGCGAAGTTGTAGGCCTTGAACTGCAACAACGCCGGTTCCAGACACAGGCCAAAGTTGTCCATTTTCGGCTTCTTGGGGGTCTCCGACACATAGCCCGTCACTGACGGAAGGTTGGCAGTCAGCATTTGTGAGGATCCAAAGCGCCTCTGATTGCGTGCGTCCTGAAGATGGAAGCAATGTATCGGGCCCCAAGCCTTCAACTTGATCCGCAGCCCTCCAAATGCTTGGAGCCTCTAGAGGGTGAGGTAGCCCGGGGTCCATGACAACCGAGCCGAGAGAACGCCCGTCCGCATATGCTTCGAGAACGATCATCTCTGAGATATCCCATTGAGAAGCCGTCGTTTTCTGCGCCCCAAATCGACGTAGACTCCATGCTTTTTCCTCAGGCGACGCAGTGTAGCTAACGGATGCGCCCCCCAGATCGGACGTGGCGACCAGCCTCAGCCTCTGCCCCACCGCCTCCGGCAGCAAGTCTCCAGGGATGGTGCCACTCGGCGCGTACTTAACATAGCCCCGCCAGATACCATCACTGCCTCGGCGCAACTGCCGTGCTATTGGCACGTCCGTCCTGACGAGGCGAGTTCGTTCAGACTTGAGAGCTGGTCTGATCAGAGCCTCATACGCCTTAGATGAGAGACGCAACGGCAAAGTTTTTTTCCAATCACGGACATTGTCGTCGAGCCAGTTCTCGATCAGTTCCGGCTCGACTCCTTCAGGAACTTGCTCGCGAAGCTCGACGAGCGACATACCGAACTCTGAGAGAGCCTTAACCCAGTCTGTATTGTGAAAGGCCTGCGGAAGACTGACGATATATCTGCCCGCAATCGTTGGCGCGATAACTCGTGCGTGAGTTCCGCCCTCAGCTTCAATCTCTCTCAAGAACCCTACGACAACTCTGTTGTACAGGCCCTGCTGCTGCAGAAGTGCCTGTGGTAGTCCGCCCTCTGACATCAACGAGTAAAGATATTGGTGTATCCCAGTTTCAGTCATACGGACTTTTCTGCGCCACCACTTCAATCCCCGAGCAACCAAAGACACCGCTAGGTCGCGATCCTCGGCGATCCCCAGTCCATCAAATACGAAGCTCCAAGTCAGCTGGCCCCCGAGAAAGTTCGCTCGTATGTGTTCTGAAGCCCAAAGAACAAACGCGGCGGAAGTCTCGGGCAAAGCCTGTCCGATGGACAACCGAGCAGGCAGTATTGACCCCAAACGGGCATGAGCTTCGGCTGAGTAACTGTAAGAAAACATTGGTCTGCCGTCGGGCGCGGCTAAACCTCCGCTTTCGTCTAGGACTTCATCAAGTATCTTCATTTGATAGCTGCTCGACGCATTTTTTTTCGCTAGGGCGATCTGCCCTCTTTTGTAATTGAGGTATTGTCTTTTTTAGGAAACGGGAGAATTGATTTCTGTTGAGCATTCAAGATACCTACAAAACGCATTTGCCAGTTGCATCTGCCGCGGTGTCCGACATTCCGCCTCGAACACTTTAGGCGAGGCCACCAGGACCGCAACGCACTTTGCTCGTGAGATTGCAACGTTGAAGCGGTTTGCACTGTACAGGAACTCCATGCCCCGCGGTGCGTCAGCATGGCTCGAAGTCGCCATCGAGTAGATCGCGATCGGCGCCTCTTGGCCCTGGAACTTGTCGACAGTCCCAACGCGCGCGCCGGGCAGACGTTGCTGAATCTCAAAGACCTGCGCATTGTACGGCGCGATGATCAGGATGTCCTCGAGCGTGAGTGGCCTCTCCTGACCCTCTCGGTCAATCCACGTCGGCTGACCAGACAGAACCTCTTGGACGAGCCGCGCAACAGCCTCTGCCTCTTCGATCGACGAACTCTGATTGCCCGTGTGCTCGACGGGGAGATACCTCAGCCCTGAGCCCGTGAGGGAACCGGCGCCGCGGATTTCCTGCAGCTCGCATCCTGCTACTGAATGCAGCTTTTCGTCATAGAAGAGCTCCGAATTGAACCGGCGAATCTCGGGATGCAGGCGCCACGTCTCCTCGAGGAAGAGGCCCTGATCCCCGGCAATCGTATGCGCGCCGCCGAGGACATGCTCCAGCGCGGAGACGCCGGTCCCGTCCGGATGCGTGCCCTGCGTGGGCTGGTCTAGCTGCTGAGGATCCCCTAGCAGGATCACGGCCTTCGCGCTCTGGGCCACCGCCAGGACATTGGCAAGTGACATCTGGGCGGCTTCGTCGATCACGAGCACATCAAGCACTTCATGGGCGTCAGCCCTTGACGAGAGGAAGTGCGTCGCACCGGCAACCTGCGCCGATCCTGAGCGGAGCGCCGTGTAAACAGCATCATTCTTGGTCACGAACTTCAGGCGATCCTGATCTGGTTCTTTGTCCCCAGACTTCGGTTTCTGAACACAGCAGAGATCGACCTTCATTTCCGGCGCCGCCTCGACAACCTTGTCGAGCAGGTTTCGGATCACCTTGTGGCTGTTGGCCGTGATTCCGATCTTCTTTCCACGCTTAACGAGCTCGCAGATCATGCGCGCGCCCGTGTGTGACTTGCCGGTTCCCGGAGGGCCCTGGATCGGGAAGATGCCGTCCTCAAGCTCGCGTGCCACGCGAAGTGCAGCCTGCAGGGTCGTTTCGTCCGACTGGCGGATCGGTCCATCGCTAAGCTCCGGCCTGAGACGAAGCAAGAGCGCCCGGGCGCTACGATAAGGCCCGTCCCCTTCGATGCCATGGTCGGCGACATACTTGCCCAGTCGCATCAGGCTGTCAGCCTGTTCCTTGGTGTCGAACATCTGATGCGCGAAGACGCCCTCGGGGTGGATGTCGGCCGTCTTCCCCATCTTCTTGATGTCGACCGTCCGGTCATCCGCAGAAACCGCGATAACGCTGCCGATCTTGTCGCCGCCGTTCATCCGCAGTTCTTCTTCACCGCGGAGATCCGTGTCCTGCTGCGGGAAAGCATACCGGTGAACCGGCGTCCGCGCGCCCGGTGGCGAGACGTCTCCGACAAACGTCAGCTGCGACAGCGCGGCGCGCTCGTCGACGAGTTCTTCCGGCGTGAGCGCGGAGAGACGGAAGTATTCCCACCATGCGGCCTTGTCCTCGCGGCGATGCCAGTCGAGGATATTCGCGAGGATCCAGCGCGCGTGCTGTTCTTCGCTCCGCTCTTCGATATCCGCGGGCACGTCGGCCGTGAGACGTTCGATCAGAGCCTGCACTGCTTCCTGACGTTCAGTCAGCGCTTCGCTTGGCTCCCGGACCGACGGCAAGGGACGCGGCACATCGGTTCCGGCGTCGACGAGCTCCTGCCGACGGTCTTCAAGCCAGTCGCGGAGGGCAATGGTAGAGGTGCAGTCCTCGTAGTTGTAGGACTGCACGGTCGCGCGCACCTCGCCGTCAATGGCATCGATGTCGCCCAGTTCGAGCCCGGCCTGCAGGCGCGCTAGAGCCACGTTCGCATCTGGCAGGCTGGTATCCCGTACAAAGCCGTAGATCGGCTCCAGCTTCTTGATCGAGTAGCTCTCGACCCCGGCGCGCAGCCCATTGCGCACGACGCTGTAGAGATCGACCAGCAGATTGCTGCGCAGGAAGTCGTCGATTTCGCCTTCCCGGGTCGCGTAGCGGCCCATCAGGCGTTTCAGCGCCCCGGGTTCATAGGGTGCATAGTGAAAGACATGCAGGTCAGGATACTGCTCCCTGCGCGCATTCACGAAGTCCACGAAGCGCTCGAAGATCGCCTTCTCGCCTTCCCGATCAAACGCCCAGTCCGCCGTGTAGGTCCAGGTGCCACTTTCATCGCGATAGATATAGCCGAAGAGATACTCGAGGCCGTGTTCCCCAACGAACGCATCGCTTTCGATGTCGAAGAAAATATCTGCGTCAGAAGGTTCAGGCAGCAGACACAGGCCGATATCTTCAACGATCGGCAGGAGCTCATACCGGACTTCCCCGACTTCACGAGACTCCATTTGAATGCGGGCCTGCTCACGTGCCTTCTCATAGTAGAGCGGCGACCCCTTCTTAGGCTTCCAGGGCATGGGCGTCGGCATTTCCGCGAGTGCTGCTGCGGTCGTGATCCCGTTGTCCTGAAGTTCGGCAGTCTGGTTCTTGCTGATCCCGGCGACCAGGCAGAGATGGTCATCTGCACGGCGCCGTGCGTCGCACTGGATCCGCCATCTGCAGATGTCGCAGTGTTCCTTCGGCTCAGGATACTGACCTCCCAGCACTCCGCCGGCAGTCGCCGCTTCAGCGGCGGCCTTGGCCTTCCGGAAATACGCAGCGTAGTCCGCGTATCGAAACACTTGAGGTTCGAAGTCGGACCAGGGCGCCACAACGTAGACATATTCAGGCGCGATCCCCTGCACCTGTTCCAACAGGTCGGCGTAGAGACAAAGCTGAAGCACCGAGCCAGCCTTGGTCTCGCGGGCAAGTTTCGTGTCGATGATCTCGTAGGACCACGACCCGAGATGGCTGGGTTTCTCGACCCGCCGCAGGATATCGGCCCGCCCGACCCACCTGCCATGTGCAAGCGCCGCCTGGACGATGATCTGAGCGCCAGACTCCATCGCAGTCCGGGTCTCGGTGACGGCCGCTGGCGTGATGTCGACTCCGTCGATCCGGATGGACGTCAGGCCCTGAGCCTCAAGGTGCGCGATGAAGGCGTTTTCATGCTGGTCACCCCGCTCTCGAAGAACCTCGAGAAGCGGATCCCAATGCTTCGGCTTCGCAAGCGCTCCTTCAGCAACCTGAAGATCCAGCTCGGTCAGATGGCCGCAGTTCAGATGGCCGACGAGGTCGGATGCACTCAGGACGATCTGATCGACATGCTTTTTCATGGTTGCGCCTCCCAGAGACGCTCCGAGAAGCGGTTAAACGCTGTGACCTTGTGCATCGGCACATTGGCGTCCCGACCGTAGATTTCAGCCCGGAGCCAGGCGATCTCCGACGAGGGGTCGGCGGTGATCGTCCACCAGACCCTTCCCAGCGGAAGCTCAGCCGGCCGCCAGCGATACCCGCGCTCCTTCAGTTTCTGGCGCTCGTCAAAGGGAGCATCGACCGCCCGGACGAGGTGTTCTTCCCGGAGCGCGGCATCCCGGACCGCTGACATGACACGCTGGCCCGACAGAGGCAGCTCCTGCGCGAGCAGGGCCAGACAGGCCTCGCAATCCGCGAGCGCCCGATGGCCATCGTAGAACCAGCCGAACTGCATGCCGAGATAGTCGAGCTTGCCCGCCGAGAAGCCCTCGCGCAGCCAGTCGATACTCGTGAGAGAGCACCCCCAGGGCTTCCCGGCAAAGCAGGGCCAGAGCTTCTCGACCATGACCCGGTCGAAACTGGCGTTGTGGGCGATGATCAGGTCCGCATCCACCACCAGCGCCTCCACGTCAGAACCGTTGATCGTCCGTCCCGCGACCGTTTCAGCCGTCAGTCCGGTGACCAGACTGGCCTCGTCCGAGATCGGGACGCCTGGCTCGCGAAGTCCCTCAAAGGCCCTGTCGTGCTCGATCTCGAGGATCCGTCCGGTCTCGAGCTCATAGGAGAACGGCAGCATGGCCAGCTGGATCACTTCGTCACCCTCGAGCGAAAGGCCGGTGGTCTCAACATCGATGACCAGGGCGCGCTTGACCGTACCGCCACGTGGATCATTCAGGCGGCGCGGCAGAGCAAGCCGGCGAAGGAGCCGCCAATCATCCGCATGGGCTTGCGCCCCGCTCTGAATGACGTGCTCTGCACCGATCGCAAAGAGACTTTGATCGTTCATCGCGCCACCTGCTTCCTGTCAACCGCAACGCGCATCACTTGTTCTCCTCGAACATGCGGGCGAGGCGTCCATAGCTTTCCTCGGGCAGGAGCTTGAGGATCTTGATCAGCTGGTCATCCCCGCTGCTCAGAACGCCCTTCCGGAAGACATCGCGGATGGCTTCCCCCTCCTGAACCTCCTCTTCCTCGAGCTCCATGCCCCGGATGATGGCCCCAACCCGCAAGGCCTCATTCAGAGAGATCTCGAAGGCATGTGCGAACGCCGCGCCGCAAGACTGACAGTCCTTGGCGCTGAGAGGATTGAGCGCCCCGCAAGCGTCGCAGGTCTTCATCCTGGGCTGACGGACAGGAAACTCCGCATCGCAGACATGGCAGGCGGTCGCGTCCTTCGCGCACTCTGCGCCACAGTCCGGGCAGACCTTGGTGTCTGGCGTATCCGACGGGCGCAATTTGGCCGGCGACATTTCGGCCTCTACCCGGCGCGCGTACTCCTCGAAGATGCGATGCGTCGGCATCACCACATAGGCACGAGAGTCGTCCTGCGGCCCGAAGTTCCGTACAACCCGGCCCATAGCCTGCCGGAAAGAGAGCTCCGTCTGCGCATTCGGCAGATAGGCGAGGATGCGCAGGCGCTGGATATCGACGCCCTCGGAGATCATGGCCACAGACACGATCCAACGCTTCTTGCTGTTGCGAAACGCCGTGATCTTGCCTTCAGGGTTGGCGACCTGGTTATGGACGACCACGGGTTTCTCGCCATCAAGGAGCTCGAGCAGCTCCGCCATGTACTCCGCAACCGGAATGTTGGGCGCAATCACGAGGCCGCCGGCCTCGGGCATGCGAAGCCGAAGGTCATTCAGCTTGTCGATGCACCACTGAAGCATGCTGGCCTGATAGGAATCAGGATCTGCCGCGCCCGAGGCCAGATACTTCGGTGTGCAGGCGAGCTTGTAGTAGTCCAAGGCTTGCTGAAGTCCCCGGATCCGCTTCAGCGCGGGCGAGAAGTGGGTGTCCTCCGTGCCGGACACGGAAATGTTTTCCCCGTCATCCAGCTTCACAGAGAACTTTCCTTCGTGCCGGTGGAACGTGATCGGCCGGCAATACTCGAGGTCGACGGCCTCACCATAGGTGAGTGTGTAGGACCCTCCCGCGGGGTGATCGATCAGCCCCTGATCATCATAGGCCAGCCAGACGGATTCCTTTCCGTCGGACCGGATCGGGGTTCCGGTGAGGATCAACGCATACTTAGCGTCCGCGAAGGCACCGTTTGCGCCATCCCCCCATGCCGCCGCGACGGCAGCATGGTGATGCTCATCGCAGATGACGAGCGTCCGGTCCTTCCGGCACACGGCCTGAAGTCCATCGAGCGAGCTCTGGATCGCCGACCAGGTCGCGCACAGGTCGACGCCATATTCTTCGGGTTCTTCGTCGGCCCCGGTGATCTGAAGCATCGGACGCCCGGTCACGAGCTTGAATTCAGTCGCCCACTGCTTCACGACCGCCTTGCGCGGGGCGATCACGATCACCCGATCGATCAGATCCGCATCAAGCAGACGCTGCGCGATGACGGAGGCGCAGATGGTCTTGCCGGCGCCCGGTGCCGCATTGACCAGGAAATGCCGATCTTCGCCGGCCTTGAGCCAGTCCATTGCTTTGTTGGCGCAGGCGGCCTGCCAGGGTCTCAGATTAATCGTCGTCATGGCTCGCACCTTTCTTCAGGTTGCAGCTCGCACAGAGCGCCTGCCCGTTCTCCAGTATCGTGGGTCCACCCTTCGAGTGGGCGCGCACATGATCCGCATGGAAATCCGCATCAAGCACCGCTCCGCATTTCTGGCAGAGGTTGCCGGCGAGCATCCGCAGGACGCGCCTTTGACGAGGTGTAAACGCACGCCTCATTTCTTGATCCAGTACTCGGTCAGCTGGATTTCCTTGTAGGGAAGGCCCTCAGGAACCTTGCAGACCGTGTATTCGTTGATCCGGCGGATCACCTTCGCCATCGGGACCTGCCTTGATGCGACCAGAAATCCGTCCTTCTTCATGCGACCGAACTCTGCGTTCGGCCCCTGAACTCCGAAGAGCAGGATCGCTTCCAAAAGTGTGACCGGATGCCCCTCCAGCATGTGCTCTCGCAGGGCGGATGCCGCTTTGTACTCAGCCATAGATCTCCTCCAAAACCATGTCTTCACGGCTGCCATTCAGCAGCTCCTTCAAACCATCAAGCCGGCTGCAGCCAGCGATGCGGTCGTATTGCAGGCCCGTCTCTGTCTCCAGAATCCGCCCCTGGAATTTGTCGAATGCGGTGCAGAGATCATAGGAATAGTATCCCTGATGACGCCGCGCCTCAGGATGCCCGTCGGTGATGTACTCTCGTTTCGAGAGCTCAATCAGTTTCTGGGCTGCCCCGAGCAACTCCTCGGTCGAAATGATGCCCTCAGGCAGCTGCTGCGACAGCTCACCAAAGACTGCCGAAAGAAGGGACACGCCCCGGAGCTTTTGCCTGGTTTTCATCTCGCCTCTCCCTTCCCTTGGATCCACACCCGCCCCAACTCAGTGAACAGTCGCACCAAGCGGGACACACGCCGGCTCTTCGGCGTCCTTCTCGGCAGCACCTCCTGCGCGCATGTGCGCTTGCTGGGAGATTGCGCCGAGCAGCACCGGGATGACCCGCATCGGGTCGCCACAGACCTGCAGCCCCATGTCGGTCGCCACCGAGGTCAGCGCGAAGGCGACCATCGAGGGATCGTTGCCCTCATCGAGAAGCGCCTTGGTGAGCGCACTCACTTTAGCGGTGACCTCCTCCAGCTCGTCTCTCTCTCGCTGCGCCATCTTGCGACATCCCCAAAAAATTGCGGCCTCGCCGCTGCTGACCCCGAGATAAGAAACCTTACGTCATGTTGCAAGATATTTTTTGTTTTTCAGCGCAAATTTTCTTATGGCACCGAGCCGATCCCCACCTAGAGTCTCGCTAAGTATAAGTTTTATTTACCATAAATTCGACGAGATGGATCCGGGGCGTCCTATCGAAAAAACATAAAGGGTCTTGCATTAGCGCAAGATTCCTTCTATTTGGGTCCACATGAAGATTCTAATGGCATGGATAGGCACGCAGGACCTCGTCGCCCCGACCCACCCTGAGGGGCAGACGGGCCCGATCTGCAGTGCGGTAGAGGAGCGGCGCTTTGACCGCCTGGTTCTCATCGCGAACCAGGACGGCTCGAAGGTAGCAGCCTACACGGATTGGCTGAGCCAGCGGATTCCGGCGGAAATCGTCGTCGAGAGCGTCCAGCTGAGCGATCCAACCGATATCGCGGCGATCCACGAGATCACGGTGGATGTTGTGAACCGCTGCCGGCGGGCCGCTGCCCCTGACATCCCTGAACTCACCTTTCATCTGAGCCCGGGCACCTGGGCCATGGCGCTTGTCTGGGCCATACTGGGCGCAACGCGCTTTCCGGCTGAATTGCTGCAGTCGTCGCGGGAAGGCGGCGTTCAGACGATAGAAGTTCCGTTCGACGTCTCAGCCGAACTCCTTCCAAAGATAATTGAGTCAGCGGATGCGAGGCTCGCCAAGCTCAGCGGCGGCCTTGATACGAGGACATTCGGCGACCTCATTTTCAGAAGCCCGGCGATGGACCGCATGGCGCGCAAGGCGAAGAAGGCTGCCGTCCGCAATGTGCCTGTTCTGATCGAGGGCGAAGCAGGCACAGAGAAGGAAGTCTTGGCGCGAGCCATCCATGATTTCGGCCCACGAAGTGACAAGCCTTTCGTCTCGTTGAACTGCGGCGCCCTTAAGCTCGACCAGATCGACGCCGAGATATTCGGATCTGGCGATGGCGGCGGCGCCCTCGCAGAGGCGTCGGGCGGCACTCTCTATCTCGATGAGGTCGAACTTCTGCCGCCGCAAGCACAGGTTCGTCTTCAGATTCTTCTCGATGAGATGGCTGGTGATGAGATTGTGACTTCGAAGGGCGGGAAGGCAGATGTGCGGATCATTGCTGCCACTAGAAAGCAACTGATCGATGTTGTGGCCGCTGGCGATTTCCGCGAAGAGCTCTTCTTCGGACTTGCTGTACTCGTTCTGAAGATCCCCCCTCTTCGAGAGCGCAAGGGAGACCTGGGCCCGCTCATCGATATGCTGCTTGAGCGCATCAATGAGCAAAGCGCGGATGAGCCCGGGTTTGAGAAGAAGACCCTTTCACCCGGGGCGAAGAACGTCCTGCTTCAGCGTCCCTGGCCGGGAAACCTCCGCGAACTTGAAAATTCTCTGCGCCGAGCCGCGATCTGGAGCGAAGGGTCTCAGATCACGGAAGACGATATCTGGGATGCCGTCTTTACCGCGCCGGCGCCGGCGGGGACGCAGAACAGTATTCTTGATCAACCGATCGACGAAGGCGTGAACCTCCAGGAAATCATGGCGGAGGTTGCCAGGCATTACATAACGCGCGCGATCGCGCATGCCGAAGGGAACAAGACAAACGCAGCAAAACTGATTGGATTGCCAAGCTATCAAACGCTGACAAACTGGATGACGAAATATGGCGTATCCTAAGTTTGCAGACACGTCGTCCAATGAGGTCGGCCTGAGGCAGGACTTGCCGCCCCCCTTTAAGCCTAAGGGGAGGCGATGATGAAATCGCGCAACTTCGAATTCCTGCGCCCGGAGTGGCAAGAGCTGGCGGAACTTGGCGCATTCGCTGAGGCCTATGCCTATGCTGACCCAGCAAGCGCGCTGGTGAAGCTCAGGCTCTTTGCCGAAAACCTTACCAAGGACATCTATCGGGACCTCCGACTTCCCAAGCCAGACCAGGCGACGTTCATCGATCTTCTGCGCAATGACGCCTTTTCGGCGATCGTGCCAAAGGTGGTTCTCGACAAGCTGCATGCGCTTCGCATCCACGGAAACAAAGCCGCGCACGGCCATCCCGCGAGCACGACGAATGCCCTTTGGCTGATCAAGGAAGCGTTCGACCTCTCGCGCTGGATCTTCGTCCAGGCGCGCAAGGGCACACCTGATGAGCTGCCCAAGTTCGCAGAGGTTCCGCAGTCAGCTGACGACGAGACGAAAGGCAAGCTGAAGCGCGAAAAACGCGAACTGCTCGAAAAGCTGGTGGGCCAGGAAGCTCAGATGGAGAAGCTTCTCCAGGAGCTTGAGGACGCGCGCAAGACGGCTACGGCCGCGGAGAAGAAGGCTGCGGAGATCGAGGCTCTGGCGTCGTCCGCCGCGGAAGCTGCGAACCTGCTGAAGTTCGATGAGGCCACCACGCGGGCCCGCATCATCGATAGCCTGATCGCGACGGCTGGCTGGAATGTTGCGGCTGGTGCCACCAGCACAAGCGAAGTCGGCAAAGAGGTCGAAGTTCCCTCCCAGCCGACTGCGAGTGGCATTGGATATGCCGACTATGTGCTCTGGGATGATGATGGCGCGCCGCTGGCAGTCGTCGAAGCAAAGAAGACCTCGGTCGATCCTGAGAAAGGTCGGCAGCAGGCTAAACTCTATGCGGACGGTCTGGAGAAGGTTTACGGACAGCGCCCGGTGATCTTCTACACCAATGGTTACGACATCTGGATGTGGGACGACGCCGGCGGTTACCCGCCGCGGAAGGTCTATGGATACTATTCCAAGGACAGTCTTCAGTACCTGGTCAAGTTCCAGCGCAAGAGCCGGAAGGCGCTCAATACGGTCGAGCCGCGTTCCGACATCGTCAATCGGCTCTACCAGATCGAAGCGATCAAGCGCGTGTCGGAACGGTTTACCGGAAACCACCGCAAATCGCTTGTCGTTCAGGCCACCGGCACCGGTAAGACCCGCGTTGCCATAGCACTGACCGAACTTTTGATCCGGGCGGGATGGGTCAAACGCGTGCTCTTCCTGTGCGACCGGCGCGAGCTCAGGAAGCAAGCCAAGAACGCTTTCGGGGATTTTCTCGCCTCTGAACCGATCAGGGTGGTCAGCGGACGGATCGACAGCTCAGCAAAGGAACGCATCTTCATCGCAACCTATCCGGCGATGAAGAAAGTGTTTCAGTCTTTCGATGTGGGGTACTTCGATCTCATTGTCGCCGACGAATCCCATCGAAGCATCTACAATGTCTATGGCGACATCTTCACCTACTTCGACAGCCTGCAGATCGGTCTGACAGCGACACCGGTCGATTTCGTGACGCGCAGTACCTTTAATCTGTTCCAGTGCGAGGGTCAGCTTCCGACCGCAAACTACGACCTGGAAGAAGCCGTGCGTGATGGGTTCCTGACGCCGTTTGAGGTGTTTGAGCACACGACCCAGTTCATGCGCGAGGGGATAACCCTGGACACCCTGACCGCTGAGCAGATCAAGGAACTCGAAGATCAGGGCGAAGACCCGTCTCAGTATGATTTTGCCGCCGACCAGATCGATAGTGTGATCTACAACAAAGACACCAACCGGGCGATCTTGCGGAACCTGATGGAGAATGGGTTGCGAGATGCGACGGGGCAGACCCCTGGCAAGAGCATCATCTTCGCGCGCAATCATCAGCACGCTGTACTGCTCCGGCAGCTCTTTGATGAGATGTACCCCCAGTACGGTGGCCGCTTCTGCCAGGTCATCGACAACTATGATCCGCGTGCCGAGCAGCTGATTGATGACTTCAAGGGCAATGACGACGGCAAGAACGACGAGCTCACCATCGCGATTTCGGTCGACATGCTCGACACCGGGATCGACATCCCGGAGATCCTCAATCTCGTGTTTGCGAAGCCCGTGAAATCGCCCGTGAAATTCTGGCAGATGATCGGGCGAGGCACGCGGCTCTGCGAAGACCTGTTCGGACCCGGACGGCACAAGACCGTGTTCCGGATCTTTGACCATTGGGGGAACTTCGAACGCTTCGAGACAGGCTATCGGCCGGCGGAACCCGCACAGTCCAAATCACTGATGCAGCTTGTCTTTGAGGAGCGCATCAATCTGGCTGAGCTGGCGCTGAAGAAGAGCGAAATCGAGGCTTTTGATGCCATCATCGAGCTGATCGGCAAGGACATCAACGACTTGCCGGAGGACTCTGTCGCTGTCCGCGAAAAGTGGCGTGAGAAGCGGTCGCTCGGGGTGCCGGAAACCTTGAGGGCCTTTGCGCCAGCGACCGTCGTTGCCTTGCGCCAGGTGATCGCGCCGCTCATGCAGTGGCGGAATATCCGCGGACACGGCGACGCCTATGCGCTCGACCTCCTGATTGCCCGCATTCAGATTGCCGTCCTACGGCAATCCAACACGGTCGGAGATCTTAAGATCGACATGCTGGAACGCCTTGGTGCGCTTCAGATGCACCTGAACCCCGTCCGGGAGAAGGCCGCGGTCATCAAGACCGTCAAATCGGATGCGTTCTGGGACAATCTCACTTTCGAAAAGCTCGAAGAAGTCAGAAGGCCGCTTCGTGAAATCATGCGGTACAGGGAGCGCACGTCGGGCACGGCAGTGCCGCCAAAGATCATCGACATCACTGAGACCGCGTCCGAGGTTCAGTCAGGCCGCCGCAAGATCAGTCTCGATGCGGTAAACATGAAGGCCTACCGGCAGGTTGTCGAGGAAGAGCTGCGGAAGCATTTCGATGAGAACCCGACGCTTCAGAAGATCAGCCGCGGCGAGCCTGTCTCCGAAGATGACATCCAGAAGCTCGTGTCGCTGATCCTGGCCCAGACACCAGGCGTCAACCGGGAAATTCTCGAGGAGTTCTTCTCCGAGACGGCCGCCCCTCTGGATTTCGTTATTCGCTCTATAATTGGCCTCGATCCCGAAGCGATTGAAGCAAAATTCGCGGATTTCGCACGGACGCATCCAAGTTTGAAAGCCAAGCAGACACGCTTCCTAGGTCTGCTCAAGAACCACATCGCGCGCTACGGTTCGATCACCCGCGCAAAGCTCTATGAAGATCCCTTCACGGTCGTCGATGCCGACGGGCCCGACGGGGTGTTCGATAATGAAAAAGACGTCGATGAACTCATGGAAATCGTCGACCAGTTTGCGCCGCCCGCAACGGTAAGCGGCGACGAACAAGAAGCCTCTGAAAGGACGAAAGACCAATGATTACAGGTGCCCTCAAACGCGACATCGACGCGCTCTGGACGGAATTCTGGCAGGGCGGGATCACGAACCCGCTCACGGTGATCGAGCAGGTTACCTTCCTCATGTTCGCGCGCCTTCTCGACATCAACGAAACCCGCGATGAAAACCGCATGCGACGTACGCAAAAGCCATTCAAGCGGCGTTTCGACGACGACGAACAGCATCTGCGCTGGTCGCAGTTCCGGCACCTCGGCGCCGAGGAAATGCTGCCGCTCGTTCGAGACGAAGTCTTCCCGCATTTTCGCAAGTCGTCGACCAGCGGATCCGCCTTCGCAGAATTCATGAAGGACGCGCAGCTGATGATCCAGAAGCCCAGCCTTCTGGTGAAAGCGGTCAATATGATCGACAAGCTGCCGCTGACCGAAGGGGACACAAAGGGTGACCTCTACGAATACCTGCTCAGCAAGCTGACCACCGCCGGCATCAACGGCCAGTTCCGGACGCCGCGGCACATCATCCAGCTGATGGTCAAACTACTCGATCCACAGCCGGACGAAATCGTTGGCGACCCATCGGCAGGCACTGGCGGCTTCCTTGTCGAAACGATGCAGTATCTGGTGAAGGAGCACACCTCCGAGGAAGGCATCATCGAGGAGACCGATCCCGAAACAGGCAAGACCGAGAAGATCTACACCGGCGACCTATTGGAGGATCACCGCGAGCACATTCGCAGCAAGATGTTCCACGGGTTCGATTTCGACGCGACGATGCTACGGATCGCGGCCATGAACCTGATGCTGCACGGCGTGGATGACCCAGACATCCACTACCAGGACACGCTCAGCACCGGGTTCAGCGACAAGTATCCGCAGGCGGCAAGCGAAGGGTTTGACGTCATACTCGCCAACCCGCCGTTCAAGGGGCAGCTAGACTTCGAGGACGTGCATCCCGGTTTGCTGCGCAAGGTGAAGACAAAGAAGACAGAGCTACTCTTCCTCGTCCTGATCCTTCGCATGCTGAAAACCGGGGGCCGGTCCGCAACGATTGTCCCCGATGGGGTTCTCTTCGGCTCATCGACCGCCCATGTTGCGCTGCGCCGGCAACTGCTTGATGAGAACCAGCTTGAGGCTATGATCTCCCTGCCGAGTGGTGTTTTCAAGCCCTATGCGGGCGTCTCCACTGGCATCCTCGTCTTCACCAAGGGCGGTCGGACCGATGACGTCTTCTTCTACGATGTCGAAGCCGACGGTTTCTCCCTCGACGACAAGCGGGATCCGATCGAAGCAAACGACCTTCCGGACTGCTTGGAGGCCTGGAAGAAACGCGATTCGCAGAGGGATATAGATCGGACGCAGAAGGCGTTTTTTGTGCCGGCCGAAAAAATTCGCCAGTCGAACTACGATCTCTCGCTGAGCAAATATAAGGAGCGAGTTTACGTAGAAGAGACCTACGATCCGCCCGCTGAAATCCTGTCGCGCATGAAGAAACTGAATGATGACATTGCAAGGGACCTCTCCGAGCTGGAGGAGATGCTCGGATGACTGACTCAACCAATCTAGGCGACGTCTCAGACATCACATCTGGCTTTGCCTTCAGTTCAAAGCAATTTAGCGAGTCCGCCGGCACCCCGATAATTCGGATTCGAGACGTAGCTCGCGGACGAACTGATCTGAAATTTGATGGAGATTTTGATCCTCGGTATTTGGTGAATGACGGCGATCTTCTGATTTCGATGGATGGTGAATTCCGTCTCGCGGAATGGCGTGGCGGAAAGGCGCTTCTGAACCAACGGGTTTGTCGCGTTGAGCCAAAAGATGAGCGAGTCGATCGCAGCTTCCTGAAGCACTTCTTGCCTAAAAAGCTAAAGGAAATTGAGGATCAAACCCCTTTCGTGACGGTTAAGCACTTGTCGGTGAAGTCCATTAGGGAAATTGAACTACCCGACATCCCAAGCCATGAACAACGCCGGATCGCGGCGATCCTCGACAAGGCCGACGCAATCCGCCGCAAACGCGAGCAGGCTCTCGACCTGGCGGATGAGTTTCTGAAGTCGGTGTTTCTGGAGATGTTCTTCGGCCAAACCGTAGAATGGCCTACGGCTACAATGCGCTCGGTCGCAGAACTGATAAACGGCGACCGTTCCAGCAACTATCCCAGTGGAAAGGACATCGTGGCTGACGGGGTTCTTTTCCTGAGCACCAAAAATATTTCAAACTCCCGAATTGTTTTTTCAAATAAGCAATTCATTACCAAAGAAAAGTTCGATTCTCTAAGCCGCGGAAAGTTGCAGAGACACGATTTGGTCGTAACGCTTCGAGGCAGCATCGGTCAGTGTGCAATATTCGACTGCGAATATGAAACTGGGTTTATAAATGCCCAACTCATGATTTTACGCCCATCTCAAGATCTGATGCCAACCTATTTGCACCGTCTGATGACGCACCCGGTCATCCAACACAAGCTCACTGACACGAAATCTGGCTCGGCCGTCCCGCAATTGACTGCGCGGCAGATTGGGGACCTGGAAATCCCGGTTCCCCCTCTAGACGTGCAGAGAGAATTCACCGAAATCGAAAGAAGAGTGACCAGTATTTATTCGAAAATGATCGCTAATCAAACAGAGGCCAAAGCGCTGTTTGGGTCTATTTCTCAACGTGCCTTCCGTGGCGAGCTATAGGATTTTACCATGCGCCTGAGCCACATCGAAATCGAAAACTTCAAAGGCATTGGCACGAAGCAGAGCATAGACCTCGCGCCGATCACGCTGCTCTTTGGCCCTAACAGCGCCGGCAAGAGTACGATCCTTCAAGCGCTGCACTACCTTCGCGAGATCCTCGAGCGCAATAACCCCGACCCCGATCAGACCATCGCCGGCGGCCTGACCGACCTCGGCGGCTTCGCCACGCTCGTCCACAACCACGACCGCAATCGCCCTATCCGCATAAAGGTGCGGATCGATATGACCGAGGATCAGGGCAGCGAGCGACTCCCCTTGAACTCTGGAAATCGGCTTGGCGATCGAGATTTCGAGCGGCTCGGGATCCGCTACATCGTTGGCGAAAACACGGAGTTGCGTGACTATGCAGTCGTCCAGGAGATTGGGCTCGGCGTCGAAGTGCGATGGAGCCATCTCATCGACGCGCCATTTATCTCACGCCTGACTGCAGAAATGGATGGCAAGACGATCGCTGAAATCATCTCGCCTGCGCAGCAAGGGCGTGCCAGACTGTGCAACTTTGCGTTCGACCATCCCCTCCTATCTGAGATTACTGACCCACAATCTGACCTCGAGCTACCCGAAGAAATTCTGGGCGAAGATGAGGGTATTGGGTTTGAGGCGGGCTCGCCCCTTCAGCAGGAAATCTATGACCTCTCAAGACTGGTGTCTTCGATTAAGCAGTCCGACAAGGACGCCTGGGAACGCGCATCACGCGAAAGAAGTGCTTTGCGTGATCAGCTTGAAAAGAGGTTGGCAGAAGTTGACGAAGCACGACAGCCAAGCGAAGAAAAAGCTGAGAATCCTGAAGGACAGAACTCGATATATGCGGTTGCGATCGACACGCCATTGGGGGCTCTGCCCGATCTGGACAAACCGCTCGCACCTGACCTTCGTGACATTGAACCAGCCGACGTAGAAGAAGCCAGCGCCGCCTTGCCGCAACACCTGCAGGTCCCCGGAGCCGGCACGACCAATCAAGCGATTGCCCTAGAGAACGCGCGACGAGACGCGCTTGCTGCGCTGCTGGACGAACTTGTGCTTGGGCCTGCACGCATTGCACGCGACTATCTTAGGACCGTCACATACATTGGCCCTCTGCGAGAGATCCCAAGCAGGAGCTATCGACCTCGTCTTTCGCCTGACGAGTCCAGGTGGGCTCAAGGACTAGCCGCGTGGGATGTTCTATACACGCACGCAGGTGACGACCTGTTGAACACTGTCAACGAATGGATGTCATCGGAGGAGCGACTTCGCACTGGCTACGTGATCGTGAAGTCAGAATACAAACAAATCTCTACCGCAGATGGCCTTCATCGGTTGTTCAAGCGCGGAATCAACGAAGATGATCTTGGTGACTTGCAGGAGCTGTATGAGGCAATTCCAAGCAAATCTGAGATAAGCCTGATGGATGTGGTTCGCAGTATCCCTGTCGCTCCAAGTGATGTTGGCGTTGGAATTTCTCAGATGGTGCCGGTTGTTGTTGCCTGCTTGAAGGAACCCACCGGACTTGTGGCGATCGAGCAACCCGAACTACATATTCATCCGGCAATTCAAGTGGGGCTCGGCGATCTGTTCATCACCGCGACCCAAAGCGAACAACCGGCTACGGGACCAGAGCGCACTTTGTTGGTGGAGACCCATAGCGAACATATCATGCTACGGCTCCTGCGTAGACTTAGAGAGAGTGCCAATCATGAATTGCCCCCAGGAGTACTAGGATTATCCCAAGAAGAGCTATCAGTCGTTTATGTAACACCCACAGAAAAAGGGCCAAAATTCAAAAAGCTTCGAGTCTCTGGCGACGGTGATTTTGTTGATCGATGGCCAGATGGCTTCTTTGAGGAAAGAGACGAAGAGCTCTTTTGATGTTGCGTTTTTATGCCTTAGACCCA
The DNA here is from genome assembly GCF_059612545.1 of Ruegeria sp. SAZD011. Classification (NCBI taxonomy): domain Bacteria; kingdom Pseudomonadati; phylum Pseudomonadota; class Alphaproteobacteria; order Rhodobacterales; family Roseobacteraceae; genus Ruegeria; species Ruegeria sp. SAZD011. The sequence goes on along the minus strand of NZ_JBXWQU010000041.1, from coordinate 300,431 downwards.
AAGTCGATTGCTAGAGACTGGCAGACTTGTAGCCAAGTCTCAGCCTTGTTTGGTTTTGACAGAGGCCGCGTTGTCGAAGTCTTCAATCGAAACTGGTTCAAGCAGCTTGTTGAACAGGTAAACTCAAATGAAGAACTTGGAGTGAATGAAAGAAATCGCATCAAAGCGAAGGCCCGCAGACTTATTGAAGCCTCGGCGATAACCAGTAACCGGAAGTACTCGGAAGCGGAGACTTGGATCCAGAATACTGAAAAAGAGCATAAGAAGTTGCCCTTCGATGGCGTGCTGGCGTCAGAAAACAGAGAACTGCCCCATTGGATTGTAGTCCCTGATGATCTCGACGACGAAAACGACACGCTAAAAGTGTCTCACGAGGGAAGATTTGAACGCTCGGAGGCGGGACTTTTGAAGGCAGCCGGACGTCTACTGTCCTGCGGGAGGGACGCCATATTTATTGATCCCTACTTTAGCCCTTACCGTTTGGAGTATCGTCGCACCCTTCGAGCATTCCTGGAACTCATCGCCAATAGTGCGCGGACGCCAGAGCGAATTGAATTCCACATCACCGGGAAGAATGGCCTCGACCCTTCCGCGTTCAGATCCGCCTGTGTAGAACAATTGGCTGGCGTGATACCAGAGCCACTCTCTATTGTATTCTACATTTGGCGGGAGCGCCGTGGTGGAGAGCAATTTCACGCGAGATATATCCTAACCGAGAAAGGCGGGCTGAGGGTAGATGCAGGTCTCGATGCGGGACGAGCCGGCCAAACCACTCCGGTTACATTGATTTCAGCAACAGAACACCAAACACTGCTTGGCGCCTTTGCGCGTGACGGCGATGTCTATGATCTGCAGAGGCCACCTCTGCTGGTTTCGCACAATTGCCACGCCGAGGAGCTATAGGAGGCCAAATCCCTCAGGTTGCTCTGGATGGGCAACTTGAAGTTTGGTTGCAAATATCGTAGCCTAGAAGTGTTGAAGGTGCGTTGTGATCCTTGCCGTGGGCCGGGTTAAGCCGCATCGCCGCTGTATCTTACCCATGGGGTTGAGTGCCAGCGATAAGACCGAACGCTTTGCATGGCACGGCGTGGTTTTCGGGAAACCGGAGCCGCGCCGTCTTCATTTTCGGGCGGCTCCCGACAAAGGAGACCGCCATGCGGAACCTCACTATCACCAATCTGGCCGTTGAAGAGATCCGGCCAAACCCGCGCAACCCGCGCACACACTCTGCAAAGCAGGTCCGGCAGATCGCTGCCAGCATCAGGGAATTCGGGTTCACAAACCCGATCCTGATCGACGAAGCCGATCAGATCATCGCCGGACACGGACGCCTCGAAGCCGCCAGGTCAGTCGGCCTTCGCGAGGTGCCCTGCATTTGCCTTGCCGGGCTGACACCGGCACAGAAAAAGGCCCTTGTCATCGCCGACAACAAGCTGGCCCTCAACGCAGGCTGGGACATCGAGATCCTGCAGGAGCAGATGCTTGAGCTGATCGACGATGGCTTCGAACTCGAGATCACCGGTTTCGAGATCCCCGAGGTGAACCTCATCCTGCAGAACAGCTGGGACGCGGCTGAGCCCGATCCGCAGGACGAGAATATCCCCGCCGTCTCGACGGATGCGCCCGCCGTGGCTCGCGAAGGCGACCTATGGCTGCTCGGCAGGCATCGATTGCTCTGCGGTGATGCCCTCGATCGAGACAGCTATTGTCAGCTTCTCGGAGATGAGAGAGCCGCAATGGTCTTTGCCGACCCGCCTTACAACGTGCCGATCGATGGTCACGTTTGCGGGTCAGGAAGAATCCGTCACCGGGAATTTGCGATGGCATCTGGCGAAATGTCGGAAGAGGCCTTCACCGCCTTCCTTAAGACCGTCGCGGAAAGGCTGGTGGAATACAGTGCCGACGGATCGATGCATTTCCTTTGCAAGGACTGGCGGCACCTCCACGAGCTCCTGACCGCCTGTCGCGGCACCTACACCGAGTTCAAGAACCTCTGCGTCTGGGTCAAGGACAACGGTGGCATGGGATCGCTCTACCGGTCGCAGCACGAGCTGGTGGCCGTGTTCAAGTCGGGCACGGCTCCCCACGTCAACAACGTCGAGCTCGGCCGTCATGGGCGTTACCGGACCAACGTCTGGTCGTATCCCGGCGTGAACAGCTTTGGTAAAGGCCGCATGTTCGATCTCGAGGCGCACCCGACGGTAAAGCCCGTGGCCATGATAGCGGATGCCATGATGGATTGCTCGAAGACGGGCCAGATTGTCCTCGATCCGTTTGCCGGTTCCGGCACCATCTTCCTGGCCGCAGAGCGGGCTGGCAGGCGCGGCGCCGGGATGGAGATCGATCCGCATTACGTCGATGTCGCGATCCGAAGATTTGAACAGGAAACAGGTGTGGCGGCCACGTTGGCGGCAACCGGCGATCCGTTCGGCGTCGTGAAAGGCATTCGCGGTGCGGAGGAAGAAGCATGAGCAAGAAGTCCAAAAGAGCCGATGCAGATTACGAGGTCGGCTTCGGCAAGCCTCCGAAGGCAAGGCAATTCAAGAAGGGGGAGTCCGGAAATCCGAGGGGTAGGCCGCCGAAGTCCAAGAACATGAACACGCTGCTAGACGAGGAACTCGACAGGTTGATCACCCTGCGTGACGGCAATGGCGTGAGACAAATTTCGACACGCGAGGCGATCGTCAAGCAGATGATCCAGGGCGCCCTTAAAGGCGACCTGCGCCAATTGCAGTTCCTGTTCCGGCATCTTGAGGGCCGCAATGACCCGGAGCCGTTTCGCGTCACCGCTGAGGATGAGGCCGAGCTTACGGCAAAGCTCGCCGGGATGATGAAGGGAGGCGCCGATGAAGATCAGTCGGTCTGACCTCGTTCTACGCCTCTATCGCTCCGACTTCGGCGCCTTCAATCGGTTCGCTTTTCACGAGCTGCACACGGGCCGAACGCTGTACGACAACTGGCACATCAGCCTCATGGCCGATCGTCTTGAGCGCTGCGCGAGGGGCGAGATTCGGCGGCTAATCATCAACGTCCCACCACGCAGCTTGAAGTCGTTGACTGCGAGCGTCGCGTTTCCGGTCTGGGTTCTCGGTCGAGATCCAACAAGGAAAATCATGGCAATAGCCGGCACTCGGTCTCTGGTCAGTGATCTTGGCGAGAGCACCGACAGGCTGCTGCGCTCGACCAGGCTGCGTGCCGTCTTTCCGCATCTCAGGCCCGGCCCGAAGCCAGGAGCCATCGTTCTGCCAGAGGGCGGACGGCGCATGCCGGTGCTGTCACAGGCCAGCCAGATCGGGCGCGGTGCTGATATTGTCATCATCGACGATCCGATGCCGCCCGCCATCGCAAACGACGATACTGCGCGTGTGGCGGTCAACCGCTGGTTCGATGAAGAAGTCATCCAGCGGCTCAACGACAAGGCATCAGGCGTCGTCATCGTCGTCATGCAACGGCTGCATCCGGACGATCTGACAGGCCACCTGCTGTCGGGACCCGACCGTTGGGAGCATTTGTCCCTTCCGGCAATCGCGCTGCAGGACGAATGCTGGACGCTCCCGGATGGACGCGTCATCAATCGCCGACGCGGCGAACCTCTCGCGCCCGATATGGAAAACCGGGATCAGTTGCGCCAGCGCCTTAAGGCGGTCGGGGCAAGGGTATTCTCGGGACAGTACCTGCAGGATCCACGGGTTTACTCTTCGCCTGACGAGCAACGCAGCGGTGCCTTCTTCGTCGACTCCGGCCACGGTTATCCGCAGCTCGTCTTCACGCCGGTGCCCGAGGCGAACTACATGCAGCACGAGGTCTTCGGCGATCAGGATGTCTTCGCGCCGCCTCGCGCGCGACCGCTGACCCCGGACGAACAGGCCGCATTCGAAAAGCACCAGATGGCGGAGCTGCGGGAACAGGCAGACTGGTTCCAGCGCGAGTTCATTGAAAACCCCTCGTCACATGGTCCCCTTACATTGCCGCCCGGCGTGTTCACGGCAGCCGAGATCGACGCGGAACAGGTGGACGTCTGATCTTGCTTGGCCTGTAGCCGCCCTGCTGATCCTACATTTTACCTCTGGGCGCGATCGCAGACCGCCATCACGCTTGGAATTCGGACTGGACTACTGGGCTGAACGGAGCGGCACTGTCCCTGCGCCCGGACGGATCACCGGGCTCTCCTCGGTACAAGGACTGGCACGATGCCGGACCGTAAACAGAGGAGACAAGACATGGCCAAGGCAAACCAATCAAAGATCGACAAGGTGCGTTCGATACTCGCCCGCCCCCAGGGCGCGCGGATGGACGCGATCTGCAAGGCGACCGGCTGGCAGCCGCACTCCGCCCGAGCCGCGCTCAGCGGCCTGCGCAAGGCCGGCTACACGATCGAGCGGGAGGCAGCCGGTGATGGGAAGGGCGGAAGCTCGATCTACCGGATCACTGCGGCGCCCGAGACCGCCGAATGATCCAGATCGACGACCTCGAAACCATGGGCCGGGCCGCGCTTCTCGCGGCCTGGTCGGACCTCTTCGGGTTTCCAGCACCCAAAGGGATCAGCCGGACTTTCCTGCGGCGGTTCATCGCCTACGAACTCCAAGTGCAAGAGCGCGGCGGCCTTCCCAAGCATGTGGTAAGGGCGCTCACGCGGCCATCGAGCGACGTCAAGCCGAAGATGCCCTCACCGGCCCTCAAGTCAGGCGGACGTCTGCTGCGTGAATGGAACGGGGTGACCCATGTCGTCGATGTCACCGATGGCGGTTTCGTCTGGAAGGGACAGACGTGGCGGTCGCTCTCGGTCATCGCGCGAGAGATCACCGGAGCGCAATGGTCCGGTCCCCGGTTCTTCGGCCTGAACGGCAAGGCCCGGTCATGACCAAGTCCATGGTCCGCTGCGCAATCTATACGCGAAAGTCCTCCGAAGAGGGTCTCGACCAGGACTTCAACTCGCTCGACGCTCAGCACGAAGCCTGCGTCGCCTACATCGCGAGCCAGCGCCACGAAGGGTGGAAGATGCTGCCGGCCCGCTATGACGATGGCGGCCTCTCGGGCGGCACATTGGAGCGCCCGGCGTTGCAGCGCCTTCTCGCCGATATAGATGCCGGCCGGATCGACATGGTCGTTGTCTACAAGATCGACCGGCTGACGCGCTCGCTCGCAGACTTCGCCAGGCTGGTGGATCGGCTCGAGGCGGCCAGCTGCTCCTTCGTCTCGGTCACGCAGGCCTTCAATACGTCCTCGTCCATGGGCCGCCTCACGCTCAATGTGCTGCTCTCCTTCGCTCAGTTCGAGCGCGAGGTCACTGCCGAGCGGATCCGGGACAAGATCGCGGCGTCGAAGAAGAAGGGGCTCTGGATGGGCGGGCTGGCCCCGCTTGGCTATGACCCGCATCCCGACCCCAACCGGCGTGAACTCGTCGTCAACGAAACCGAGGCCGAGACGGTGCGCAGGCTGTTCGGGTTCTACCTCGAACATGGCTGCCTGAACGCGACGGCCGAGGCCGTTCGAAAGGCCGGCCTCCGGTCGAAGCGACGGGTCTTTGCCAGTGGCCGCCGGCAGGGCGGCGCTGTGTTCAGCCGCGGGCAGATCTATCGGATTCTGACCAATCCGGTTTATCGCGGCCTCATCCGGCACAGGGACAAGGTCTGGCCAGGCCCACATAAGGCCATCATCGGCGACGAGCTTTGGGATCGGGTACAGGCCAGGCTGCAATCCGCCAGCGCGCGCCGACGTGGAGCACGCACCTTCGTCGGATCAAAGGCCGGTGTCGGTCTTTCCGCGCCGCTGATCGGCAAGTTCCGGGACGAGACGGGCGATCCGCTCACGCCGACGCACACGAAACGCCATGATCGGCGACTTCGCTATTACGTCTCCAACCGTCTCGTGACCGGCACGACCGATGCCTCGGGATGGCGCCTTCCGGCGCCTGCATTCGAGCAGGCCGTCGCATCGGCGATCGCAGACCACCTCGAGGAACTGGCCGGGAGGCACGCCATCCTCCGGGATGTCAGCGCCAAGGAATCGATCGCGGCGACCAGCAAAGCTATGGACCTCGCGGCGTCCCTTCGAGAGGGCGGCGTGTCGATCATATCCGCCGCCATCGCCTCGGGCGAGGTAAGCTCTGGGGCCCTGCGCATCCGCTTCGACCAGAGTTCATTGGCCCATGTTCTTGGACTGACGCCCGGGGATATCGATCTCGCAGTTCTGGATCTGGAGTCGCCGTTCACGTGCCGACGGCGCGGCGTCGAGATGAAGATTGTCGCCGGCGAGAGACAGCCGACGCCAGATCCGGTCCTTCTCCGCGCTCTTCGCAATGCGCATCGCTGGGCAGCGATGCTGAAGAGCGGCGTCGCGCTCAGAAATATTGCCCAACGAGAAGGCTTCTCCGAGAGCTATGTCGCTCGGATCCTCCCGCTGGCGACACTCTCGCCGCGGATCCAGGAAGCGATCGTCACCGGGACCCAACCGCTCGAGTTGACCCTCGAGACGCTGGTGCGGACCCGACTGCCCCTCGATTGGGCCAGCCAGGAGAAGCGCTTCAAACTTGCCGCATGAACGGTTTCCCTGTTCGCCGCACGGGATTCCCTGATCTTTCGAAACAGTTCCCTGTTCGGCCTCGAAAATTCCCTGTTAACTCGCGCAGGGAAATACCATTCAAGTATCTGAAAATAATATAAAATTTAGCCAAAAAATCGCTGACGACTACCTCGATTCCGCGAATTTCCCTGTAAACTGCCTGTTATCAGGGAAATCCTGGAAGACCTCACCGGCCAAACTGGGCAACAGAGACCGCGCACCGAAACCGGTATGGATCAGCCCTCACGGTGCGTCTCAGGCAGGTGCGCGCAGCCGCAAGTCCCCTTAGTGTCGAGGAAATTCCGTGCAATCTTGCTATGGGCTGGTGAGACGGGGGTCGGTGGCGGACAGTGAGGGATTCGAACCCTCGAGACGGTTCCCCGCCTACACACTTTCCAGGCGTGCGCCTTCGACCACTCGGCCAACTGTCCGTGACGGCGTATTTCGACCATCGGGCCGGGATTTGCAAGGGGCTTTTTCCCTTTGCCTCTACCCGTCCAGATGCAGATAGACGCGGCGGTTTTGGCGGCCCTTCTTTTCGATCTTGCCCAGCCGGATCGTCCCGATCTCTCCGGTGCGGGCCACGTGGGTCCCGCCACAAGGTTGCAGATCGACCTGATCCTCCCCCTGCCCGATCCGCACCAACCGCACCCGGCCGCTGCCGCGCGGCGGCGAGACCGACATGGTCTTGACCAGCGCCGGGTTGGCGTCCAGTTCCGCATCGGTGATCCAATCCTCGGTCACCGGCAGATCGCGGTCGATCAGCGCCTGAAGCGCCTGTTCCAGCGCGCCCTTGTCCTCGGGCGCCTCGGGCATGTTGAAGTCGAGCCGACCTTTCCCGGCCGCGATGGCCCCGCCTGAAACCTCAAGCGGAATGACCACGGACAAAAGATGCAACGCGGTATGAACCCGCATATGGGCGTGGCGGCGGTCCCAGTCGAGATGCTGCGATACCTCGGCCCCGACAGGCGGCGGCATGGCGCCCTCGGCCGGGATCAGCGCGATGGCGCCCTCACCCGCCTTGATCGCCGTTTCGACCGCCATCTCACCCCCTTCCCAGCGGATCCACCCGCTGTCACCGGGCTGGCCGCCGCCGGTTGCGTAGAACACCGAACGGTCGAGGATCAGACCGCCCTCTTCGGTCAGGCCCGTTACCCTCGCCGGGGCCTCGCGCCGATAGGCATCCTGCATGAACAGGGGTTCAGTAGTCATCTCCGGTGCCTCCATCCATGTCGGTCTCGGTCAGCATGGCAGGCGGGGTCTCGGTGCCCGGCTCCACCGCCGCCTGTGTTGCCGCAGCGGCCCCGCTCAGCGCCTCGGGATTGCGCAGCCAGATGTCACGCTGGGCAAAGGGTATCTCGATCCCCTCTTCGACGAACCGTCGGTTGATCTCGTGGTTCATGTCGGACTTCACCGACAATGCCCAGTTCACGTCGCGCAAGATCGCCCGAATCTCGAAATCGAGCGAATCCGCACCAAAGCGCTGGAACACCACGCTGGGAGCAGGATTGGCCAGTACCATCGGATGCGCCTCGGCAATCTCGCGCAGGATCGTCTCGACCTTGCGGGTGTCGGTGCCATAGGCGACGCCAACCGGTACGATCACGCGGCCCACCGTATTGCCGCGGGTATAGTTGGTGACGCTGCCGCTGATCAGGTCCGAGTTCGGGATGATCACATCGGTCCGGTCAAAGGTTTCGATCCGGGTCGAGCGGACCGAGATGTCGCGCACATAGCCCATTTTCCCGTTCACATCGATCCAGTCACCCTTGGAGATCGGCCGTTCGATCAGCAGGATGATGCCAGAGACGAAATTCGACACGATGGTCTGAAGCCCGAAACCGATCCCGACCGACAGCGCACCGGCGACAATCGCCAGAGAGGACAGATCGAAGCCCGCCGTGGTGATCGCCAGAAGCGCGGCCAGAAAGATGCCCAGATACCCGGTCCCGGCCACGATGGCGTTCTGGCCACCCGGATCAAGCCGCGTCTTGGGCAGTAAAGAGTTGCGCAACCCCCCCTGCAACAGCCGGGTGACGGTGTAACCGATGGCAAAGACCAGCGCGAAGGTCAGGAAATTCGACGGAGAAATGACCACGCCACCGATATCGAACCCCATCATGATGCGCGACCAGATCTCGGTCAGCTCTGCCTCGCGCGCACCCCAATAAAGCGCCAGCAGCGGCAACGCCAGGATCGCCAGCAGAAAACCGAGGATCACGGAAAAGAGCGAATCTCCCGCCTCGTCGCCCTTGCGGGTCAGCCATCCATAGACATTGGTCAGAAACCGCTGGACGATCACCAGCACCGCAATCAGCGCCAATGTCTTGACTGCCGGGTAGACCAGCGCCTCGGCGGCATTGTTGTAGCCCAGCATCGCCAGCACAGGCGACGCGATGCCCAGCAGGTAAAGCGCGCGCCGTAGGAACTCGATCAGGCGGCTGAATCCCGCACCGCCACGCGCGGCCTCTGTGCCGTCCACCGTGCCGCCCTTGACCTGCCCCTGCGCACGCACCCGCTGAAGCCTGAGCAGCAGAAGCGCGGTCATCACGATTATCGGGAAACCGGTCACCGCGCGCGTGGCCTCGGGTATGTTCTCTAGCCGCTCGAACAGCACGATCAGGTCGTGCAGCACCAGCATCACGGCCAGAAGATCGACACACAGGCGCGTTACCTGCACTTGCGACTGGCTGAGATAGCGAAAGCCCGTACTGGCATTGAACAGATAGACCTGTCGGCCGATCCAGTTGAAATACAGGATCACCGCCGCCCAATAGGGCACTTGCTCCAGAATCAGCGCTCCGCGCAAGCCGGTGATGTCCATCATCTCAAGCGACTGGACCAGGAACATGACACCGATCCAGGGGATCAGGATCCTGAGCAGCGACACCACGAAGGACCAGACCCCGGTTCCGACGCCGCCCAGCGAGCGCAGGAAATCACCCGCCCTTTCCGACCACCTGCGCCCGCGGGCGAGGAAAACCAGCCCCACGACGCTCAAGAGCAAGATGCCGGGACCATTGCTTTTCAGCCGTTCGCGCACCACGTCCGAGCGCATGTTGAACGCGACCTCGTTGGCCAGCGCCGTCATCGCCTGTTTGATGTCCTTCCACGCGTCCGGCCAATATTCGGGATTGAGCGGCGACGGCCCGCGTTTGAGCAGTTCCTTGGTGTCGCGCGCGCGCACGATGCGGTCGATCTCGTTGATCAGGCCATTGGCACGGCTATAGGCCTCTTCCGAGATGATGCGCGGCACGGTCAGCTTGGCGAGTTGGTCGTTCAGATGGGTGCGCAGCCGAGCGATGTCCTCGGCCTCGCTCTCGCCGTCACCGGGTTTGGGCCCCAGCGCCGCGATCTGTGCCTCGAGCGTCTTGATCCGGTCCGAATTCTCGCCTCGAACCCGGTTAAAGGTATCCCGGTAAGATCTTACCTCGGCACGCAATTGCTCGAACGCGGCCTGCGACGCACGGTTGAGTTTGATAACCTCCTCCGCGCGCTCGGCCGTACGTACCCACCGGTCGTAGTAGGCGCGGCTCTCGTCGGTCAACTGGGCCGAGAGCGCGGTCGCCGTCAACAGCAGCAACGCGGTGAGCAGATACCGCAGCGCCCGGCCCATCGTCATGTCAGACGTCCTCGAACACGCCAGGGATCGAACTGGGCGCGCGGGTCATCCAGTCGGGCACGGGCAGGTTTTTCTCACGCAGGAAATCCGGGTTGAACAGCTTGGACTGGTAACGGGTTCCATAGTCGCACAGCATGGTGACGATAGTATGCCCCGGCCCCATCTCGCGCGCCATGCGCACCGCGCCGGCGATATTGATCGCGGTCGAGCCGCCCATGACCAGCCCTTCCTGGCGCAGCAGGTCAAAGATATAGGGCAGCGCCTCGGCATCGGGCACCTGATAGGCGAAATCGGGTTTGAACCCTTCGAGGTTCCGGGTGATCCGCACCTGACCGATGCCTTCGGCGATCGAGCCGCCCTCCATCGCCAGTTCACCGGTGGTGTAATAGCTGTAAAGTCCCGCCCCCATCGGGTCGGCCAGCGCGATCTTGACCCCCTTGGGTTGCAACGCCTCGGCCACGCCCGCAAGCGTACCGCCCGAGCCCACCGCCGCGACAAACCCGTCGACCTTGCCGTCGGTCTGTTCCCAGATTTCGGGACCGGTGGTTTCCACATGCGCCTGCCGGTTGGCAATATTGTCGAACTGGTTGGCCCAGATGGCGCCATTGGGTTCGGTCTTGGCCAGTTCGCGCGCCAGTCGCTCGGAATAACGCACGAAGTTGTTGGGATTGCGATAGGGCGCGGCGGGCACCTGCACCAGTTCGGCCCCCGCAAGGCGCAGCATGTCCTTTTTTTCCTCGGACTGGGTCTCGGGGATCACGATGACGGTCTTGAACCCCATCGAGGCACCAACCAGCGCCAGGCCGATTCCGGTGTTTCCGGCGGTGCCCTCGACAATCGTGCCGCCCGGCTGCAATTCACCGCGCGCGATGGCGTCGCGGATGATGTAGAGCGCGGCGCGATCCTTGACCGACTGGCCCGGATTCATGAATTCGGCCTTGCCGTAGATCTCGCACCCGGTCTCTTCGCTGACCCGGCGCAGCCGGATCAGCGGGGTATGTCCAACGGCCTCGGCCAGATCGCGTGCAATGCGCATGTCGCCCTCACAAACTTGTCCTGTTGCACCCGATGTAGCCCTGCGCGCCCCCGACCTCAAGCGAGGAACGGCGCGCGGGCGCGATCAGCCACGCAGTCGGTCGCGATGCCGGGCCAGCCAGTTGGCCACCGCCACCAGGCCAAGATCCTTGATCCGCTGGGTGTCGATCAGCTCCATCAGCGCGTCAAAGGTCAGGATATGGGTGCGGATATCCTCGCCCTCGCTCTCCAGCCCGCCACTGTCGGTTACCTCGGAAATATCGGCCAAAGCGACGAAGAGATGGGCGAATTGCGTCGACGACCCGCATGAGGAATAGGCCCTGCCCGCCGGTTCCAGACGATGCGCGGTCAAATGCGCCTCTTCCAGCAACTCACGCTCGGCCGCCTGTTCCGGGGTTTCGCCCGGGTCGATCATGCCGGCAACCGCCTCCAGCATCCACGGGGCGGGATCACCGATCATGTAGACCGGCACGCGGAACTGTTCGACCAGCAGAACCCGGTCGCGCAGCGGATCATAAGGCAACACGATGGCCACCTGCCCGGTGACCAGCGCGCCACGGTTCAGCAACTCGCTCATCGTGCCATCGTTACGGCGAAAGCGCAGATCCAGTTCGTCCAGGCCAAAATAGTTCACATAGGCCCGTTCATGGCGCTCGACCACGACGTCGCGTGCAAGATCGCGGTCAGGGTCGGCCGGGCGCGCCGCCGCCGCCAGCCGCGCCGCCGCGCGCAGCCGGATCGCCGGAAAACTGCGAGAGATCTGCTCCGGGGTCAGGCGGCCATGGAAATCCATCACCTCGGCCGCCGCATGCAGGCTGAGCGGCCCCCATTGCGCGATCCAGTCTTCCAGCTGCCACGGTGTGTCAGGCGTCCAGAGCCCCTGTTGCGGAAAGAAGACCTGCGCGCTGGCATGGGACCCGTCCGCAAGCGTGATCTCGACATGGCGCAGGTCGTAGTCGAAACCGCCCTCGTAGAAATTCAGCCGGTCCAGCTGCAGCGGTGTCAGGCCCCGCACGAACAGCCCTTCGGCCTGCGCCCCCGGCCTTGCCTGTATCATCGGAAAGGGCTGATCCTGCACGCCGAATACCGCGTGATCGGCCAGGCTGGCCGCCATGATATCCGGCAGGGGATCGGCCTCTCCCAGAACAAGTTTCAGCAGCGGCGCGTGGCGCAGCGTGCCATAAAAGAACAAATCACTCACGGGATGTCTCTATCCTTCGATGAAAATGAAGTCAGCGCCACCGTTTCCAGGCAATATCGGTGGCCAGGCCGGACAAGACCGCCCCAATCAACAGAGTTATCAAAATATGCGGCACCAGCAGGGCGGTTCCGAATTCGACCCCCTCTTCGAAAATTGCCAGTACCGCGTCGAACGGGCCGTCATAGCGATTGCGCATGGCCAACCGGAACATTTCATAAGCGCCGTGCACAAGCAGACCCCAGAACAGCAGCGCCCCAACCCCGGTCAGCCCGTTGTTGATGCCGCCGACAAAGCCGCGCCCGGCGCGCGGCCCCATTACGATCCAGCCGCACAGCACGCCCAACCCGGAATTGACCCAGTTGAAATAGCCGAAATCGGTTCCCTCGGGCAGTTGCGGCTTGACCTGTTCGGACACGACAAATGCCAGCAGGGCCAGGCAAAGGGCGGCGACTAGGCGAGCGGCTGTAGGCATGGGAGATCGGTCTCAGCTGTGGTTCGGACGTGCCACCGTCATCTGTGTCACATCGCAGGTGCCGGTGTCAAAGGCCGCTCCACAGGACGTGAGGTAGAAATTCCACATCCGCCGGAACCGGTCGTCAAAGCCGAGTTCCGCCACCTGATCCCATTTGTCGTTGAAGGTCTCGTACCAGCGTCTGAGCGTCAGGTCATAACTTTTGCCGAACTCCTTGGATTGCACGAAATCCAGCCCCGCCCTCGCCACCTGCTCGCGCAGGATACGCGGTGCTGGCAGCATGCCGCCGGGAAAGATGTATTTCTGGATGAAATCGACGCCGTTTCGGTAGATCTCCCACCGCCGGTCGGCCACGGTGATTATCTGCAACGTCGCCCGCTTGCCCGGCTTCAAACGCGCGCGCACCGCGTCGAAATAGACCGGCCAATATTTCTCACCCACGGCCTCGAACATCTCGATCGAGGCAATCCCGTCATAGCTGCCACGCTCGTCGCGGTAATCCTGCAACTTGAACTCTACCTGTTCGGAAAGTCCTGCTTTTTCAATACGCTCGCGCGCAAATTTGATCTGCTCCTGACTGATCGTCAGGCCGGTCACCCGCATCCCGCGCTCACGTGCGGCATATTCGGCGAAGCCGCCCCAGCCACAGCCGATTTCAAGGATGTGATCACCTGGCTGCGCGCCCATCTCGTCCAGCAGGCTGGCATATTTTGCCTCCTGCGCCTTTTCCAGACTTTCCTGCCCGGTCTCGAACAGGGCGCTGGAATAGGTCATCGTCTCGTCCAGCCAGAGCCCGTAGAACTCATTGCCCAGATCATAGTGGTACGAGATGTTCTTCTTGGCCTGTTTGCGATGGTTGCGTTGCAGCCAGAACCGAAGGCGCTCATAGGCGCGGGCCAGGAACTGGCCGGTAAACCCGTCATAGACGGTCTCGTTGCCCTGATGCACCAGATCCATGAAGGCGCGCAGGTCCGGCGTGCTCCATTCCTGCTCCAGATAGGCGTCGGAAAAGCCCAGTTCACCCTCGCGGATCAGCCGGGCAAAGACATCGGTATCGTGGATATCGACCCGGGCCACCGGACCGGGTTCGGCCCCCTCGGACCGGAACACCCGCCCATCCGGCAAGGCAATGTCGAGCCGACCAGCCTCCATACTGGCAAGCATCTGCATTACCTGAGGAAAATATCTGGGCAGGCCCTGCTGCCCCTCTGTTGACGTCAGGATCATCCGCCCCTCCCCGTTGCGGTTCGATCGACAGGTTAGGACGCGATGCCGACTCAGGCAAGTTTTCCGTCAGCCTCCCGCTGAAAGGCGTCGGAATAGGTCGCAAGTGCCCGTTTTCTCCCCATATTCAGTGTCACCACCGGCGCCGGATAGGCCGCATCGGGCCGCAGCCCCCAATGCATGGGCACCGCGTCGAAATAGGCAAGCGCGGTCTTGGGCGGGTGCGTCTGCCCCTCGGCGATCCAGCGCTTGCGATAGCAGCCATCGGCATCGAACTTCTTTCCTTGAGTCTCGGGGTTGAAGATGCGGAAATAGGGCGCGGCATCCGGCCCGCAGCCCGCCACCCATTGCCAGCCCATCGCATTGGCCGCCGGATCCCAGTCGGTCAGGCAATCGGCAAACCAGTCCATCCCCAGTTTCCAGTGTATCATCAGATGCTTGGTCAGGTAACTTGCGGCGATCATCCGGGCGCGGTTGTGCATGCGCCCGGTCACATACATCTCGCGCATGGCGGCATCGACCAGCGGTATACCGGTGCGCCCGCGCGTCCAGGCGACAAAGCCGGGATCGGTTCGCTCGGTACTCCACGGAAACGCGTCCCAGCCCGGACGCCAGTTGTCGCTCAGCAGATGCGGTGTGTGATACATCAGGTTATAGGCAAAATCGCGCCAGACCAGTTGCTTCATCCAGGTCTCGGCCCCGGCGGCGCCCTGCCGTGCTGCCTCGGTCGCGCGATGCCAAAGGGTGCGCGGCCCGATCTCGCCAAGGCTGAGCGCATCCGACAGGGTCGAGGTGCCCTCACCAGCGGGAAGGTCGCGACATTTGGCATAGCCGCCGATCCCTGTTTCGACGAACCGGTCCAGACGCTCCAGCGCCGCCGCCTCTCCAGGCGCCTGATGCGCCGCGACCACCGCCGCGCCCCGGCGCATCGGCGCATCCAGCCGCCAGTCGGACAGCGCATCGGATCCCGGCCATGACGCTGGCGCCCGCAGGCGCGCGGGCGCCGCATCGGGCACGGCAACCTCGCGCTGGCTGACCGCCCGCCAGAATGGTGTGTAAACCTTGTAATAACCGCCGGTGCCGGTCTCTACCGTCCAGGGTTCGAACAGCAGCGCGCCGCCAAACGAGCGTGCCTCGATCCCCGCCTGTTTCAGCGCCGCCTTGACCGCGCTGTCACGGGTGATGGCCTGGGGGGTATAGTCGCGGGTCCACCAGACAGACCCCGCGCCGGTCTCGGCAATCAGCGCCTGCAAGACCTCCAGCGCCGGGCCGCGCCGCAGGATCAGCCGGCTGCCGATCTCGCCCAGCGTGGCACCAAACCGTTCCAGCCCCAGGCCCAGCCGGAACGCAGGTGCCGCTCCCAGTTCCGACACCGTCTGGTCATGGATGAACACCGCAATCACCGGGCGCCCGCTGGCTGCGGCGGCGGTCAGGCCGGGATGATCGGCAAGGCGCAGATCGCGCCGCAGCCAGTACAGGATCGGTCGGGTATCGGTCACGCAAATCTCCGTCTCATCAAAGGTGTTACGAGACGAAGGCGTTCCCGGATCACAACACCCGGTCGAGCGCCTCGATCAGCTGCGCGATCTCGTCCTTGCTGGTGTAATGGGTAAAGCTGAGCCGCAGCACACCCTGCGCCGGATCGACCCCCATCGCCCCCAATGGGCGCACCGCATAGAAATCGCCGCCCCCCGCCATGATGCCGTATTGCGCCAGGTCCGCCGCCACCGGCTCCGCCGGGCGGTTCAGCGCCAGCGCCACGGTCGGTGCCCGCCTCTCGGCCCGGTCCGGGCCAAGCAGGCGCACCGAATTGCGCGCCGACACCGCATCGAGCAGCGGTTGCAGCAGCGCCACCTCATGCGCACGCATCAGGTCATGCACCGCCGCCCCACGCGCCGCAGCATCGGTCTCGGCAACCCCGTGATGGGCCGCCAGCTGGTCGATATAATCGGCCATGCCCGCACAGGCCGCCACCTGCGCGTGATCGGGTCCTGCGGGGGTGAACCGTTTGTACAATACCCCGGCGTTGAAATAATGCCCCTGATTGGGCAACAGCTCGCCCAACGGGCGGCGGATCACCATCAGTCCCTGATGCGGGCCATAGGTCTTGTAGGCCGAGAACAGATAGATATCGGGCCCCAGCTCTCCGACATTGGGAAAACCATGCGGTGCATAGGACACCCCGTCGACACAGACAAAGGCCCCGGCGGCATGGGCGATGGCGGTGATCTCGGTCACCGGGTTGATCTCGCCCACCACGTTGGAGCAATGGGGGAAACAGACCAGCCGCACGGTCTCGTCCAGCAGATCCTCCAGATCCTCGGGGTTGAGATGGCCGGTTTCCGGGTCGATCTGCCATTCGCGCACCTCGATCCCCGCCTCGGCCAGCCGCCGCCAGGGGCCGGAATTGGCCTCGTGATCCTGATTGGTGACGATGATCGCCTCGCCCGGCTGCATCCATTGCCGGAACGCCTGCGCCAGAACATAGGTGTTCTGGGTGGTCGAGGGGCCAAAGCTCAATTCGTCAGTTTCGACCCCCAGGATCGCGGCCATGCGCGTGCGTGCCTCTTCCATCTCGGCACCACCCAGCCGGCTTGCCTCGTAGGGCGCATAGGGCTGTACCTTGCGCTGGGTATAGAACCGGGTCAGCCGGTCGATCACCGGCTGACAGGTATAGGACCCGCCCGCGTTTTCGAAAAACGCCTGACCGTTCAGCGACGGCTCGGCAAATGCGGGAAACTGCTTGCGGACAAAGTCGATATCCAGCGCCATCTTGACCCTCTTTTCTGCTGGCAAATGGATGCCTTCCGATTGGGGCGGGGTCAAGCCACTCCGCTGATGACAGGATTTGTCAACACGCCGGGTGATATAGCCCTCATCGCAAACAATGAGGTAAGACGATGAGCTACAAACCCGCGCATTTCCTGGTCTGGGGCGAACTGCCCGTGACCGACATGGAGCGCAGCCTGGCGTTCTATCAGACCGTCACCGGCGCCGAACTGACGATCGACACCAGCGGCCCGAACCCGATGGCCGTGTTCAAACCCGCCAATACCGAAACCGGCGTGGCCCTGCATCTTTATCCCGGAAAACCCGCGGGTGACGGGCGCGGCCCGACCCTGCACCTTGCGGCCCAGGGTGCGCTGGAACAGACCATGGCCCGCGTGACCGAAGCCGGTGGCGAGGTGCTCTCGCCCGCCATCCCGCTCCCGGCCGGGCGGTTCTTTTACGCCAAGGACCTCGACGGCAATTCGGTGGGCTTCTTCGAAACCGCCGCTGCCTGACAAGGAGAGGCCCCCGGAAATGTCTCCGGGGGCCTCATGTCATTCATACCGGATCAGGCGTTGACGTCGACGACCACGCGCCCCTTGACCTGCCCCTTGAGGATATCGGCCCCCAGCTGAGGCAGATCGGACAGGGTGGCGGGCTGGATCATCGCCTCCAGCTTGTCCATCGGCAGATCGCGGGCGATCCGCTCCCAGGCCCGAACCCGGTTGTCATAAGGCTGCATGACCGAGTCGATGCCCAACAGGTTGACCCCGCGCAACAGGAACGGGATCACCGTGGCAGGCAGGCCCGCGCCCCCGGCCAGACCGACCGAAGCAACCGAGGCGCCGTATTTCATCTGGCCCAGCACCCGCGCCAGCATGGCACCGCCGACCGCGTCGACACAGCCCGCCCATGTCTCGGATTCCAGCGGGCGTTTCACGGTCTCGTTGATCTCTTCACGCGCCACGATCTGGGTGGCACCCAGCGATTTCAGGTAATCGGCGGTCTCGGGCCGCCCGGTGACCCCGGCCACCTCATAGCCGAGATGAGCCAGGATCGCAGTCGCGACAGAGCCGACACCGCCCGCGGCGCCGGTCACCAGAACCGGCCCGTGACCCGGTGTCAGGCCGTGATCCTCCAGCGCCATCACCGCCAGCATCGCGGTGAAACCGGCGGTGCCCACGGCCATCGCCCGACGGGTATCCAGCCCCTCGGGCAGCGGCACCAGCCAGTCGGCGCGCACATTGGCCTTCTGGCTGTAACCGCCCCAATGGGCCTCACCAACACGCCAGCCGGTCAGCACCACCTTGTCACCGGGCTGATAGCGCGCATCGGACGAGGCTTCGACCGTACCGGCAAAATCGATCCCCGGCACATGCGGATACTTGCGCACCAGACCGCCCCCCGGCCCGATGCACAGACCGTCCTTGTAGTTGACCGTGGAATATTCCACCGCCACTGTCACCTCGCCTTCGGGCAAATCCGCCAGCGACAATTGCTTGACTGCGGCCTGTGTCTTGCCGCTCTCTTCGTCCTTGTCGACCACCAAAGCATTGAACATCTGATCACTTCCTTCCCAGAGGAGCTTTCCTCTTGCCAAAAATATCCCGGGGGAGCCGCGGCCTGCCGCGGCGGGGGCAGCGCCCCCTTCTAACGCCAGAACCCCTCGCGCACCGTAACCGGCCGCATGCCGTCGGGTGTCTCCACCTCCATCGTGCTGCCGGGCGCCCAGTGGCTGCGATCCACCATGCCGATCGCGACATTCACGCCGAATTCAGGGGAATGAATCGCAGACCCCACCTGCCCCACCCGGCGACCATCGGCCAGTAGCGGCCAGGCATCCTGACAGGGCGGAATATCGCCACCGATCACCAGCGCCCGGATCTGGCGTGCCGGTCCATTCTTGGCCTGTTCGGCCAGAGCGGCCTTGCCGATATAGTCCTCGGGCGAGTTGCAGAACTTGCCCAGGCCGCATTCATAGGGCGTATTCTCGCGGGTCATGTCGTTGCCATAGCTCAACAGCCCGCTTTCGACACGTTCGATGTTGTTGGGGCAACCCGCGCGCACGTTCAGGTCCTCGCCCGCCGCGAACAGCGCGTTCCAGAGCGGCATGCCCAGTTCCGACCCCTCTACATAGATCTCGAAGCCGCCCTGTTTCGACCAGCCAGAGCGCGCCACCACCAGCTCGACCCCCTGAAAGGCCAGCCGTTTGTAGCGGAAAAAGCGGATATCGCGCACCGCATCGCCAAAGACCCGCGCCATCAGATCGTCCGCCTTGGGCCCCTGGACGGCCAGCGGCGACACATCGGGCTCCTCGATCTCGACATCAAAGCCGCGGGCGATGGCGATCCCCAGCGCAAATTGCAGCAGATCTCCGTCAGCCAGCGACAGCCAGTAATGATCGACGGCCAGTTTCACCGCCACCGGGTCGTTCAGCATGCCGCCGCGATGATCGACCGTCGGCACGTAATAGCACTGATCATCGGCCATCCGATCCATGTCACGCGGGCTGATCAGCTTCATCAGCCGCAGCGCATCGGGTCCCTTGATGCTGACCTGCCGTTCGCAGGCCACATCCCAAACCTGCACATGCTGCTTCAGATGCGCGCAGTCCGCTTGCAGACTCTCGAACACCGTGGGCAGCAGCATGTGATTATAGACGGTATAACCTTTGACACCAGCCGCCTCGACACCAGACGAAAAGGGAGTGCGCCGGACCCGACGGGACGGGAAAATGCTTGCCATGCTCAGACCTCCAGATGAGCGTTCATGGACGTGGGCCAAACAAGAGCGCATGTCGTGGCGCAGCGGTGATCTGCCGGTTCGCCCTCGCCGCGGAACTCGATTCCGGCTCTTGCCCTCGACCGACTCACGTCCTAGGGTCTAAATGTCAGACTTTTAAATGTCAGACAAATGATTTCTTGTCGGCGCCGCGCCGGCTTTCTCGAGTTTCAGGGCCCTGAACATGCGGATAGACCCCAACAGCGCCACCGATCTTCCGGTTCAGATCGCCCAGGCGATCAAGGATGCGATCGTCTCGGGCGCGTTGATCGTGGACGAGCGCCTGCCATCCGAGGCGGAACTGGCCGAACAGTTCCAGGTGTCTCGTCCTACGGTGCGCGAGGCACTCAAACGACTGGCGGCGCAATCGCTGATCCGGACCCAGCGCGGCGCCTTTGGCGGCGCTTTCGTGAACCGGCTGAGTTTCGAGGATGCGCAGGCGCAGCAGATCACCACCTTGACCCTGCTTCTGTCGATGAACGCGGTCAGTTTCGACACCGCCTGCGAGGCGCGGTTCGCGCTGGAGCGCGCCTGTGCGCCCCTGGCTGTCGAACGGCGCGGCGACACGCATCTGGCCGCGATGCGGGCCGAGATTCGGCGGCAAGGCGCACCCGAGCTCAGCGACGAGGCGTTCTGTGCTTCGGACGTGGCCTTTCACCGTGCGCTGGTCGATGCGGCCGCCAATCCGGTGCTATCCTATCACCTGGCCGGCGCGGTCGAGGCGATGCAGCCGCTGATGAACATGATCACCTTTACTGCCCGTTCGCGCGGAACCATCGTGGCGTTGCACGCACGGATCGCCGAGGCGATCGACGCACGGGATGCGGCGCAGGCCGACACCGCGCTGGCAGAGCTGATGCACTATACGATGTCGCTCAAGGATGATGTCATGGCGGCCCGCGCGGCGGCGCGGTCTTAACCGCGCATTTACCCTTGCCGGGCAAGTTCGGGGCATGTTCGCCTCAACCAGCCCATTCTCCCCCGAAATCTGGCTCCGGGATGTCTTTGACTGCAAGGCCGTCACCCATGGTCAGGTGATCCGCCGCAAGACCCGCGATATCGAACGATATGTCGGTATGAAACGGTTCCTGGAAGAAGTCCGCCAGCGTGGTTTTCAGGCGGTGCAGAACCGCGAACAGGTCATCATCTTCTGCAACAGCGCCCCGATCCGCCGCCTTGTCTGAGCCGTTTTCCGGCGCGGAAAACGGGCGGAAATCCTGCGAGGATTTCCGGACGCGCCCCGCCAGCCTGTTTTCCTTGCAGGAAAACAGGCCGACATCCTCGCAGGATGTCGGTTGCCGTTGCAACCGCTGCTGGAGCGACTATATTCAAGCCGTTCCCTCGGGAACTATGGACATAAACGCGCTCGTAATAAGCGGATCGGACCCGGGGGCGGTACCCGGCGGCTCCACCAGATACCCTCGTTGGGGGACCTTGGGGCCGAAACAGGATCGACGGACGTCTAAAGGGGTTAGCTTTGTCTCGGCGGGGTACCACCGTTATCGGTCCGTAAAGCATAATTGCCAACGACAATCGTGCTCCGGTCGCTCTGGCTGCGTAAGCAGTCCGAAACACCGAAATCTAAGCCCTTGCGCCTAGCAGCGTAAGGCGGGGTTCGCAGGTACCTGGCAACAGAAACCTGCACTTTCTCTCAATAAGTATGTTTTTAATGACCGTTTCATCGACGCCATTCAGCATTCGTTCACCAATCGGGCCCATTGTGAAGACAGCGACGATGGAGGCTCAGATGAACAAGTCCGAGTTGTTGAAGGAATGGTATGCCCGGGTTTGGGAACAAGGCGATGTCGATGCGATCGATGATTTCTTTGCCGGCGACACGATGGCCGAGGGTCTGATCCCCGAGATGCAGGTGGGCGCCGACGATTTCCGCGAATTCGTTTCGGCCTTTCGCTATCACCTGGGCAATATCCGGGTGGACATCCCCAAGACGATCGAAAACGGCGACTGGCTGTCGGCGATCCTGCATGTGCATACCTCGCGCGCCGACAATGGCGCCCCGATCGAGGTCACGGGTCAGGTGATGGCCCGTTACAAGGACGGCAAGATCGTCGAGGCATACAACCAGTTCGACCTGATCTCGCTGTTCGAACAGTTGGGGCAGATGCCGGCCGATACCCTGCCCATCTGCATGACGGGCCAGCGGCTGGAATGGGCGTGACCGCGCCGCGGCATTGACGCCCCGCCCTCCGACGCGATAGCGAGAGGCCGCAGCGCTGCAAGCTCCCGATCCGGGTTGCTCCGCACTCTGCACTTGGCGGGATGGCGAAGGGGGCGCTGGCATGACGGCATCTGACGCGCAAGGCGGAGAGGCCGCGACATCCGGGATGCGCCCGCCGCCTTCGCTTGCCCAGTTGACCCGTGTCTTTGGCCGCATCGGCCTGCTCTCCTTTGGCGGACCGGCGGCGCAGATCGCTCTGATGCATCGCGAACTGGTCGGGGCCCGCGCCTGGCTGGACGAGCAGACCTTTCTGCGCGCATTGTCGCTCTGCATGCTGCTGCCCGGCCCCGAAGCCATGCAACTGGCCACCTATGCCGGCTGGCGTCTGCGCGGGGTGACGGGCGGCCTGCTGGCGGGAGCGTTGTTTGTGCTGCCCGGCGCGCTGGTGATCGCCGCGCTGGTGGCGGTCTATGTGCAGATCGGCACCGTGCCTGTGGTGCAGGCCGGGTTTCTGGGCGTCAAGGCGGCAGTCATCGTCATCGTCATCGAAGCCTTGCGCAAACTGGCGGCGCGGGCGCTGACCTCACAGGCGGCATGGATCCTCGCAGGGCTCGCCTTCTCGGCGATCTTCGCCTTGTCGCTGCCGTTTCCACTGATCGTCGCCGCAGCGGCGCTCTGGGGTTTTCTTGGGACCAAGCCGGGCGTCGCCGGCAAATCCGTCCTGCCGCCTCCGCCCTTCCGCATCGCCGCGACCTTGCTGGCGCTCTGGCTTGTCCCGCTTGTTCTGTTGGACCTCTCGGGTCCGCCGCTGCTGGCCGATATCGGCTGGTTCATGGCCCGGCTCGCCGTGGTAACCTTTGGCGGCGCCTATGCCGTACTGGCCTACATGACACAGACTGTGGTCGACCAATACCACTGGATCACCACCGCCCAGATGATCGACGCGCTTGGGCTGGCCGAAACCACCCCTGGCCCGCTGATCCTCGTCACCCAGTTCGTGGCCATGCTGAGCGCCCATCTGGCCGGCGGTCCGGCACTGGCTGTCGCCGCGGGTCTGGTTGCACTCTGGGCGACCTTTGTCCCTTGTTTCCTCTGGATTTTCACCGCCGCGCCCTACCTTGACCATATCGCCGGACGTCCCCGCCCCGCGGCTGCGCTGGCCGCGATAACTGCGGCTGTGGTTGGCGTTATCCTGAACCTGTCGCTCTGGTTCGCCTTGCATGTCCTGTTCACCGAGATCTCGGAGCTGCGCGCAGGACCGGTCGCTCTGCCCCTGCCGGACTGGACCAGCCTGGACCCGCTGGCCCTGTCGCTGGTGGCCCTGGCTGCGGTCTGGATGATCCCGCTGCGCAGAGGTATGGGCGAGACCGTGCTGCTGCTGGCGCTGGCCGGCGCTGGCAGCCATTTCCTCTGACGCGCCCTAACTGCGAAATGCGCCCGGGATCTCTTTTGTTTCCAGCCGAATCCCCTATGCTGAGCTTCAAGACGGAATGGGGACACTACATGTCGCGAGACATCGACTACGGCAACCTGATGCACACCGCGATGCGCGGCCTGATCAAGACGGTTCTGGCGGATGTGGCACAGCATGGCCTGCCGGGCGCGCATCACTTCTTCATCACATTCGATACCCGGTACGAGGGGGTTCAGCTGGCAGACTGGCTGGCCGATCGCTATCCGGGCGAAATGACCATCGTGATGCAGCATTGGTACGAGAATCTCGACGTGGGCGAGGACGGGTTCGCCATCACGCTCAATTTCGGCGACTCGCCGGAACCCCTCTACATCCCCTATGACGCGATTCGCACCTTTGTCGATCCGTCGGTGGAATTCGGCCTGCGTTTCGAAAGCCCGGATTTCGACGAGGATGACGACGACGATATCGAGGTCGAGGAAGAACCCGACGCGCCCAAACCCGATGCCGAGGTGGTGTCGCTGGACAGTTTCCGCAAACCCTGATCCGCGATCGCATCCCAAACGCCCGCCATCCTTGCAAGAATGCGGCAGGCGTTGCGAAACCGGGCTATTGTTTCTGCAAGAATGTCTCGACCGACTTGGCTGGGCGACCGTTCTTGACGCGCGAGAAATTCAGGATCAGCCCGCCCTCGGCAAGGGTTCGGTCGAATTGCTGCATCTCGTATCCGCCGTCATCGGCGACAAACAGCGAGAACACCGTCAGCGTATCGCCCGCGATGCGGCCCCAGACATAGGGCTCTCCCTTCATCGGGTCGAGTTGCACGGTGTGGCCGAACACATTGCGCCGCATCGCGGCGGCATAGACTCCATCGCGGGTGCTGGGCAGGAAATCGACCGAATAGTCGCTTTCCTTGATACGACCGTCCGGTTTCTGGATGGTGGTTGACCAGCTGACGGTGAACCCGTCCTTGGTTTCCTCGATCATCACGTCCATATCGCGCATTTCGGTCGTGCCATCGGCGCGCTGAAGCTCGGCACTGCCCTGATAGGTGCCGACAAAGCGGGCCGCCTCTCCGGCAAAGGCGTCGGGAACCAGAAGCAGCGACACCAGCAATGCCAGCGCCAGAACCGGACGTGTCAGGGCGGACAGAGAGATGGCAGGCATCGGACGCTCCTTTGTACTGGGGTTTCACGAACATATTACAGGCCGCGCGCGGCGGAACAATGAACGAGTTCACCTCCCTCTCGGATTTGATCGCCGCCGCGCTATACCTTGCCCGCGTCAAACCCTATCTTTGACGGAACAAGGCCACCAGATGGAGATGCAGATGACCGCGACCCGCACCGAGACCGACAGTTTTGGCCCGCTGGAGGTACCCGCCGACAGGTATTGGGGCGCGCAGACCCAGCGCTCGATCCAGAATTTCCCCATCGGGTGGGAGCGTCAGCCGATCGCCATCATCCGCGCGCTGGGCGTGGTGAAACAGGCCTGCGCCCGGCGCAACAGGGAAACAGGGGCGCTGGCGCCGGAACTGGCCGATGCGATCATCGCCGCTGCGGGCGAAGTCATCGCAGGTCAGTTGGACGACCATTTCCCGCTGGTGGTGTGGCAGACCGGCTCGGGCACGCAATCGAACATGAACGCCAACGAGGTGATCGCCAACCGCGCCATCGAATTGCTGGGCGGCACACTGGGCAGCAAGGACCCGGTGCATCCGAACGACCATGTGAACATGGGGCAATCCTCGAACGACACCTTTCCCACCGCGATGCATGTGGCGGTGGCAATGACCGCGCGCGACGTGCTGCTGCCGGGGCTGCGCGCCCTGCTGGCCGGGCTCGAGCAGAAGGCCGAGGAATTCAAGGGTATCATCAAGACCGGCCGCACCCATACGCAGGATGCGACGCCGCTGACCCTGGGACAGGAGTTTTCGGGCTATGCCCACCAGATCCGCATGGGGCTGGCCCGGATCGAGAGCGCCTTGCCCGGCATCCATGAACTGGCCCAGGGCGGCACCGCCGTGGGCACCGGCCTGAATACAAGCGCGGGCTGGGCCGAGGCGGTGGCCGCCAACATGGCCGAGATCACCGGCCTGCCGCTGGTCACCGCGCCCAACAAGTTCGAGGCGCTCGCCGCCCATGACGCGATGGTCTTTCTGTCCGGCGCGCTGGCGACGGTGGCGGGCAGTTCCTACAAGATCGCAAACGACATCCGCTTTCTGGGCTCTGGTCCCCGCTCGGGGCTGGGGGAATTGATCCTGCCCGAAAACGAACCGGGCAGCTCGATCATGCCGGGCAAGGTCAACCCGACCCAGGCCGAGGCGCTGACCCAGGTCGCCGCCCATGTGATGGGCAATGACGCGGCGATCAAGTTCGCAGGCTCGCAGGGGCATTTCGAACTGAATGTCTATAACCCAATGATGGCCTATAACCTGTTGCAATCCATGCAACTTCTGGGGGATGCGGCGGACAGTTTCACGCAACGGATGCTGCTGGGCATCCGCGCCAACACCGCCCGAATCGACCAGTTGATGCGCGAAAGCCTGATGCTGGTCACCGCGCTGGCCCCCACCATCGGCTATGACAACGCCACCACGGTCGCCAAGACCGCGCACAAGAACGGCACCACCCTGCGTGAAGAGGCGGTGCGGCTGGGCTTTGTCGACGGCGAGACCTTTGACCGGGTGGTGCGCCCCGACCAGATGATCGGGCCGCGCGACTGATGGGCAAGCCGGTCAACCTCAACCAGTTCCGCAAACAGAAGGCGCGCGCCGCGAAAAAGGCGCGTGCGGACGAGAATGCCGTGAAATTCGGCCGCAGCAAGGCCGACAGACAGCTGGACCGCGCCCGCGCCGACAAGGCCCGGCGCGATCACGACGGCCACGAGGTCGAGGAATGAGCGGCCGCCCCGTCAAACGCTCGCTGACGCTGCGGGGGCACCGCACCTCGGTCTCGCTCGAGGATGCGTTCTGGCGAGCCTTTCGCGAGATTGCAAAGGAAAAGGATATACCGATCAATGTTCTGGCGGGCGACATTGATGCGACGCGCGACCCCGAGACCGGCCTTGCCTCGGCCATCCGCGTCTATGTGCTGACATGGTATCGCCGCAAGGGGTAAGCCGCACTCCACCACAGCAAAGGAGACAATATGAGCACCATCCCCGGCCCCGACGGACAGCCGCGCTGTCGCTGGTGCAATGCGGCGCCGGAATTCTTCGACTATCACGACCGCGAATGGGGCTATCCGGTAGGTGACGACCGCCGCCTGTTCGAAAAGCTCTGCCTTGAGAGCTTTCAGTCCGGCCTCAGTTGGCGCACCATCCTGGCCAAGCGCGAGAATTTCCGCGCCGCGTTCGACGGGTTCGACTGGACCCGCATCGCCACCTATGACGATACGGATATCACCCGGCTACTGGGCGATGCCGGCATCATCCGCCATCGCGGCAAGATCGAAGCGGTGATCAACAATGCCCGTCGCATGGGTGATCTGCTGGCCGAACATGGCAGTCTGGCCGCCTATGTCTGGTCCTATGAACCTGCGTCCTCCGACCTGCCCGAGCCGCAGACGGCCAGCATCATCCCCGCCTCGACCGCGATGTCGAAGGATTTGAAGAAACGCGGCTGGAAATTCGTGGGCCCTACCACGGTGTTTGCCTTCATGCAGGCAATGGGGCTGGTCAACGATCACGCGCGCGGCTGCGTCATGCGGGACAAGGCGGCGCGGATGCGGGCCGAATTCACGCCGCCCAAATGAAAACGGGCCGCGATATCGCGGCCCGGTCTCTAATCAGCGCCGGATTTACAGCGAGGCGCGATAGATCTTGTCGATATTGCCGCCCAGGGCCGCGTTGAACTCGGCATCCGACTGCTGCTTCGACAGGCCTTCGGTCAGCGCGCGCGAGAAGGATGCGATCATCTTGCCGTTCCGGCTCAGCAGGTCGCAGGCCTGATCGGTGGAATAGCCACCCGACAGCGCCACCACCCGCACCACGCGGGGATGATCGGCCAGCGCGTCATACAGGTTGGCCGTGCTGGGAATGGTCAGTTTCAGCATCACGTCCTGCCCCTCATCCAGGGTGTCGAGATGTTTCAGGATTTCCTCCTTCAGCATCTCTTCGGCCTGAGACTTGGTGGTCGAGTGGATGTTCACCTCGGGCTCGACAATCGGCACCATGCCGGCGGCGATGACTTCGCGCGCCACGTCGAACTGCTGTGCCACCACCGCGGCGATGCCTTCGGCATTGGCCTCGTGAATGACCGAGCGTTCCTTGGTGCCGAATACGCCTGTCGCCTTGGCCAGGGTCGCGGCCAGGCCCGGGATCGGCTTCATCAACTGCACGCCGTTGGCCTCGTCTTCGAGACCCTTGTCGATCTTGAGGAAGGGCACGACACCTTTGACGTTCCACAGGTAATCGGCCACGCCACGACCCTCGATGCTCTCGCCCAGGGTACGTTCGAACAGGATAGCGCCAATCACCTTCTTGCTGGTGAAATCGTCGGCCAGGATGATCCGGGCGCGCATGCGCTGGATCTCGGCGAACATCTCTTCCTCGGAGCCGTATTGCGCCGCGTCCACACCATAAAGCGCCAGCGCCTTGGGGGTCGAGCCGCCGCTCTGATCCAGGGCCGCAATAAAGCCCGCGCCATTTGCCATCTGTTCGCGCATTTGTGCCTTGGACATAAGTCTTTCCCGTCTAAATGATTCCGCTTGGCACCGCATACAGTATGGCAAACGCGGATGGTAGGATGTTAGCGCTCAACCACGCGCAGCCAGATGCCATCTGCCGCCCGGACGGTCAAATGCGCCACCGGAACCGGGTCGCGCCCCGCAACCCGCTCGAACCGGAACCGGCTGAGCAGCATCGACAGGATCAGCGGCCCCTCGACCATGGCAAACCCGGCCCCGGTGCAAACACGCGACCCGGCCGAAAACGGCATATAGGCGCTGCGCTGGCAGGTCTTGCCATTCTCGGTCTGCCAGCGGGCCGGGTCGAAGTCATCCGGCCGCTCCCACAGGCGTTCGTGCCGGTGCAGGTGCCAGGGGCTGAGCACGATCTGCGCGCCCTTGGGCACATCCCGGTCACGGAACCGCTCGGGGCAGGTCGTCTCGCGCACCATCATCGGCACAGGCGGGTACAGGCGCAGCGCCTCGCGGAACACATCGCGGCTGAGGCGCAGTTTCGACATCACGCTAAAATCCGCCGCACCGTCCAGCGCCCGCGCCTCCTCGGCCAGCTTGTCCTGCCAGTCGGGGTAAAGCGCCATCAGGTATAGCGTCCAGGCAAGTGCCGAGGCGCTGGTTTCGTGCCCGGCCAGGAAAAAGATCGCCACCTGATCGACCATCTCGTCGGTGTCGAACCGGTCGCCCGTCTGCGGATCGGTGGTGGTCATGATCTTGGTGGCCAGGTCGTCGGGTGCGGTGCCGGCGCGAATTTCGTCCATCCGGGTGTCTGTCAGCTGCCGGATCAGCCCCCGGATCACGGCCGCATTGCGCCGGGTTTCGCGCGAATGGAACCGGGGCACCCAGCGCGGCACCGGCACAAAGGCCGCCAGATTAAGCAAGGGCTGCGCCCGCTGATAGGCCCGGAACCGGGTGAACACCTGCGCCGCTACCTCGTGCTCGATCGGGATCGAGAACAGGGTGCGGAAGATCACGTCCGCCGCCGCGTGGCTGGTGACCTCTTCGATCTCGGTCTCCTGCCCGGCCTGTGCCGCCAGCCGGTTCACCGCCGCCTCGGAGGCCGCCCACATGGCAGGAAAGGTATCGCGCAGGCGCCCGCCTTCGAAGGCCGGGTCGATGATGCGCCGCTGGCGTTTCCAGGTCGCGCCATTGGTCAGAAAGACCGAATTGCCTAACAGCGGCCGCAACCCCTCGCTGATGCGGTTCGACTTGGGGAAATCGTCGGGCCGCCCTTTCAGCACCGTGTCCACCAGGTCAGGCTGGTTCACCAGATACGAGCGAAAGAAGGGCGTTCGGAACTCGGCCATCCAGGCGCGGTACAACCGCGCGGGCTGCGCCGACAACAGATCCTGACGGAACAGTTTCAGATACCGCCAGAGCGAGACCTTGTCCGGGCGCGCGGGGGGTTTGGGCGGTATCATGCGGCGCCCATGTTGGTATATTTGCTGACCGCCCGGTCGATCCGCGATTTCGACGGCGCCCGGTCGCGAAAGCGCGCCGCCAGCGTCTGCGGCCCGGCGGTGATGCGGAAATAGTCGTAATCCCCCACCCGGTCAAAGGCGCAGAGATACTGGAAATGCAGTCGGAAAAAGCGCCAGCGCAGCTCGGCCCAGCGGGCCGGGCTCAGCGTCTGGGTAAAGGCCGCCGACAGCACCAGCGGCCAGCGCTTGCCCCTCGCCGGGGCAACCCCGCTGACCGCCACCGGATCGCACAGCGCAAAGGCACAGCCGTCGCCCGGGGCCGAGACATCGACCCAGGTCAGCTCATCCCGGGTGCAGAGAAAGTGCAGATCGGCGCGCAGCCGCTGCGCCTCGGGCAGGAACGAGACCATCGGCACCACCTGCCCGAGGGTCAGAAACCCCAGCGTCGGACCGTCCGCGGGCACCCTGCCCGCGCGGATCAGATCGGCCAGTACCGACACGCCCACATGCGCACCCGAGGAGTGGCCGACCACCAGCACCTCGTCGGCCTCCCCCGACAGGGCCTCGGCGATCCGGTCGGCGAATTCACCGATGCGCGCCTCCAGCTCGGGCGGGTTGGCACCGCGCCAGCGCGCCGAATAGGCATAATCATGCATCAGGTAATAGGCAAAGAAGGTGCCGTCCTTGGATCGAAACCAGCGCAACAGGTAGACGCCCGCCGCCAGCCCCAGCACAAAACCGATCAACGCGACCCATGGCAGGCCGGTCAGCCCGCCCAGCCGCCAACCCAGCCAGACCAGCAGCAGTGCCGCCAGCAACTGCGCCAGCAACATCCCCACCGGGTAAAGCGCGGCGATCACCGGCCCTTTCCTGAGCCGCATCAGCCGCCACAACACGCCCGAGGCGATATAGGTCCAGGCGGTGCGCGCCAGTTGCGCATAGGTGGCCGGGATCGTGTTCGACATGCTGCCGCGCACGATATCGGACCAGACCAGCACCTCCACATCCGCAGCGACCGCCACACCCTCCTGTTCGGAACTGACATGCCAGCCATAAGGGCCCTTGGTGGTCTTGGGCTTCAGCGTGACGGAATAGCCCGAGATCCGCGCCTGCTCGGCGCTTTCCTTGCGATAGAGCTCGCGATACCGGCGGGGATGAATCGGGTCATAGCCGGGGATATAGAACACCCGGCGTCGGCGCACCTGACCTGCGGATGGAACACTGCTCATGGCTCGACCTCTTTGGGCCAAGCCTAGCCGATCACTGGGGCAAGATTAAGCCCAAGCGATGGCACCGCCTGCTTCTTTCTGGTTCGAAATACTCTCGGGGGGGCGGCGGGCCAAGGGCCCGGCGGCGGGGGGCAGACAGCCCCCCGGCCCTGCTCAGCCCAGCACCGCCAGCGCCGGAAAGGTTTCCAGCAGCCACCAGCTGAACTGGGTGAAGAGGCCCGTGACCAGCATGATGCCGACAAACAGCAACAGCCCGCCCATCACCTTTTCGATCAGCCCCATATGCGGCTTGATCCGGTTCATCACCGCCATCGAGCGGCTGAGGAACATCGCCGCCAGCAGAAACGGCACCCCCAGCCCCGCCGCGTAGACACCCAGCAACAGCGTGCCGCGCGCCACCGAGGCCTCGGACGCCGCCAGCGACAGGATCGCACCCAGCTGCGGCCCGATACAGGGGGTCCAGCCAAAGGCAAAGGCCAGACCCAGCACATAGGCGCCAAAAACCGAACCGCCTGCATCGCCGGTCTGCATCCGCGCCTCGCGATCCAGCAGCGGAATGCGAAAGACACTCAGAAAGTGCAGGCCAAAGACGATGACCACCACGCCCGAAACCTTGGCGAAGAGTTCCTGATTCGACAGTACAAAGGCGCCAAAGGCCGAGGCGGTGAAGCCCAACAGCAGAAAGACGGTCGACAGGCCAAGCACAAAGAACAGTGCCGCCAGCGTCGCCTTGCGCCGGGCGGCGGCCTGGTCCTGGATCTCGCCCAGGCTCACCCCGCTCATATAGGCCAGATAGGGCGGCACGATGGGCAACACACAGGGGCTGAGAAAGCTGACGATCCCACCAAGGAGCGCCACGAACATGGCGGGTAAAAGCCCCGCGTCGATGATCTCTATTCCAAACATGACCTGCACATAGGTGATCGGGCGGGCAACGTCACGGGTTCATGCGGTCACATCCTCGTGGTCCTTTCGTTTCGGGGATGTGCCCGGCGCTGGACAGGCGTGCGGCCCGGGCGTATCTGCGGGACATGACCGAAGAAACCCAGACACTCGACGCGCTGGGGCTGCTCTGCCCCCTGCCCGTACTCAAGGCCCGCAAGCGGCTGAAATCCATGGCACCCGGTGCGGTGCTGCGGCTCTTGGCGGACGATCCAGCTGCGGTGGTGGACGTACCGCATTTCTGCGCCGAAGCCGGTCATGTGCTGATCGGTCAGGAGGACGCCGTCGATCACCAGATTTACCTGATCCGCCGCGCGGAATGAAAAAGGCGGGTCCCTGAGGGGCCCGCCTTTTTGGTTACTGTCCCAGCGACCACCAGCCGCGCCGCTTCGGCTTGGCCGGACTGTCGGGTTCCGGCTCGGCCTCGGCCACCGCCAGTTCCGGCTTGGGTTGTTCCTCTGCCTGCGCCAGTTCCGGCGCGGGCTCCGCGTCCGGCTCCGCCTGCGTCGCAGGCGTTTCCTCGGCGGGTTGAGCGATCTCCTCGGCAGTCACCTCGGCCTGACCTGCAGCGACCTCGACGGGCATCACCGGCTCGGCCTCTCCCTCAGCCTTGGCCGCCTCGGCGGGTGCTTCGACCTGCGCCGCTTCGACCGGAGCTGTCTCTGCCTCGGCAGGACTTTCGGTCATGCCAGCGGCGGCATCCGCCGCGACAGGTTCGGCCTCGGCAACGGGCTCTGCCAATGCATCGGCTGCGACAGGCTCGGTTGTGGTTTTGGCCTTCTTGCTGCGGCTGCTCGGTTTACGCGGCTTCGACGTCTTCTTCACCGGTGCCGCCTCAGCCTCGGCCTCGGCCGCAACCACAGTCTCGGCTGCAGAATCGGCGGAGGCCTCTTCGCTCACCACCTCGTCGCTGGCTGCTTCAGCAGCCGCTTCAGCCTTGACCGGTTTCTTGCGCGTGCGGGTTCGCTTGCGCGGGGTTTTGGCCGGAGCCGCCTCCGCGTCGCTTTCGGTGCTCTCGGTCTCGGCTGCGGGTTCTGCCTCGGCAGCCGGCTCGGCTTCGCGCGCGTCTTCGCGCGCATCCGAGGCGGAATCGTCACCCGCATCATCATTGCCGTCGGTGTCGTTGCCGTCGCTGTCGTTGGCGTCGGTGTCGTTGGCGCCATCCTCGCCGCCATTGCCACCGCTCTTGCGCCGCCGCCTCCGCCGCCGCTTGCGCTTGGGCTTGCCGTCGCCATCGTTCTCGGCCGGTTTCTCGGTCCGGGGTTCGTCTGCCTCGTCCTCGTCCTCGGCGGCCTCGTCGGCGTCGACCTGATCCATCAGCCGCGAGTCGACCGAGACCACGGGCGCCTGGGCCTGCGGCACCGCGCGGGTAGCGGTCTTGAACTTCTCGAGGCTGAAATCGGGGCTGACCAGATGCGCGTCGCCCTCGATCCGCACACTCAGACCATAGCGCGCCTCGATCTGCGCGATATGCTCGCGTTTCTGGTTCATCAGATAGTTGGCAATGCCCACCGGGCAGCGCACCAGCACCTCGCGCGAGCGGCGGCGGGTGCCTTCCTCCTCGATCTGGCGCAGGATGCTCAGCGCCATGTTGTCGTCCGAGCGGATCAGGCCGGTGCCGTGGCACGAGGGGCACGGCTGGGTCGTGGCCTCGATCATGCCGGGGCGCAGGCGCTGGCGGCTCATCTCGAGCAGGCCAAAGCCCGAGATCCGGCCCACCTGGATGCGGGCGCGGTCGGATTTCAGCTTGTCCTTCAGGCGCTTTTCGACGGCGGCGTTGTTCTTGCGCTCGTCCATGTCGATGAAGTCGATCACGATCAGACCGGCCAGGTCGCGCAGGCGCAACTGGCGGGCCACCTCTTCGGCGGCCTCGAGATTGGTCTTGAGCGCGGTTTCCTCGATCGAGCCTTCCTTGGTGGCGCGGCCAGAGTTCACGTCGATCGCCACCAGCGCCTCGGTCACGCCAATCACGATATAGCCGCCGGATTTCAACTGCACCGTCGGGTTGAACATCGAGTTCAGATAGCTTTCCACCTGGAAGCGCGCGAACAGCGGCAACTGATCCTCGTACCGCTGCACGTTCTTGGCGTGGCTGGGCATGATCATCTTCATGAAGTCCTTGGCGATGCGGTAGCCGCCTTCGCCCTCGACCAGAACTTCGTCGATATCGCGGTTGTAAAGGTCGCGGATCGAGCGTTTGATCAGGTCGCCTTCTTCATAGATCTTGGCGGGCGCGATGGATTTCAGCGTCAGTTCGCGGATCTGCTCCCACATGCGCTGAAGGTATTCATAGTCGCGCTTGATCTCGGCCTTGGTGCGCTTGGCGCCCGCGGTGCGCACGATCAGGCCCGCGCCCTGGGGCACGTCCATCTCGGCGGCGATCTCTTTCAGCTTCTTGCGGTCGACTGCGTTGGTGATCTTGCGGCTGATGCCGCCACCGCGCGCGGTGTTGGGCATCAGGACGCAATAGCGGCCCGCGAGGCTGAGATAGGTGGTCAGCGCCGCGCCCTTGTTGCCGCGCTCTTCCTTGACGACCTGCACCAGCATCACCTGGCGCACCTTGATCACTTCCTGGATCTTGTATTTGCGCGCGCGCGGCTTGCGGACCGGGCGCAGATCCTCGGCATCGTCCTCTTCGGCGATGGATTCGATGCTGTCATCCTTGGAGGCGGCATCGGCCTTGCCGCGACGGGGGCGCGGCGTGTCCTCGACATCGTGATCGTCGTCGCCGTCGTCATCGCCATCGTCGTCTTCGGTCGCGTCGTCCAGATCCTCGGTGACCTCCGCCTTTGCTTCGGGGGTCTCCCCGGGCGCATCGGCGGTCGCCTCTTCGGCTTCTTCCGCCGCCTGATCGGTGGCTGCCTCGGCGACGTCCTCGGGCTCTTCGACCGGGGTGTCGGCCACGCGTTCCATCGGCGAGCTGCCCTCGGGCACTTCGAACATGTCGCGGTCATCGCCCTCGTCGAGGTCGATCGTCTCCATGCCGCTGATCTCGGGTTCAGTCACGTCCATGGTTTCGACCGGGTCCGAGGATCGCAGGCTTTCGGCCTTGCTGCGCGACCGGCTGCGGCTACGCTTGGGCTTCGGGCGCGGCTTGCCGCCCTCTTCATCCTCGTCGCGCGCCTTCTGCGCCTCGGCATAGGCGCGTTCTTCCTCCATCAGCGCCTGCCGGTCGGCGACGGGGATCTGATAGTAATCGGGATGGATTTCCGAAAAGGCGAGGAACCCGTGCCGGTTTCCGCCATAGTCGACAAAAGCCGCCTGAAGCGAGGGCTCGACCCGCGTGACCTTTGCCAGATAGATATTACCAGCTAGCTGGCGTTTGTTTTCGGACTCAAAATCGAATTCCTCGACCTTGTTGCCGTCGACCACCACGACGCGGGTTTCCTCCGCGTGGGTGGCATCAATGAGCATCTTCTTTGCCATGTTTCCTTGGTGCACCGCGCAATGCGCAACCTCCCGGGCGGCAGAACCGTCCTAAGGGGGCTACGATTTGGCGGGTGTCTTGTCAGGGCGATATGAGACGCCGCGCGGCAGAGATCGGCGTTTTGCCCCTCTGCTCGTCCACTCGAAAGTTGCGCGCGCGTCATCGCGGTTCTTCTCCGACAGGTCGGGCGTTTCCCGGGCCTGCCCATTTATTCCTGTCACCCGGCAAGCGGGCGAAGGCATTGTATTGCCCCGGTCAGGGGCCAATCGGTCTGCTTTGTCTCCGGGATCTGTGCCAGCGGGGGCAGAGCAGCGAAACTCTATTGGGTGCGGGAGCAAGGAACCCTTGGGGCCGCCCCGTTCTGTCACAATAAAAGCAGTGCTGTGGAAAAGACAATGGGCAAAGTGCATGTTCACGAGGGTCAAGGGTTCGACAGGCCCGCGAACGCACCAAACTCCGCCCGG
The DNA here is from genome assembly GCF_059612545.1 of Ruegeria sp. SAZD011. Taxonomy (NCBI): domain Bacteria; kingdom Pseudomonadati; phylum Pseudomonadota; class Alphaproteobacteria; order Rhodobacterales; family Roseobacteraceae; genus Ruegeria; species Ruegeria sp. SAZD011. Next base: position 265,008 of record NZ_JBXWQU010000041.1, on the reverse strand, counting down.
ACGGCGGCGCGGCCGACGCCTTCCGGTCGCTGGAGGTGGCCCAGGTTCGGCCAGCCATGTCTCGGCGGCACCGGTCGCGCTTGCAAGAGCCGGTGCCGCCGGGCTGGATCAGAGGTAATCCGAGCGCTGAAGCCCGTATTTCGCCATCTTCTCGTTCAGGGTCCGGCGCGGCAGGCACAGCTCGTCCATCACCGCCGCGATCGAGCCCTTGTGGCGCCGCATCGTGTTGTCGATCAGCATCCGCTCGAACGCCTCGACATATTCCTTGAGCGGCTTGCCCTCGGTGGTCATCACCGGTTGCATGTCCTCGTGATCGGACATCAGGAGAGAGGCGATGGTGCCCGAACCGCGCCGGGCCTGCAACACCGCGCGCTCGGCGATGTTGATCAGCTGACGCACATTGCCGGGCCAGGGCGCCTGCAACAGCTGCGCGGCCTCCTGCGCGCTGACCTGCGGCGCGTCACAGCCATATTCCTCGGCGAATTGCTCGCTGAGCCGGGTGAACAGCGTCAGGATATCCTCGCCCCGCTGGCGCAGCGGCGGCATGGTCAGGCGCAGCGCGGCCAGACGATAAAACAGGTCCGGGCGCAGCACGTCCTCGCTGGTCTTGCCCGCCTCTTGCAGGTTCGAAATGGCCACGATCCGGGTTTCCGCGGGCGTCCCCTGCTGGTTCATCACCGACAACAGCTTGGCCTGAAGCGCATCGCTGAGCGACTCGATATCCTCCAGCACCAGCGTGCCACCGCGCGCCTCCTCGATGGCGGGCAATTGCGCATCCTCGGGGATCATCGGGCCAAAGAGCCGCTTGGCCAGCGCCTCTTCCTCCAGCGCCGAACACGAGACCAGCACGAATTTCTTGCCCGCCCGGCTGCCCACCGCATGCAGCGCATGGGCCACCAGGGTCTTGCCGGTGCCGGTCTCGCCGTCGATCAGCACATGGCCGTCGGCCTGGCCCAGGTCCAGAATGTCCTCGCGCAGCCGCTCCATGACCGGGCTGGTGCCGATCAGCTTTTTCATGATCTGGCTGCCATCGCTCAGCTCGCGCCGGAGCGCCCGGTTGTCCAGCGTCAGCCTCCGTGCATTGCTGGCACGCTTGGCCAGATCGGACATCCGGTCGGGGTTGAACGGCTTTTCCAGAAAATCGAAGGCGCCGACCCGCATCGCCTCGACCGCCATCGGCACGTCGCCATGGCCGGTGATCATGATCACCGGCAGCGAACTGTCCGCCCCCATCAGCTTTTTCAGAAACTGCATGCCATCCATGCCCGGCATCTTGATGTCCGAGATGACGATGCCGGGGTAATCCGACCCCAGAACCTTCAGCGCCTCTTCGGCGCTGGCAAAGGTCTCGGTGTCATAGCCCGACAGGGCCAGCCACTGGCTGATCGACTGGCGCATGTCCTGTTCGTCGTCGACAATCGCAATCTTCATCGCCTGTGCCATAGGGTATTCCCTCTTCATTCCGCGGCTTCCAGACCGTCTTCGAGGATCGGCAATTGCATCTCGAAAACGGCACCGCCATGTTGCCCGTTCCGCGCCGTCAGGCGCCCGCCAAGGTCGTTGACGATCCCCGAGGAGATTGCAAGGCCCAGACCCACCCCGTCACCGGGTTGTTTGGTGGTGTAGAACGGCTCAAAGATATTCTCGAAATCGCGGATCCCGTGCCCATTGTCGCGCACCGTCAGGGTGGCGGTCTCGCCCGCGGCCAGGATGATCTCGACCTCGGGGTCGCGCACCGATTTGGTGGCATCCAACGCGTTGCGCAAGAGGTTGACCATGACCTGTTCGATCCGCATCCGGTCGCCCATCACAAAGACCGGTCGATCCGGCAGGATCTGGGTGATCTGCACCTGCCGCTGACGTAGCTGCGGTTCCATCATCGCCAGCGAGGCCGCCAGCGCATCACCCATGTTTATTGGCGAAAGCGCCTCTTGCCCCTTGCGGGCATAGGATTTCAGCTGTCGGGTGATCGCCCCCATCCGTTCGATCAGGTCGTCGATGCGGCCAAAGCTCGACAGCGCCTCTTCGGGGCGGTTGCGGCGCAGCAGCAGGCGGGCGCCGGCCAGATAGGTCTTCATCGCCGCCAGCGGCTGGTTCAACTCGTGGCTGACCGCGGCCGACATCTCGCCCAGGGCGGCCAGTTTCGAGCTTTGCGCCAGCGTCTGTTCGGCCACTTCGAGAGTCTTTTGCACCCGTTCACGCTCGGCGATTTCCCGCTGCAGCCGGGCATTGAGCGCGCGAAGCTCCGCCGACTCGCGCTGGAACAGCGCCATGCGGAACGCCGTGCGGCGGCTCAACGCATAGAAGCTGAGCGCCAGCAGAATCGCGAATCCCATGATCTCCAGCGCCAGAACCCCGTTCACCCGCTCGCGGATCGAGGCATAGGTGGTGAACGAGGTCATCTGCCAGCCCCGGAACGGAATGCGGCTGTCCATCCGCATCACCGCCTCGCCGCGCAGATAGGCGTCAGCGGGCAGCGCGGTCCAGTCGGCGGTCACCCGGATCGCCCGTTCGATGGCGTTCTCTGGCGTCTGCTGGCTCAACGCCTGGGCCGGCGCCAGACCGCGCCAGCGCGGCTCGGTGGCCAGGATGATGGTGCCCGCGGAATTGGTGACGAACACCGCGTCCGAAATCCCCGACCAGGCGCGTTCGAACTTTTGCAGATCGACCTCGACCACGATCACGCCCAGCACGCCGGAACTGTCCTCCAACCTGCGGGAATAGGTAAAGCTGTAGCCGCCCGCCTCGCGCTGGATGGTCGAGAACACGGTGGAATTGGATCGCACCGGATCAACGAAATAGGCGGCCGAGCGGTGCTGTTCGCCCAACCGGTTGCGGTCGGTCGCGGCGACGGTGCGCCCGTCGCGGTCGAGCAGCATCAGCGAGGCGGCGCCGATTTCCTCGACAAAGGAGATCAGCCGCTGGGTCGATTGCGAGAAATCGCTCGATTGCAGCGCCGCGATCAGCGTCGGATCGCGCGCCAGCAGCTGTGGCACGATCGCGTTGCGCCTGAGTTCGCTGAGCAGGTTGCCGGAATAGAGCGCCAGCCGCAGCTCGGCCCGGTTCCGCGTGCTTTCGGTAAAGCGGTCGGTCAGCAGCCTGTTGGTGACCCAGACCGTCGCGGTCGCGCTCAGCAGCAGCAGCACCAGCGCCGCCCGCACCCGCCAGCTGAGCTGGCCGGTGCGGATCCAGTTCTGTCCCTTGGGGTCTTTGCGCGCGGTACTCATGAGGTAAGGCTACGCGCGCGGGGCGCGTTGCTCAAGTCACGCCGGGGTTAGCGCCCCCGCCAATGCGCGGAAGAGCGCCACCCCATCCGTGCCGCCATGGCCCGCATCGGCGGCCCGTTCGGGATGCGGCATCATCCCCAGCACCCGCCGGTTGGCGCTGAGAATGCCGGCGATATCGTCGCGCGCGCCATTGGGGTTGTCGGTATAGGTGAAGGCGATCCGGTCCTCGGCCCTGAGCGCGGCCAGCGTCTCGTCATCGGCATAATAGTTGCCGTCGTGATGGGCGATCGGGATACCGATCACGTCGCCTGCATTGTAGCCCTCGGTAAAGACGCTGTTCGAGGTCTCGACCTTCAGTTCAACGGTCTTGCAGATGTATTTCAGACCGGCATTGCGCAGCAGGGCGCCGGGCAGGATGCCGGTTTCGGTCAGCACCTGGAACCCGTTGCACACGCCCAGGGCATAGCCGCCACGCTCGGTATGCTCGACCACCGCCTTGCAGATCGGCGATTGTGCGGCAATGGCGCCGCAGCGCAGATAGTCGCCATAGCTGAAGCCGCCGGGAATGCCGACAATGTCGATCCCCTGCGGCAGGCTGGCATCCTTGTGCCAGACCATCGAGACATCGAAACCGGCCTGTTCAAAGGCCACGGCCAGGTCCCGGTCGCAATTCGATCCGGGAAAGACGACAACGGCTGCGCGCATGGGCGAGACCTCCTAGCTAGCAAAATCGGTGATCACCGCCACGCCCGGCGGGGCGGGACGGTCAAAGGTGGCAAGCTCGTCGCTTGCCTGGGACAGGGTGATGGTGCGGGTCACCAAGGGCGACAGGTCCACATGGCCGCCGTCGATGAGAGAGAGAAGCGAGGGATAGCGCCAGGCGGGCATGCCGCGGGTGCCTTGCAGGGTCAGTTGCCCGGAATAGAGCACATCCATCGGCAGGGTCATGGCCGTATGCTCGCCGGCCGGCATGCCGATCATCACCAGCCGGCCCAGCTTGCGCAGGGCCCGCATGGCGCCGGTCATGGTGGCAGCGATCCCCAGCGCCTCGATGGCGACATGGGCGCCACCGCCGGTCAGCTCGCGCACCGCCTCGGCCGCATCGGTTTCGGCGGCGTTGACCACCGCATCGGCGCCAAGGCTTTTGGCATGGGCCAGTTTGTCTTCGACCACATCGACCACGACGACGCGCGCGCCAAGCGCGCGGCCCAGAAGCAGCGCCGACAATCCGACGCCGCCGCCGCCAAACACCGCCAGCCATTCGCCCGGTCGCAGCTCGGCCCGGCCCACCAACGCCTGCCAGGCGGTGGTGACCCGGCAGCCAAGACCCGCGGCCACATGCGGCGGCAGGCTGTCGGGCAAGGCGGTCAGGTTGGTATCGGCAAAGGGCACCGCGATCAGCTCGGCAAAGGCGCCATCGCGGGTAAAGCCCGGCACCTGCTGGTTGGCGCAGATGGTCTGATGTCCGGCCGCGCAATCGCCGCAGCGTCCGCAGGCCAGGATAAAGGGCGCGATCACCCGGTCGCCCGGCCGCCAGCGGCTGACACCGGCCCCCAGCGCCACCACCTCGCCACAGAATTCGTGGCCCGGCACCATGGGCAGAACCACATCCGGGTCGGAGCCGGTCCAGGCATGCCAGTCAGATCGGCACACCCCACAGGCCAGCACGCGCAGCACCACCTCTCCCGGCCCCGGTGTCGGGTCCGGCAGGGTCGCCAGCGTCAGTGGCTGGCGCCAGGCGGTCAGCTGCGCGGCGCGCATGGCTCAGACCAGCTCGATCTCGTAGCGTTCGATGACCGTGTTGGCGAGCAGCTTTTCGCACATCTCGGCCACGTCGGCCTCGGTGGCGCCGTCGACCAGATCGAGGTCGATCACCTTGCCCTGGCGGACACCGGTCACCTTGTCAAAGCCCATGGCGCCAAGCGCGTGGCGCACCGCCTCGCCCTGCGGATCGAGTACCCCGTTCTTGAGCATCACATGCACGCGTGCCTTCATCTTTCCTTGTCCTTCATCCTGCTCCTGCCGGACCGCGCAGCGCCACCCCTCACAGGGCCGGTCGCGCGCCCGGATAGCTGTTTCGATCTGTTGCGCGCGGCGGTCGCCATCCGCCGACGCAATGTCCCGATTTCCTGCGCCGTCCCGATCTCAGTTGATCAGCGTCGGTTTCGTCACCTGGCTTTTCGGGATCACGCCCAGGCGGCGGGCCACCTCGGAATAGGCATCGGTCAGGCTGCCCAGGTCGCGGCGGAACACGTCCTTGTCCAGCTTCTGCCCGGTGGCGATATCCCACAGACGGCAGCTGTCGGGGCTGATCTCGTCGGCGATGATCAGGCGCGGATAGTCGTTCTCGTAGACCCGGCCGATCTCGATCTTGAAGTCGATCAGCTTGATGCCGACGCCATACATCAGCCCCGAGAGGTAATCGTTCACCCGCAGCGCCAGGCTCAGGATATCGTCCATGTCCTGCTGGCTGGCCCAGCCGAAGGCCGCGATATGCTCCTCGGTCACCAGCGGGTCGCCCAGCTCGTCATTCTTGAGGCAGTATTCCACGATCGGGCGCGGTAGTTGCGTGCCCTCTTCGATGCCCAGCCGTTTCGACATGGTGCCAGCGGCAAAGTTGCGCACGATCACTTCCAGCGGCACGATCTCGCAGGCGCGCACCAGTTGTTCGCGCATGTTGAGACGGCGGATGAAATGGGTCGGCACGCCGATCTGGGCCAGACCGGTCATGAAATACTCGCTCAGGCGGTTGTTCAGCACCCCCTTGCCTTCGATCACGTCCTTTTTCTGGGCGTTAAAGGCGGTGGCGTCATCCTTGAAATACTGCACGATGGTGCCCGGTTCCGGGCCTTCGTACAGGATCTTGGCCTTGCCTTCGTAAATCTTGGTGCGACGCGCCATCTGCGACCTTTCCGACTGGGGCGGGGAAATGAGTCCCCCGTCATGGCGCTCTCATACGGCAAGCGCCGCAGTGTCGCAAGGTTACCGCTGCCTCTTGCGGTCCGCCCCCGCGAACGGCATATCAGAAGCAGAGCATAATTCACTGAGGGGACGCAACCCATGACCACCTTCGACGATCGCGAACACGCGTTTGAAGCCAAGTTCGCCCATGACGAGGAAATGCAGTTCAAGGCACAGGCCCGCTGCAACAAGATGCTGGGCCTGTGGGCTGCCGGCCTGATGGGCAAGACCGGAGACGAGGCCGCCGCCTATGCCAAGACCGTCGTGATCGCCGATTTCGAAGAGGCTGGCCACGAGGACGTAGTGCGCAAGGTCACCGCCGATCTGGACGGGCTGGCCGATGCCGACACGGTGCGCGCCAAGATGGCAGAACTGCTGCCCGAGGCCAAGGCGCAGATCATGGGCGAAGCGGGCTGAACCGCTCAATTTCTGATGCGGTTTCAATCGCATGGAGAACCCGCAAGCGCTCGCTTGCGGGTTTACTTTTGGGAAAGGGATGCGCGGCTAGTCTTTGGCCAATTGCCAAAGGACCCCGCATGCATCGACCCGTCCCTTCGTTCCCCCGCCTGACCGGTCTGCTGCTGCGTCTTGGCGGCACGCTTGCGCTCACCCTTTGGCTGTTGTGGATGCTGGTCGAGCGTCTGGCGGCGATCGAGCCGGGCGCGGTGACCCAGGCCCTGTCCGGCCTGCCCGTCTGGCGGCTGGCGGTGGCGTTGCTGGCCGCTGCGGTCAGTTTCTGGGCGGTGGGCCGCTATGACGGGGTGGCACATCGGCATTTCCGCACCGGTCTGGCGCAGAAACAGGCCCGGCTCTGCGGCATGGCCGCCATCGCGTTTTCTCAGTTCTGCGGCTGCGGCGTGCTGAGCGGCGCATTTGCCCGGTGGCGCCTGATCGGTGATCTGACCCCGGCGCTGGCGTTGCGCCTGACCGCCTTTGTCGCGGTCACCTTTCTGCTGGCGCTGGCCTTCTGGGCCTCGATCCTGTGCCTGATCGCGCCCCCGCTGCCGGGGTTGCGGCAAACGGGGCTGGCAGGGCTGGCCTTGCTGCTGCCGATCGGGGTGGTCCTGTTCCTGCTGCCACGGCTGCGGCTGGGTCGGCTTGAGCTACGCCTGCCCAGCCTGCGGGCGCTGGGGGCGATCCTGGGCTGGGCGGCGCTGGACCTGGCGGCGGCGGCGCCGGTGCTGGCGGTGCTGCTGCCCGGCCTGTCCTGGGCCGATCTGCCCTTGCTGCTCACGGCCTATGTGCTGGCATTGGCGGCGGGGCTTCTATCCGGGGCACCGGGCGGACTGGGCGCGTTCGAACTGACGCTGCTGTCACTGCTAACCGCTCTGCCCGAGGCCGAGTTGATGGCGGCGGTGCTGGCCTATCGGCTGATCTATGTGGCCCTGCCGGCGCTGGTGGCGGTGCCGCTGCTGCTGTCGCCGCCCGACCTGCGGCTGGGGCGGCAGAGCCGTCTGTCACGGTTGGGGCATTACCACCCGCCCGCACGCCCCCGCGCCGAAACCGCCGTGGTGACGCAATCGCGCGGCTATGTGCTGAGCGGCGGGTTTGCCGACATGGCCGTGGTCGAGACCGATCAGAGCCTGATCATGCTGTTCGATCCGGTCTGTGGCGGTCGCCATCCCGACCTGTCCCTGCTGTCGCACCGGGCGGCGCAGCGCAATCTCTGCGCGCTGGTCTACAAATGCTCGGCCCGGGTCGCCGTCTCGGCCCGGCGCGCGGGCTGGCGCGTGCGGCATGTCTCGGACGAGGCGACGCTGGTGCCCGCGACCTTTACCACCGAAGGCGCGGGGCGGCGCCAGATCCGGCGCAAGCTGCGCCATGCGCTGCGCACGGGCCTGCGAACCGATCGGCCCAGTACTCTCCCGCTGGCCCAGATGGCCGAGGTCGACAGCTTGTGGCAAAGCGCGAACGGACGGGCATGGGGGCTGACCATGGGCCGCTTCGCGCCCGGTTACCTGGCCCGGCAGGCGGTATTCCTGGCCTGGCGCGGCCCCCGGCTCGAAGGGTTCGTCAGCTTTCACCGCAGCCGGGACGAATGGTGCCTCGACCTGATGCGGGTCCGCCCCGACGCACCCGAGGGCACCATGCATGCGCTGGTGGTCGAGGCGCTGACCGTCGCCGCCGCGGCACGGGTGCCCCGGCTGTCGCTGGCGGCGGTGCCATGCGGGCTATTGGGTCGCCGCTTTGACGGTCTGCGCCGGTTCAAGGACAGTTTCGCCCCCCGCTGGCAACCGCTTTACATGGCGGCCCCGGGCTGGACCGTGATGGCGGTGGCGGCGCTCAACCTGGCCCGCCATGTCCAGGCGCCACCACCGCTGGCCGGGCGCCACACACAGGCGGCTCATGATCATGATGAAGAGTTTGAATTTGCCTCTCTCACGGGAACGTGACACATCTGCCGGTCAAGGCGGGCCCGCGCGGGCGCCGCGCAATCGGGGAGTCGCAAGACCATGACCAACGCTTTTGCCGAGATGCTGGCCAGCCATGACGTGCTGCTGGCCGATGGCGCCACCGGCACCAACCTGTTCGCCATGGGCCTGCAATCGGGCGATGCGCCCGAGCTGTGGAACACCGATGAACCCGACAAGATCCGCGCGCTGTACCAAGGTTCGGTCGATGCGGGCAGCGACCTGTTCCTGACCAACACTTTTGGCGGCACCGCCGCGCGGCTGAAACTGCACGACGCCCAGGGCCGCGTGCGCGAGCTGAACCGCGTCGGCGCCGAGCTGGGCCGCGAGGTCGCCGACCGCGCCGGGCGCAAGGTGATCGTCGCGGGCTCGGTCGGCCCCACCGGCGAGATCATGGAACCGGTGGGCGCGCTCAGCCATGCCGCCGCGGTCGAGATGTTCCACGAGCAGGCCGAGGGCCTGAAAGAGGGCGGCGTCGACGTGCTGTGGCTGGAAACGATCAGCGCCCCCGAAGAGTTTCGCGCCGCCGCCGAGGCCTTTGCGCTGGCCGGCATGCCCTGGTGCGGCACCATGAGCTTCGACACTGCCGGACGCACCATGATGGGCGTCACCTCGGCCGATATGGCGCAGCTGGTCGAGACGCTGCCCAACCCGCCGCTGGCCTTTGGCGCCAATTGCGGCACCGGCGCCTCGGACATCCTGCGCACGGTGCTGGGCTTTGTCGCCCAGGGCACTGAACGCCCGATCATCTCCAAGGGCAATGCCGGCATCCCGAAATATGTCGATGGTCACATCCATTACGACGGCACGCCCGAACTGATGGGCGTCTATGCCACCATGGCCCGCGACGCCGGCGCCAAGATCATCGGCGGTTGCTGCGGCACCATGCCCGCGCATCTGACCGCGATGCGTGCGGCGCTGGACGGCACCCCGCGCGGTGCGCGCCCGACGCTGGAGGAGATCGTGGACAAGATCGGCCCCTTCACCTCGGCCTCGGACGGCACCGGCGACGATACCGGGCCCGAGCGGCGCGCGCGCGGTGGCCGCCGCCGCCGCGCCTGAGCCTGACGCCTAGTCTGTGGGCGCGCTCAGCAGCGCCCGCAGACGCGCCACCGGCACACCAAGGTTCGAGCCGCCGAAATCCGGCAGGATGGCGGTATTCACCGCCACCACCTGACCGCGCAGGTTCAGCACCGGCCCACCGCTGCCGCCATGGGTGGTTTCGGCATCATAGGTCACCAGCGCCGGGGTCATCTGCCCTACGATGCCCCGGCTGGCCAGCGGCCAGATCAGTCCCTCGCCCGCCAGCCGCGCCGCCACCTCCCAGAACCCGGTGACACCGGCGCTGCGCAAGTCCTCGACGAACCCGGTGCCCGAACGCGCCAGCATCGACATCAGCCCGGTCGGATAGCCCATCACCAGCACTTCGAGCCCCGGCGGCGGCGCCACCTCGGCCAGCGGCAGGCCCGGCGGCAAATCGACCGGCGCGACGGGCGCCACCAGCGCCAGATCGGCACTGTCGCTCAGGCCCCGCACCTCCAGGTCGATCGGATCGGACCGCGTGGGGAAATAGGCGATGAAGCGGGTAAAAACCGGCTCCATCGTGTCACCGCCAAAGCCCATGGCGGCGGATTTCTCCCACGGGACGGCAACATGACGGTTGGTGGCGATCAGCCCGGTCTCGGCCAGCACAAAACCGGTACCGGTATATTGCACCTCGGCGACCGGCCCGTCGCCGTCGAGCGAGAGCATCGGTTGCCCGTTCGGCAGCATCAGCCGGTTGCCTGACCTGTCCAGCACATGGCGCAGCATCCGGCCGCTGTCGCGGTGACGCAACCCATAACCGCCCTGGATAAAGGCCACCGACCCGGCGGCGGTCGAAATCACCCGGGTCCCGGCGCCCGAGCGCTCCTCGAGCGTGTCGAGCCGCTCGGCATTCAGTTGCAGGCGGAGGCCGATCTCGTCCTGGAGCGCGTCCAGATCACCGGGCCGGATCGCCTCGCGCCGCGCCTCGGCCAGGGCCGAGGCCAGCGCCTCGACCTGAAAGCGACCGCTTTCATATTGCGCGCGCAGGGCGCGGTCGGCGCGGATCTGCCAGATCGCCAGCACCGCCAGGGCAACGAGGCCAAGCAGGACCAGCCCGCGAAACAGCAAGGCCCCGTTGCCCAGGAGCCGGGCCAGGAACATCCCCGCCGCGCGCGGCAGACGCGCCAACAGCGGGCGTCGGCTGGTACGCAGATAACTGAGCGCGTCCCCCAACATCTCGGCCAGGGAGGGATGCGGGCGGCGGCGCTCGTCATAGATGCGCAGGCGCGACAGCGGCCCCTGCTCTCCGAACTCGATCACATCGCCATGGGACAGGTCAGCGGCCTCGACCGGCTGACGATTGACCCAGACCCGGGCGCCCGGCGCGGTGATAAGATGATAGACCCCCTCTTGCCGTCGCACCCGCGCGATCAACTCTCCGGGGATACCGACGTCTCCCGGTGCCAGCACCCGCAGCCACCCGTCGCGGTCAAGCAGCAGCTCGACCCGATCCGAAGTGATCCAGGAATAGAGCCCCCGGTTGCGCCCGGTCAGGTGTTCCAGGACGGCCGCGTCGGGGGTATGGCTGGGCACGCTCATGTCGCCATGATGCCCAGCCTACATGGTCGGTTGTCAATCCAGCCTTCGTTCACCGACCTTCAAACTTGGCGGCGCGCTTCTCCATGAAGGCGACGACGCCCTCCTGAAAATCGCGGCTGCGGCCACATTCGCCCTGCAAATGCGCCTCGGTCGCCAGTTGATCGGGCAGCGCGGTGCCGTAAGTACCCCGGATCGCCTTCTTGATATTGGCGAAGGCTGCGGTGGGACCATTGGCCAGATAGGCGGCGCGCTTGCGCCAATGGGCGTCGAATTCGGCGTCGGGTACCGCCTCCCAGATCATACCCCAGGCCTCGGCCTGGCGGGCGTCGATCTTGTCGGCGAACAGGGCCGCGCCCATCGCCTTGGCCAGGCCCATCTGGCGCGGCAGGAACCAGGTGCCGCCGGCATCGGGCATCAGGCCGATGCGGGCAAAGGCCTGCAGGAAATAGGCACTTTCGGTTGCGATCACCACATCGGCACAGAGCGCGAGATTGGCCCCTGCCCCCGCCGCCGGGCCATTGACCGCCGCGATGGTGGGCACCGGGCAATCATAGATCGCCTCAAGCATGGGGTTGTATTCGTCGCGCAGGGTGCGTTCCAGGTCGATCTTGCCGGAACTGCCCGCATCGCCCAGATCCTGACCGGTGCAAAAGGCCCGCCCCGCACCGGTCAGCACGATGGCGCGCGCCTCGCGGGCAGCGGATTTCATGGCATGGGTGATCTCGGCCCGCATCCGGCTGGTCAGCGCGTTCATCTTGTCGGGGCGGTTCAGGGTCAGAACCGCCAGACCGTCGGCGATCTCCAGAGAGATGGTGTCGTATTGCATGCGAGAGGCCCCCGGTTGGATGCTGTTGCGCCGCAAACTGGCGCAAGTTGACGTGCTGGGAAAGCGAAACCGCGCGTCACTCTTCCAGAATACGGCGCAGACGCTCCTGCTCGTCGGCACTCAGAGCGGCCTCTGTGGCGGGGGTCGCCGCCGCCCGCCCGCGCACAAAACCCCAGCCCATACCCGCCGCCGCCAGCAGCATCAGGGGACCGGCCAGCCACAACAGCCAGTTGGCCCCCGTGGTCGTGGGTTTCAGCAGCACATATTCGCCGTAGCGGTCGACGATATAGGCCACCGCCTGTTCGTCGCTGTCTCCCGCCACCAGCCGTTCGCGCAACAGCAGGCGCAGGTCGCGGGCCAGCTCGGCATTGGATTCGTCGATGCTCTCGTTGCGGCAGACAAGACAGCGCAGCCCCTCGCTCAGGTCCCGCGCGCGGGATTCGAGCACGGGATCATCCAGCACCTCGTCAGGCTGCACCGCCCAGAGCGGCGCCGCGATCAGCGACAGGATCAGGATCAGGCGTTTCATTCCGCAGGCACCCCGCCGGTCGGCGCCTTGCGCGCGCCTGCCGCCACCCGGAAGCGCCGGTCGCTGAGGCTCAGCGCGCCGCCAAGCGCCATCAGGATACAGCCGCCCCAGATCCAGTTGGCAAAGGGCTTGATATAGGTCCGCATGGTCCAGCCGCCGTCATCCTGACGGTCGCCGATCACCACATAGACATCGCGCAGAATGCGATAGTCGATCGCCGCCTCGGTGGTGGGCATGCGGGCGACCGGATAGTCGCGCTTTTCGGGGTGCAGCGTGTCGATGGCGCGGCCCGCCTTTTCCAGCCGGACATTGCCCATGGTCGAGATATAGTTGGGTCCCTGTACCCGCTCGACCCCGTCGAGCGTCAGGGTAAACCCGCCCACCTCGAATGGTTCGCCGATGCGCGCAACGCGGATATCCTCGACCTCCCAGGCCATCAACCCGGCAATGGCGAACATGGTAACACCCAGACCAGAATGGGCCACCGCCTTGCCCCAGTCGGCGCGCGGCAGACGGAACAGCCGCGCCACGCTGCCGCCGCGCCCGGTGCGGCTCCACAGATCGACGATGGCGCCGAAGGTGATCCACGCCCCCAGGAACAGGCCCACCGGTCCCAGCGCGCTGCGCCCGGTCTGCATCACCCAGACCAGGATCGCCAGCGCCAGCGCCAGCACAAAGGCATAGCGCAGGCTATGCGCCACCCGGCCCAGCTTGCCGCGTTTCCAGGGCAGCATCGCACCCAGCGGCAAAACCACACCCAGTGCCACCATGAACGGGGTGAAGGCCGCGTTGAAGAACGGCGCCCCGACCGAGAGTTTGCGGTCAAAGAACATCTCGGCCAGGATCGGCCAGAGCGTGCCAAAGAACACCACAAAGGCAGACACCGCCAGCAGGATATTGTTGAGCACCAGCGCGCTTTCGCGACTGACCATGGAAAAGACGCCCTTGGCCTCCATCGCCTGCGCGCGCGCGGCGAACAGTGTCAGCGCGCCGCCGGTAAAGAGGCCCAGAATGATCAGGATGAACACGCCGCGCTCGGGGTCGTTGGCAAAGGCATGGACGCTGGTCAGCAAGCCCGAACGCACGATGAAGGTGCCGATCAGCGAAAAGCCGAAGGCAAGGATCGCCAGCAGGATGGTCCAGCTTTTCAGCGCCTCGCGCTTTTCCACCACGATGGCCGAATGCAGCAAAGCGGCGGCCAGCAGCCAGGGCATGAAGCTGGCGTTTTCAACCGGGTCCCAGAACCAGAAGCCGCCCCAGCCCAGCTCGTAATAGGCCCACCACGATCCCAGCGCGATCCCGATGGTCAGGAAAATCCACGCCGCCAGCGTCCAGGGGCGCACCCAGCGGCCCCAGGCGGCATCGACGCGCCCCTCGATCAGGGCGGCAACGGCAAAGGAAAACGCCATGCTTAGGCCGACATAGCCGAGATACAGGAAGGGCGGATGAAAGGCGAGACCCGGATCCTGCAGCAGCGGGTTCAGATCCTGCCCGTCAAAGGGCGGCACCGCAAGGCGCAGAAACGGGTTCGAGGTGAACAGGATGAAGGCAAAGAACGCCACGGCGATCGCCGATTGCACCGCCAGCACGCGGGCCTTGAGCGTCGGCGGCAGCCCGCCGCCAAACCAGGCCGCCATGGCGCCGAACAGGGTGACGATCAGCACCCAGAGCAGCATGGATCCCTCGTGATTGCCCCATGTGCCGCTGATCTTGTACAGCATCGGTTTGGCCGAATGGCTGTTCAGCACCACCAGCCGCAGCGAGAAATCCGAGGTCACAAAGGCCCAGACCAGCGCGGCAAAGGCAAAGGCGGTCAGCAGGAACTGCGCCCCCGCCGCCGGTTCGGCCAGCGCCATCCAGCCGGGCCAGCGTTTATGGGCTCCGATCATGGGCACGACCATCTGCACGATGGCGACCATGAAGGCGAGGATGAGGGCGAAGTGACCGAGTTCCGTAATCATGACCCGAGATATAGACCCCGGCCCCGGCACCGCCAATCCCTTTCGCCGGGATCGGCGGCGCATAGTGTCGCGCCGTCAGGCCCGTTTCAGGCGGCGCCACTCCTCCAGCGCGGGGTTTTCCTCGGGGGTTGCCGCCGCCAGCGCCAGGCGCGTATCAGGCCCGGCATCGGCCGCGCCGGGGCTGTCATGGCGCAGGGCGCGCAGCGCGCGGATGTTCTCGACCGCCTGCGGCACGCGCGCCATGGTGGCGGCCAGATCGCGCTGGAAATCCTGCGTCTTGGCCTGGTGGCGAGCACCGAAATAGAACGACACGATGACGCCCAACAGCCACCACAGCGGTTCGGGCACCAGCGCCAGCCCCTGCATGCGTTCCCCGAACCAGATCGGATCGGCCATCGCCGCAATGAACAGGCCCAGCGTCCCCAGCGCCAGCGCCGGACGCGGCAGCCGGTTCAGCCCGTCCATGAACCGGTCGAACCCGCCGCGCCGGCGCTGCGCGAATTCCGCCGCGAACTGGTCCAGCGCCCCCATCTGTACCTGCGTCGCGCGTGCCGCTCCGGCCTCGGCATTCTCGCGGAACACCTCGACCGTTTCGCGCACCGCGTTGCGGCCGCCACCAAACAGCATCCCCAGCAGATCGCCGATCAGCCCCATGCCGAAACCCTCCGCTGAAACTCC
Source organism: Ruegeria sp. SAZD011 (assembly GCF_059612545.1). Taxonomy (NCBI): domain Bacteria; kingdom Pseudomonadati; phylum Pseudomonadota; class Alphaproteobacteria; order Rhodobacterales; family Roseobacteraceae; genus Ruegeria; species Ruegeria sp. SAZD011. The sequence continues at coordinate 249,790 of NZ_JBXWQU010000041.1, read as the reverse complement.
GCCTCGCTCAGATGGTATTCGGGCGCCATGAATTCCTCGGCCCGCTTGATCCAGCCGCCCTTGCCGCCGGCGCGGGTGCGGGCGTATTTGCGGCTGGCCGGGCGCTGGTCGGCCAGGCGGAAATAATAGTTCCGCCGCGCCACCCCATAGGCATCGCGCAGCGCCTCGGGGCGCGGCACCGCCGCATCCTGCGCCGCGCGCAGGGTTTGCGGCCCGATCGCGCCATCCACCGACACCTCATAGCCCATGTCGCGCAGCAGCTGTTGCAGGATTTTCACCGCGTTGCCGCCCGCGTTGACATACATGTCAAAGAGCGAGGCCTGTACCGCCTCGGGCATCTCGCCGATCCGCGGGCGGGCAAAATAATGGGTCAGGAATATCTCGACCGCCTGCTCCCGGCTCAGCGCCCGCACATCGGCCACATCCACGGCGCCATCGCCGGTCACATCCAGCCCCAGCCGCCGCATCGTGTGGATCGTCACCCCGAAATTGGTCGCCCCGCCCGGATCGTCGGGATCGTTCACGAACCCGCCCTCTCGGGCCACGATCTCCAGGGCGATCTGTCGTACCGTCTGCATTGGTCTCGACCTCCATCAGAACCGCCCTGATGAGGCCGAAAAAGAGTTAAACCCCGGTAAGTGCAAAGGGCGCCGCTTGCGCAACGCCCCTATCTTCAGTCCGCTTCAAATACTCCCGCCCAAGGCGCCTTTTCAGTTTTTGGTGTCAGCTCTCGGGCGCCTGATAGACGCCCTGCTCCTTGAGCGCGTCCATGACCTCTTTCGGCATATAGGTCTCGTCATGTTTGGCAAGGATTTCAGAAGCTTCAAAGACGCCATTCACGTAACGCCCGGTTCCGATCATGCCCTGGTTCTCGGCAAAGAGATCAGGCAGCACGCCGGTAAACACAACCGGCACGCTGGCGCCGCCATCTGTCACTGAAAAGCGCACGGTCTCGCCCTGACCCCGCACGAGGGTGCCATCCTCGACCAGCCCGCCGATGCGAAAGGTCTCGCTGGGCTGCGGCGGTTCAGCGATGATGTCGCTCGGCGCCCGGAAGAAGTTGATGCCGTCGCGCATGGCATAGCCGATCAGCCCCGTCGCCAGAACCAGAGCGACAGTCGCCAGTATGATCACCTGGATACGTCGTTGTTTCTTCAGCGATTTCATCTCGTCCTCACGGGAATAGTGGGGCCATGGTCAGCCCGGTGGTCTCTGTTTCACCTAACATCAGGTTTGCGTTCTGCAAGGCCTGGCCACTGCTACCTTTTGTCAGGTTATCCAGCGCCGCGATCACGATGGCTCGGCCCGCGATACGGTCGCCCGTCACCCCGATATGGCAATGGTTCGAGCCGCGCACATGATGGGTCGAGGGTGTCTCGCCAAAGGGCAGCACATGCAGGAACGGTTCGTCCGCATAGGCCGCGGCCAGCGTCTCAAACACGGTTTGTGCATCGCCGCGCACATAGGCGGTGGCCAGGATGCCCCGGTTGGCGGGGATCAGATGCGGGGTGAACTGCACCTGCACCGGACGCCCGGCCAGCGCCGAGAATTCCTGATCGAACTCACCCAGATGCCGGTGGGTGCCGCCCACCGCATAGGCGTTATAGCCTTCGCTCAGCTCGGCATGCAGCAGGTTTTCCTTCAGGCTGCGCCCGGCGCCGGACACCGCGCATTTCAGGTCGAGGATGATCTCGTCCAGGTCGATGACACCGGCGGCGATCAGCGGCCGCAGCACATATTGCCCGGTGGCCGCGTTGCAGCCGGTTCCGGCCACCAGCCGCGCGGTGCGAATCTGGTCGCGGTAGAACTCGGTCAGGCCGTAAACCGCCTCGGCCTGCTGCTCCAGCGCCACATGTTCATTGCCATACCATTTGCGATAGGCCTCGGGATCGCGCAGCCGGAAATCGGCGCTCAGATCGACGATCCTGAGCGTTGAAGGCAGGGCGCGGATCACCTCCTGGCTGGTCTTGTGCGGCAAGGCACAAAAGCACAGGTCGACCCCGGCAAAGTCGATCTCGTCGATCTTGCACAGCACCGGCAGGTCCAGATGGCGCAGATGCGGGAACACCTCGGCCATGCTCTGCCCGGCCTTGCGCTCGCCCGACAGGGCGACGATTTCCATGTTCGGGTGTTCGGCGATCAGCCGGATCAGTTCGGCCCCGGTGTAACCGCTGGCACCCAGAATTGCGATCTTGTGGGTCATGTCAGACCTCTTCTCAACTGTGGTTTCGTCGCATCGCGACCGCCCCGCATGGGGCATAGGATGGTGAGGCAGCGCGTGCCTTGACCTAAGTCAGGCGGCGGCAAAGGTGATCTGTCGTCGCAGGAACTGGGTCGCGCGATTGCTGACGGTAGCGGGCTTGCCGGTGGTGAGATACCCCGCCGCGCCGCTGCCGCGCATGTTCGGGTGACGCTCCAGGTAATCGGCCAGGCTCTCGGCCACCAGATTGCCCTGGCTGAACACCCGCACATCGGGGCCCAGCGCGTCCTGAAAGATCGGCTCCATCAGCGGATAATGGGTACAGCCCAGAATGGCCGCCTGCGGATAGGGCATCTTGCGTTTCAGCGCGTCCACATGGCTGCGCACCAATGCCTCGGCCAGGATCAGGTCGCCCTCTTCGATGGCATCGACCACCCCGCCGCAAGCCTGCGCCTCGACATCCACACCGATGGCGCGAAAGGCCAGTTCGCGCTGGAACGCACGGCTGGCCACGGTGGCGGGCGTGGCGAACAGGGCGACGTTCTTGACCTCGACCTCGCGCGGGGGGCTGTTGTCGCCCCATTGCCGCTCGGTCAGCGCCTCGATCAACGGCACAAAGACGCCAAGTACCCGTTTGCCCGGCGGCACGCCCTCTTCCTGCATCCGGCGCAGCGCGGCGGCGCTGGCGGTGTTGCAGGCCAGGATCACCAGGTCACAGCCCCGGTTCCACAGATCATGCACCGCCGCGCGCGTCAGCTGAAAGATATCCTCGGGCGTGCGCACCCCATAAGGCGCATGGGCGCTGTCGGCATAGTAGAGGAACTCTACCTCCGGCAACCGTTTCTGCGCGGCTTCCAGTACGGTCAGGCCACCCAGGCCCGAATCGAATATCCCTACTGCCATCTTTCCCTTCAGGCGCGATGCCGTTCCTCGAATTCATAGCCGTAGTCATAGGACTTGAGCGGCGTCGGAGACAGCTCATACGTCGCCTTGCGCAGAAAATCCATCATCTTGCGCGTGTCCCGGGCAAGAGGGTCCAGAATGTCGCGCCCGATGGGCTGGCCCACCACCACCCGCACGGGCGTATCCACCCGTTTGCGGAATTCCTTGATCAACAGACCCATGCGCAGGGTCGAATGCAGGTGGCTGGCGATCTGGAACAACCGGCTGGTATGGCCGTCAAAGAACACCGGTACCACCACCGCATTGGATTTCGCCACCATTCGCGCGGTAAAACCGCGCCAGCCCGGATCCATCGGATGCGAGAACGGATGCAGCCCGGTCGAGACGGTGCCGCCGGGAAAGATGCCGATCGCGCCACCCTGCCCCAGATAGTTCAACGCCTGTCGGCGGGTGTCGATGTTCAGCTGCATGGCCTCACGGGTGTCGTCGAACGAGATCGGCAGGATGATCCGGTTGATATCCTCGGCCTTGCGGAACACGCGGTTTGCAATGATGCGGAAATCTCCCCGTGTGTGAGACAGGATATGCCCCATCATCAGCCCGTCGAGGATGCCGTAGGGGTGATTGGCGATCAGGATCAGCGGGCCGTCCTGTGGAATATTCGCCAATTCTCCGCCCACCACATCCAGTGTCAGGCCATATCGCTCGGCCATCACCGCCCAGAAATCGCGGCCCCGCGCCACTTCGCGTTCGTATCCCTGCGCCCGGCGGATCAGGCCCAGACGACCGGTGGTGTTCTCCATCAGGCGGATCACCACTCGCCCCCCTTTGGTGGCGGCGGAATGGGCATAGCTGATATCGCGGGCGATATGGCGCTGTGCGGTCATGAATAGCTCCGAAAAAAACTGCCCCTGAAATAGGGGCAGTCCTGGATTTTGCATAGAGCCTGTAACAGTCAAATGACGCGTTATTCCGCCGCTTTTGCCAGTTCCGGCCCGCCATGACGGATCACCGACAGCAACTCCTCGCGCCGCTTGGCGGCCTTGGCCTCGTTTGCCATCTTCACCGGGCCAAAGCCGCGGATGTCCAGCGGCAGCCGTGCCAGCGCCACGATGGCATCGCGGGTGCGGCTGTCGAGTTTCGGCAACACCTCGCGCAGGTCCTTCTCATATTGCCGGATCAGCGCCCGCTCCATCTTGCGCTCGGCGGTATAGCCGAACAGGTCCAGCGGCGTACCGCGCAGCCCCTTCATCCGCGCGAGCAGCTTGAAGAGCCCCAGCCAGCGCTCGGAAAACTCGCGCTTTTTCGGGCGACCATCGGCATCCTTGCCGCCCAGGATCGGTGGTGCCAGATGCAGAGTCAGCTTCAGGTCGCCATCAAACTCGGCGGCGGCCTTGTCGCGGCTGTCGAGCAGCAGGCGCGCCACCTCGTATTCATCCTTGTAGGACAACAGCTTGTGATAGCCCTCGGCCACCGCGGCGCGCAGATCGCCGTCCTCGATCGCGTCGACCAGCTTGCGATAGCGCTTGGCCAGGCGCGCGCCCTGATAGGCGGTCAGATGTTCGGCGCGATAGGCGATCTTGTCCTCGGGCGATTTCGGCAGTTCGACCACGCCGGGCCGGATCAGGCGCGCGGCCTCGTCCGGGTGCAGAACCGCCCAGCGGCCGATGTCAAAGGCGCGCTTGTTGCGTTCGACCGCGGCGCCGTTCAGCTCGATCGCCTGCATGATGGCCTCGTGGCTAACCGGCAGCAGCCCGCGCTGCCAGGCGGCGCCGAACACCATCATGTTGGAATAGATCGAATCGCCCATCACCGCGCGCGCCAGTTCGGACGCATCGAACAGGTCCAGCCGCTCTTTCAACCGCGCCTCAAGCGCCAGGCTCAGCCGATCGGCGGGGATGGTGAAATCGGTGTTGCGGGTGAAATCGCCGGTGATGATCTCGTGGCTGTTGACCACAGCGCCGGTGGTGCCGGTGCGGGTCAGGCCCAGCGTCTTGGCCCCGGCGCTGACCACAAGGTCGCCGCCGATCAGCGCATGCGCCTCGCCGGTGGCGACGCGGATGGCGCTGATATCCTCGGGCCGGTTGGCGATGCGGCAATGGATATGCACCGCGCCGCCCTTTTGCGCCAACCCCGCCATCTCCATCATGCCCGCGCCCTTGCCGTCGATCTGGGCGGCCTGCGCCAGTACCGCGCCGATGGTCACCACGCCGGTACCGCCGACACCGGTGATCACCACGTTATGGGTGCCGGAGATGGCGGGCAGGTTCGGCATCGGCAGATGCGGCAGGTCGATCTCGGCTGTGGCCTCCTTGCGGATCTTGGCGCCCTGCACCGTCACGAAGGACGGGCAAAACCCCTTGACGCAAGAGAAATCCTTGTTGCACGAGGATTGGTCGATCGCCCGCTTGCGGCCCAGTTCGGTTTCCTTGGGCACGATCGAGACACAGTTCGACTGCACCCCGCAATCGCCGCAGCCCTCGCAGATATCGGTGTTGATGAACACCCGCTTGTCCGGGTCGGGGAAGGTGCCGCGCTTGCGGCGACGGCGTTTCTCGGCGGCGCAGGTCTGGATATAGACGATGGCGCTGACGCCCTCGATCTCGCGGAAGCGCTTTTGCACCTGCATCAGTTCGGCGCGCTCGTGGAACGGCACGCCCGAGGGGAATTGCGAGCGGTCCACATCCTCCTTGTCGTCATAGACAACAGCCAGCTCCTTGACGCCCATCGCCTTCAACTCGGCCACGATGCGCGGCGCGGTCAGATCGCCTTCGTTCTCCTGTCCGCCTGTCATCGCGACCGCGTCGTTGAACAGGATCTTGTAGGTGATGTTGGTGCCAGCCGCCAAGGCGGCGCGGATCGCCTGCACGCCCGAATGGTTATAGGTACCATCGCCCAGGTTCTGGAACACGTGCTTGGTCTTGGAAAACGGCGCCTCGCCGATCCAGTTCGCCCCTTCGCCGCCCATATGGGTGAACCCTTGGGTGTTCCTGTCCATCCACTGCACCATGTAGTGACAGCCGATCCCGGCATAGGCGCGGCTGCCATCGGGCACCTTGGTCGAGCTGTTATGCGGGCAGCCCGAGCAGAAATACGGCAGGCGCGAGGCGATCTCCTGCGCGTTGTCATTGCGCCGCGCATCGGCCAGCGCATTCAGGCCCGCGCGGATCCCATCGGTCTCGCGCCCCTCTTCGATCAGGATGCCGCCCAGTTTCTCGGCGATCAGGATCGGCTCCAGCGCACCACGGGTCGGGAACAGTTCCTCGCGGTGCATCGCCCCGGCACCGCCCTTGTACCAGCCATAGACGCGGCGGCCCTGGCGGTCGTCAAAGATGGCTTCCTTGACCTGCACCTCGATCAGCTTGCGCTTTTCCTCGACGATCACCACCAGGTCGAGATCTTCGGCCCAGTCATGAAAGCTCTGCATGTCCAGCGGAAAGGTCTGGCCGATCTTGTAGGTGGTGATGCCCAGACGTTCGGCCTCGGTCTCGTCGATGTTCAAGAGCGACATCGCATGCACAAGGTCGAGCCAGTTCTTGCCCGCTGCGGCGATGCCGATCTTGGCGCCCGGCTTGCCCCAGACCCGTCTGTCCATCCGGTTGGCGCGGCTGAACGCCTCGGCGGCAAAGCGTTTGTAGTCGATGATCCGCCCCTCTTGCAGGTGCGGCGTGTCACCCAGTCGGATGTTCAACCCGCCCTCGGGCATGTCGAATTCCGGGGTCACCAGTTGCATCCGGTCGGGACGGCCATCCACGACCGAGGTCACCTCGATCGTGTCCTTCATGGTCTTGAGACCCACCCACAGGCCCGAGAACCGGCTGAGCGCATAGCCGTAGATACCGTAATCAAGGATTTCCTGCACACCTGCGGGGCTGACCACCGGCATATAGGCATCGACCAGCGCCCATTCCGACTGGTGCAGCACGGTCGAGCTTTCGCCGGTGTGGTCGTCGCCCATCGCCATCAGAACGCCGCCATGTTTGGCGGTGCCGGCCATGTTGGCGTGGCGCATCACGTCGCCCGAACGGTCCACCCCCGGCCCCTTGCCGTACCACAGGCCAAATACGCCGTCATATTTGCCGTCACCGCGCAGCCCCGCCTGTTGACTGCCCCACAGCGCGGTGGCCGCCAGATCCTCGTTCAGCCCGAACTGAAAGGTGACATCGGCCGCGTTCAGCTGCTTCTGCGCCCGGCTCATCTGCAAATCGACCGCGCCCAGCGGCGAACCACGATAGCCGGTGACCAGACCGGCGGTGTTCAAACCGGCGGCAGTATCGCGCGCCTTCTGCATCAACATCAGGCGAACCAGGGCCTGGGTGCCGTTCAGCAGCACCGGGCTCTTCTCCAGATCGAACTTGTCGTTTAGCGTGAGTTTGGGTTGGCTCATCAGACGTCTCCCCTGCGCCGGATCGGCTTGTCAGTGATGCCCGAATATAGGTCACAATTGCTGACCTGCATAGGTGGTTTTTTCGCCTTCACGCGCAGTTATACATCGTTCCTTGTGGAATTTGTCATGTGTTTCATATAGGTCGTCGGGCGCATAAAGAAAGTTGCGGATATGGACTGGGACAAGCTTCGGATATTTCACGCGGTTGCCGATGCGGGCAGCCTGACCCACGCGGGCGACCGTCTGAACCTGTCGCAATCGGCGGTCAGCCGTCAGATCCGGGCGCTCGAGGAATCGTTGAACGCGACGCTCTTTCACCGCCATGCGCGCGGCCTGATTCTGACCGAGCAGGGTGAGCTGCTGTTTGACGCCACGAAATCCATGGCCAAGCGTCTGGATGCCGCCGCCGCCCGCATCCGCGACAGCGAGGAAGAGGTGTTCGGCGAATTGCGCGTCACCACCACCTTTGGCTTTGGCACGTTGTGGCTGGCGCCGCGCCTGACCGCGCTCTACCAGAAATATCCCGATCTCAAGGTCGATCTGATGCTCGAGGAACGGGTGCTGGACCTGCCCATGCGCGAGGCCGACGTGGCCATCCGCATGAAAGAGCCCAGCCAGGCCGATCTGATCCGCAAACGGCTGATGACCGTCGAGATGAAGCTCTATGCCACCCGCGCCTATCTCGACTCGGCGGGCACGCCGCAGGATATCAGCGACATCAGCGAACACCGGCTGATCTGCCAGAACACCAACGCCGCCCAGGTGGGTGCCAGCGTGGTGCTGGCTCAGCACCTGCTGGCCTATAACCCCTCGTCGCTGCTGACGGTGAACAACTATTTCGGCGTGCTTCAGGGCGTGCTGCACAATCTGGGTATCGGCGTCCTACCCGACTATGTGACACAGGATTTCCCCGACCTCATCCATGTCCTGCCCGATATCAAATCGGCCCAGGTCCCGGTCTATCTGGCCTATCCAGAGGAGCTGCGTCATTCCCAGCGGGTCGCGGCCTTCCGCGACTTCGTGCAGGAAGAGATCATCGCCCATCGCAAACAATTGAAGGAGCTGGGGATTCTCTGATTTTGGCCAGCCATGCAACAATTGCATAGCGGGAATGCTGCACCTGCGACATCAAAGTTCTTGAAGAAACGCCCCATGCCTCCTAAATCAGCACTCGAAGGCGATGATGCTTAGACGCTCGTCACCTTCATACCTCCCTGTTGGACTATGGCCGAGCTTAGTGCTCGGCCTTTTTTTTCGTCTTTCGTCCGGAACCGCTCTCTTTCCGGTGAAACTGTTTGAGTTCACGCCAACGCGCGGTAGAAACGGAACATATAAAGAATACACGAGGGCAATTCATGAAACCGCTATTCAAGGTGCTGGCCCTGCTGGCCGCCCTGTTCTGTATATCCGTCCCATTGGCGGCCCAGGTTCCGTTGCCCTCGGGCAGCTCGGCGGCAACCACGCCCACAGTTCCCGACGACCTGACCCCCGACCAGGTCGACGATCTGGTCGCGCGCCTGTCCGACGATCAGGTCCGCGCCCTGCTCCTGGAGCGGCTGGATGCCGTAGCGCAGGCCAGCCAGGAACAACCCGAACCGCGCAAGGGGCCCATCGCCCGGGTCGGTGACGCCGCCAAGGCGCTGGTCGCCTCGTGGCTGGATGCCCTGCGCAAGGTGCCGCTGCTGGTGACGAAACAGGGCGAGGCGCTGTCGAATTTCGCAAACTCGCTGGGCAGCGCGGGCATGGCCACCCTGTTCGGCTACACCTTGTTGGCCCTTGCAATCGGCTTCGCCGCCGAAAAGCTGGCGGTCTATGTGACCCGCTCGTGGATCAAGGCTGATCCCGCTGCTGCTTCGGACGACTTGCGCGGCGCGGTCAGTTATCTGTTCCGGCGGTTCTGCCGCGAGGTTCTGGGGCTGGTCGTGTTCTACTATACCCTGGTCTTTGTCGGACGCCGCCTGCTGGAGCCCGAACAGATCGCCTATGCGGCGCCCTTCGTGCTCTACCTGATCTGGTTGCCGCGTCTGGGGGCGGCGATCTCGCGCTTTATCCTGGCGCCGAACCGGCCCGATCTGCGGCTGGTCAATGCCGACGACCGCTGGGCGCAGTATCTGCACCGCAACCAGATCGGCCTGTTCCTGCTGATCGGCTTTACCCTGTTCATCGTCACCTTCAATAATTTGAACGGCGTGGCGATGGGGGATATGCGGCTGGGATTCTGGCTGAACACCTCGATCCATATCTATATCGCGCTGATCGCCTGGACCGCGCGCAGTGGCCTGACCGAGATGATGCGTGGCGATGATCCCGACCGTACCGCATTCGACGAGAAGGTCGCCAGCTACTACCCCTATTTCGCCATCGCGGTCTCGGCCGTTGTCTGGCTGATCGTCGAATATTTCGTGGCGATCCGCGACATGGCGGTTCTGGCCAATGTCGGCGCGGGCGCCCATTACATCACCATGTTCTGGCTGCTGATGGCCCCGGCCATCGACACCCTGATCCGGGGGCTGGTGCGGCACCTGCAACCGCCGATCATCGGCACCGGCGCCATTGCCGAACAGGCCTATCGCGCCACCAAGCGCAGCTATATCCGCATCGGCCGGGTTCTGGCCGGGGTCTTTGTCGTTCTGATGATCGCCAATGCCTGGCAGATCGACCTGCGCAACGTGGCGGGTGCCGGGTCCGATGTTGGCGGGGCGGTCATCCAGTTCCTGATCATCATCGCCGTGGGTTACATTCTGGACGAGGTCATTTCGCTCTGGATCAACCGTCGCCTGGCAAAGGAGCAGACGGCGGTCGATCAAAGCCCGGACGAGGAAGCGGGCGAAGGCGGTGGCGCCGGAGGCTCGCGCCTGGTGACAGTTCTGCCCCTGATGCGCGTCACGGCGCAGGTTGCCATCGCGGTGATCTTCGGCCTCTTGGCCCTGGGGGCGCTGGGGCTGGACATCACGCCGCTGCTGGCCGGTGCCGGGATCCTCGGCCTGGCCATCGGTTTCGGTGCCCAGAAACTGGTCGCCGACATCGTGGGCGGGGTGTTCTTCCTGATCGACGACGCATTCCGCGTGGGTGAATATGTCGATGTGGGCGGCACCACCGGCACGGTCGAAAAGATCTCGATCCGCTCGATGCAGTTGCGCCACCATCGCGGCCCGGTGCACACGATCCCCTATGGCGAGATCGCCAAGCTGACCAATTTCAGCCGCGACTGGGTGATCATGAAGCTGAAGTTCACCGTGCCTTTCGACACCGATCCCAACAAGGTCAAGAAGATCTTCAAGAAGATCGGCGCCGAGATGATGGCCGACCCGACCCATGCCGAAGGCTTCCTGCAACCCTTCAAATCGCAGGGCGTGTTCGATTTCGACGATGTCGGCATGATCATCCGGGGCAAGTTCATGGCCAAACCCGGCAAGCAGTTCACCCTGCGCAAGGAGATCTTCAACAAAGTCAAGGCCGAGTTCAAGGCCAACGGCATCGACTTTGCCCGCCGCGAGGTGCGCGTGGCCATCCCCGGCCTGGACGACGCCGAACATATGACGCCCGAGCAGAAATCGGCGGTTGCCGCCGCTGCCAGCCAGGCCGTCAACGAACAGACCCAGGGCGAATAGGCCCATGAAACGGCCCGACGACAGGCGCGGCAAAGTGGGGCTTTGGCACCCGCTTTGCGCGCTTGTCGCCGGGCTTATGCTGTGTCTCTGGTCGGCACCGCAAGCGGCCGCCCAGGCGGGCAAGTCCACGCTGGAAACCGAAGTCGGCCGCTTCACCTCGGTCGAGAAGGAAGAGCTGCCCGGATTCCGTCGGGGCTCGTTTGTGGTGGCGCCGATCCCTTTTTCCAACCCGACCATCGGATCGGGGCTGGTGCTGGGGGCGGGATATCTCTTTACGCTGGACCCGGCCTCCAAACCCTCGATGATCGGCATCGGGGCACTGAGATCGGACAATGGCAGCGAGGGCGTGGGGCTTGCGGGCAATTTCGCCTTTGACAACAATCGCTGGCAGATCGAAAGCCTCTATGCCCGTGCCAACCTGAACTATGATCTGCATACAGGGATCGGCCTGCTTCCGATCCACCAGAAAGGGGAACTGGCCCGGGTGAGCCTGTCCTACGGGTTCACTCCACAGCTTTCGGCGGGCCTGTCGCTGCGCTATCTCGACACCAAGATCGACCTTGCCCGCACCGGCATTCCCCCGCTGCCGCCGCCGTTCAACCGGTTCACCTCGATGCGCATCGTCAGTCCCGGCCTCGTCGCCAGCCTCGATACGCGCGACGACACCATCTATCCGACCCAGGGCGCGCTGATCGATTTCGAAGCCACGCGCGGTCTCACGCTCGAAGGGGTGACGGGCGACTATTCCCGCGCCTATCTGAACCTTGCGGTTTATCACAAGCCCTGGAAAGGGGCGGTGCTTGCCGCCGCCGCCTCGGTCTGCGGGGCCAGTTCCGACACGCCTTTCTTCGATCTCTGCTCGCTGGGTGGCACGGACGGGTTCCGGGGCTATTCGGTCACCGAGTTTCTCGACCAGCGCTCGGCCTCGCTTCAGGTAGAGTTGCGACAGCGGCTGGGCACTCGTCTCGGCGTCGTGGCCTTTGGCGGGGTCGGCACCACCGGGCGCCGGTTTTCGGATTTTTCCCTCGGCACCGTGCGCTCGGCCTGGGGGATCGGGGCGCGCTATCGCCTGTCGCGGAAATTCCCGCTGGATTTCTCGGTCGATCTCAGCCGCAACCGCGCGGGCGAGGATCTGCTTTATATCTATGTCGGTCAAAGGTTCTGAACGCTGCGCCCTCTTGCCCCTTTCCCCCGCCGCGACCTTGCCCTAAAAGGCGCGCAACATCGGCCAGCTTGGGGACACCACAGATGCAAGAGCCCGCAATCACTCCGGACCTGATCGCCGCGCACGGGCTGAAGCCCGAGGAATACGACATGATCCTCGAGATCATCGGGCGCGAACCGACCTTTACCGAGTTGGGCATCTTCTCGGCCATGTGGAACGAGCATTGTTCCTACAAATCCTCCAAGAAATGGCTCCGCACCCTGCCCACCAGCGGTCCGCAGGTGATCTGCGGTCCGGGCGAGAACGCGGGCGTGGTCGATATCGGCGACGGTCAGGCGGTGGTCTTCAAGATGGAGAGCCACAACCACCCCTCCTATATCGAGCCCTACCAGGGCGCGGCCACCGGCGTTGGCGGCATCCTGCGTGACGTGTTTACCATGGGTGCACGCCCCATCGCCTCGATGAACGCGCTGTCCTTTGGCGAGCCTTCCCACCCCAAGACCCGGCAGCTGGTCAATGGCGTGGTCGAGGGCATCGGCGGCTATGGCAACTGTTTCGGGGTTCCTTGTGTGGGCGGCGAGGTGCGTTTCCACCCCGCCTATAACGGCAACTGCCTTGTGAACGCCTTTGCCGCCGGTCTGGCCGACAGCGACAAGATCTTCTACTCCGCCGCCTCGGGCGTCGGCATGCCGGTGGTCTATCTCGGCGCCAAGACCGGCCGCGACGGCGTCGGCGGCGCCACCATGGCCAGCGCCGAGTTCGACGACACGATCGAGGAAAAGCGCCCCACCGTGCAGGTGGGCGACCCGTTCACCGAAAAGCGCCTGATGGAGGCGACGCTGGAGCTGATGCAGACCGGCGCCGTGATCTCGATCCAGGACATGGGCGCCGCGGGCCTGACCTGCTCGGCCGTGGAAATGGGCGACAAGGGCGGTCTGGGTGTGCGCCTGGACCTGGAAAACGTGCCCCAGCGCGAAGAGAACATGACCGCCTACGAGATGATGCTGTCGGAATCCCAGGAACGGATGCTGATGGTATTGAAGCCCGAGCTTGAGGCCGAGGCCCGCGCCGTATTCGAAAAATGGGATCTGGATTTCGCCATCGTGGGTGAAACCATCGCCGAAGACCGCTTCCTCATCATGCATCATGGCGAGGTGAAGGCTGATCTGGTGCTGTCGAAACTCTCGTCAACCGCCCCCGAATACGACCGTCCCTGGGTGCCGACCCCGGCCGCCGAGCCGCTGGCCGACGTGCCGCAGATCGACCCGGTCGACGGGCTACGCGCGCTGCTGGCCTCGCCCAACTATGGCGGCAAGCAATGGGTCTATGAACAATACGATACCATGGTCATGGCCGACAGCGCCCGCACGCCGGGTCTGGGCGCCGGGATCGTGCGCGTGCACGGCACCGACAAGGCGCTGGCCTTTACCAGCGACGTGACCCCGCGCTATGTGCGCGCCAACCCCGTCGAGGGTGGCAAACAGGCGGTGGCCGAGGCCTATCGCAACCTGACCGCCGTGGGCGCGCTGCCGCTGGCCACCACCGACAACCTGAATTTCGGCAATCCCGAAAAGCCCGAGATCATGGGCCAGTTCGTCGGCGCAATCAAAGGGATCGGCGCCGCCTGTGCCGCGCTCGACATGCCCATCGTGTCCGGCAATGTCTCGCTCTATAACGAGACCGATGGCGCGGCGATCCTGCCCACGCCCACCATTGGCGCCGTGGGCCTCTTGGCCTCGACCGACGAGATCATCGGGAAGGATGTGCGCGAGGGTCATGTGGCGCTGGTCGTGGGCGAGACCGCTGGCCATCTGGGCCAATCGGCGCTGCTGGCCGAGGTGTTCAACCGCGAGGATGGCGACGCGCCCCACGTGGATCTGGAGGCCGAGCGCCGCAACGGAGAGTTCATCCGCGCCAACCGCGCGCTGATCAAGGCCTGCACCGATCTGGGTGATGGCGGACTGGCACTGGCAGCGTTTGAACTTGCCGAGACGGCCGGCGTTGGCGTCCACCTGGACGAGGCCCCGACCGAATTCCTGTTCGGCGAAGATCAGGCCCGCTATCTGGTCGCCTGCAATTTCGATCAGGCCGAGGCGCTGATGTCGGCGGCGGCGCAGGCGGGCGTGACGGTCACTTCGGTCGGCCGCTTCACCGGCGACACCGTGCGCATCGGCGGATCCGAGGCACCGCTGGCGGATTTGGCCGCCACTTTCCGGTCGAGTTTTGCCGCCGCCGTGGCCTGAGCCGGGCGGACAGACCCAAGCGCGCCCAAGGGGGCGCAGTCATCGCAGTGTCTTCGGGGTGACTTGCGCGCCCCGGTCCGGCGCTCTACATCTGGTCCAAGACATCTGGAGTATATCGCATGGCCATGGAAGCCCATGAAATCGAGGCGCTGATCCGCGCCAGTTTTCCCAAGGCAAGGATCACCATCACCGACCTCGCCGGCGACGGCAATCACTGGGCCGCCGAAGTGGTGGACGAAAGCTTTCGCGGCCAGAGCCGGATCCAGCAGCAGCGTGCCGTCAACGCGGCGGTGAAGCCCGAAATCGACAGCGGCAAACTGCACGCGCTGGCCCTGACCACCAAGGCGCCCGAATAGGCGTTGGGCGCCGGAAACAGACAGTTCTGCCACTCCGCGTGGCGCAGAAGGAAACGCATCAATGACCGACGCAAAGACCCGTATCGACGAAACCGTCAAAGCCAACGATGTGGTGCTCTACATGAAGGGCACCAAGGAAATGCCGCAATGCGGGTTTTCCAGCCGCGTGGCCGGCGTGCTCAACTACATGGGCGTGGCCTATCAGGACGTGAACGTGCTGGCCGATGACGAAATCCGCCAGGGCATCAAGGACTATTCCGACTGGCCGACCATCCCGCAGCTTTATGTCAAGGGCGAGTTCGTGGGCGGCTGCGACATCATCACCGAAATGACCCTGTCAGGCGAGTTGGACACGCTGTTCGAAGAGAACGGTGTCGCCTATGACAAGGACGCCGCCGACAAGATCCGCGCCGCCAACGCCTGAACGCGCCCTGGCGGCAACCGCAAGCAAAGTCTTGGAAAGACTTTGCCAACAGGATTTCCCTTGAAATCCTGTTCAAAAAGCGCCCTTTGGGGCGCTTTTAACAAGATATCCGCGATATCTTGGCCCGGCCTCAGCCTGCCGTCTTTTCTTCGACCTGGTCGGCCAGCGCCTCGGCGCGGGCGGCCAGTTCGGCCAGCGTATCGGTGACCGAAGGCGGAATCACCGCCACTTCGACCCGCTCGGGTTCTGGCGCGGGGGCTGCTTTCAGCGCCTCCAGCTCTGCCTCACACTCGGCCAGCCGGGCTTCGACCACCCCGATCTTGTCCTCGACGGCGGCAGTCTTGTCCGCCAACATCAGCCCGGCCATCAGCAGCATCCGCGCCTCGGGCATTCGTCCGATCTGATCCGACAGGACCTGCGCCTCGTCATCCAGCATCTTGGCCGCCGAATGCAGAAAGCTCTCCTCGCCCTCCTGGCAGGAAACCTCGAAGGCGCGGCCGCCGATATGAATGGTCACTTCGGGCATTACTCGTCCTCTCCTTCCGCCAGATTCGCCGATGACAGCAATGGCCCCAGCTTGCTCAGCACCGCCTGTACCTCGGCCGCGTCGGTCGCCCTCTGGGCGCGCAGCGCCTCCAGCTCGGCCAGCATCGCCGCATTGATCAGATGCGGCTCGCCCACCCCGGCCTCGTTGGCGGCGCGCAGGTCCGCCAGCGCCTTGCGCAGCTGATCGTTGGCCTTGCGCAGCCGTTGCAGATCGCCATCCAGTCGCGACATTGCCGCACCATGGCTGACCCGTTCGGCGCGCAGCATTTCAAGCTCGGCGCTCAACTCCGAGACCCGCTCGCTCTGGCCCAGCTCGGCCTTCAGCCCCGCGATCTCGGCACGCAACTCATCCTCGACCGTTCGGTCGCCCGCCTGGGCACGCAAGGCCTCGATCTCGGCCTTCAGCGCATCGACATCCTCTACAGCGTCCAGTTCGGCCTTGAGCGCGTCGATCTCTGCCCGCAACAGCGTGCTCTGATCTTCGGCCTCCAGCGCCGCCTTGGCCTCGGCCAGCTCTGCCCGGGCCGCCTCGGCCGCCATCAGCTTGGCGGTGGCCTCGGCCAGATCCGCCTTCAGTTGGTTCAGATCACCATCATCTTCGGCGGCGGGCGCTTCACCGGCCTCGGATTTCAGCGCCTCGATTTCGGCGGCATGTTTGGCCTTGATCGACTTCAACCGTTCCTGCAACTGCGCATTGGCAAGCCGCTCGTCTTCCAGCGCGGCGACCAGATCGCTGTCTGCCTCGGCAGGTTCGGACGAGGGCGCTGCCTCCTGCGGCATCGCCAAGGCCTCGACCCCGGCTCCGATCCGCTCCATCGCGGCCGAAATGCGACTGTGCAGTTCCTCGATCTGGCTCATGCCCTCACCTTTGTGATGCGCGTGTTGTTTACGGCTTCTCTCTGCCCGGTCCCGACCGGCCCCGTGGGGAACGACCGAATCGGATGCCGGGATGAATAGCAGTAGTCTAACCAAATGACGGGGAAAATACCCCCCATCATTGCTTTCAACGACTTGTCGGCGGCTTCTGATGTAGCTTCCCTCACGAAAACCCTGTTTGGCTTGAACTTTGAGGGGTGAGTGGTATTGAGCGCGCAATCCGCCCGAAACCCAAAGGACAAAGCCTCGTGGACCTGACTGCGCTGCGCACTGCGAACCCCGACCACTGGACCAAGGCCACCGCCATCCGCGCCCTGACGCTGGATGCCATCGCGGCGGCGAATTCCGGCCATTCCGGCATGCCGATGGGCATGGCTGATGTCGCCACCGTGCTGTTCGAAAAGCACCTGAAATTCGACGCCGCCAATCCCACCTGGCCCGACCGCGACCGGTTCATCCTGTCGGCCGGCCATGGCTCGATGCTGCTCTATTCGCTGCTCTATCTCACCGGCAATCCCGAGATCACGCTGGAGGAGATCAAGAACTTCCGCCAGATGGGTGCCAAGACCGCCGGCCACCCCGAGAATTTCCTGGCCAAGGGAATCGAGACCACCACCGGCCCTCTGGGTCAGGGCATCTCGAACGCCGTGGGCTTTGCCATCGCCGAGGAAATCCAGCGCGCGCAATACGGCAAGAAGGTCGTCGACCATTACACCTATGTGATCGCCGGTGACGGCTGCCTGATGGAAGGCGTCAGCCAGGAAGCGATCGGTCTTGCCGGGCGTCTGGAGTTGAGCAAGCTGGTCGTCCTGTGGGACAACAACAACATCACCATCGACGGCACCGTCGATATCGCCGACCGCACCGACCAGGTTCGCCGCTTTGCCGCCTCGGGCTGGCATGTGATCGAGATCGACGGTCACGATCCGGCCGCCATCGACGCCGCTCTGACCCAGGCCAAGGGTTCGAATAAGCCCACGATGATCGCCTGCAAGACCCATATCGCGCTCGGCCACGCGGCACAGGACACCTCCAAGGGTCATGGCGCGCTGACCGACCAAGGCCAGCTTCTGGCCGCGAAAGAGGCCTATGGCTGGGCGCATGGACCCTTCGAGGTGCCTTCGGACGTGAAATCCGCCTGGGAAGCCATCGGCAGCCGGGGCGCCGCCGAGCGCGCCGCCTGGGAAGCCCGCTTTGCCGAGCTGAGCGAGCGCAAGCAGGCCGAGTTCACCCGCGCCTATGCCTTCGAGGCGCCCAAGAAGCTGGCCGGTGCCATCCGCGCGCTGAAAAAGCAGGTCTCGGAAGAGCAGCCCAAATGGGCCACCCGCAAAAGCTCGGAAGAGGTGCTGAAGGTCGTCAACCCGATCATGACCGAGACCGTCGGTGGCTCGGCCGACCTGACCGGCTCGAACAACACCAAGACCGCCGATCTGGGCATCTTCCTGCCGGAAAACCGCAAGGGCCGCTATATCCACTGGGGTATTCGCGAACATGGCATGGCGGCGGCGATGAACGGCATGGCGCTGCATGGTGGCATCCGCCCCTATGGCGGTACCTTCATGTGCTTTACCGACTATGCCCGCCCGGCGATGCGCCTGGCCGCGCTGATGAAGATCCCGTCGGTCTTTGTGATGACGCATGACTCGATCGGCCTGGGCGAGGATGGTCCAACCCACCAGCCGGTGGAGCATCTGGCGATCAGCCGCGCAACCCCCAACACCTATGTGTTCCGCCCCGCCGACACGGTGGAAACCGCCGAGGCCTGGGAACTTGCACTGACCTTCCAGCAGAGCCCCTCGGTCCTGTCGCTGACGCGCCAGAACCTGCCCACCCTGCGCACCGAGCACAAGACCAAGAACCTCAGCGCGCAGGGCGCCTATGTGCTGGCCGATGCAAGCGCGGGCAAGCGTCAGGTGATCCTGATCGCCACCGGGTCCGAGGTCGAGATCGCCATGCAGGCCCGCGCAACGCTCGAGGCCGAAGGGATTGGCACCCGCGTGGTGTCGATGCCCTGCATGGAACTTTTTGCCGAGCAGGACGAAGCCTATCGCAAGCGCGTCCTGCCCGCAGGCCCGGTCCGCGTCGGCATCGAGGCCGCGGTTCGTGCAGGCGGCTGGGACCGCTGGCTGCTGGGCGAGCGCGGACGCGAGGCCAAGGCGGGCTTTGTCGGCATGACCGGATTTGGCGCCTCGGCCCCCGCCGAAGAGCTCTATGAGAAGTTCGGCATCACCGCCGCTGCAACTGTCGCGAAGGTCAAGGACCTGCTGGGCTGAGGCTGATCCGGAAAAGACACAGGGAGCGCGGGTGACCGCGCCCCTTTTCCGTAGAGCGACGCCGCCGGAATTTCGCGGAAATTCCGGCCCGGAAAACACCTGTTTTCCGTCCCGTTTTCTTTGCAAGAAAACGGCGCCGCTCAGATCGGCAGGCTGAGCGTCACCTTTGTCCGGTCCATCGCCACCGAGGTGCGGAAACGCCGGACATTCGAATCCTCGAAGAACAACCGATGGGTCAGCGCTTCGAAATCCTGCATGTCACGTGCGGTGCAGATCAGGATGAAATCCGCCTCGCCGGTGACATAGTAACATTGCTGAACCTGCGGCTCGGCCTTGGCCCTTTTGCGAAACAGATCGAGTTGCTGAAGCGATTCCCGCTCCAGTTCGACCATCACCACAAAGGTCATCTTCCAGTCGAACCCCGCCGGATCGAGAACGGCGATTTCCTTTTCGATCAAGCCTGCCTCACGCAGCCGCTTCAACCGACGCTGCACCGAAGGCACCGACAGCGCGCAGCGATGCGCCAGCTCTTCCAGCCCCAGCCGGCAATCCTCTTGCAGGCTGCGCAGAATGGTCAGGTCGGCGGCGTCCAGGGGATGAGACATGGCAGTCCGGCTTTCTGATCGAATTGCGGCAATGGCCTTCCGGCTAGCACGAAATCCGACGAGATCCCATCGTCGTATCGTGTCATAACATCGTGGTCATGCGATAGCCCGAATGGAACAGCAGCCGGGCATAGGTCACCGGTCGCTCGCCCAGCCAGGTCACCCGCTCCACCGTGAAATGGGCGTCGGTCTCGTTGCCGCCCAGAAACTCGGCCGTTTCGCGGTTGCCCCGACAGGCCGAGAAACTGAGCCGGATATCGGTGAACGGCACCTCGCTGACCAGCCATTCATTGGGGCCGATCTGGGTGAAATCCTTGTGCTCCGCCTGCGGCACCGTACTCAGGTTGATCCAACGCTGTTCCAGCTGAAAGGGCCGCTCGTCGGCGTAGTGCATGCAGACCAGATGCAAGACCCGGTCCTGTGCGGACAGCCCCAACTGCGCACAGAGCCAGTTCGGCGCGGCCTCTTCGGAGCGGCTGACCAGCGCATAGCGATAGGTGGCACCTGTGCTCTCGATCTCTTCGCGCACCACCGGGATCGCGAAACGCGCCTGCCGGACCGGAGCCAGCTTGACCCGCGTGCCCGCCTTGCGCTTGCGCTCGACGATCCCCTCTTCGGCAAGTTCGCGCATGGCCCGGTTGACGGTCGCACGCGCGCAGCCATATTCCTCGGCCAGCGCCACCTCGCCCGGCAGCATCGCGCCCGGCGGCCAGGTGTTGTCGCGGATCGCCGCCAGGACGCGGGCCTTGATTTCCTGATAGCTGACCCGCGTCTCCTCGCCCATCTCCCTGCCCTTATAAATCTGCGCAATTAGGAATTTACGTATACAAATTGGCGCGCGTGCTGAACAGCGCAAAAAGGGTGAGAAGCGCGCTCGCGCCCCATATTATGACTGGACATAAAAAACTATTACTCATACATGTGAGGGGGTAAAATCAACCAGGCTGCCCCAATGTCAATCGCCCTGTTTCAGAACTGTACCCTCGCGACCATGGCGGCCGACGCCGCTCCCTATGGGCTGATCCACCACGCCGCGCTGGTGGCCGAGGACGGGCATATCCTGTGGGCCGGGCCACGTGCCGACCTGTCCGCGCGGTTCGCCACCCTGCCCGGCCACGATCTGGGCGGACGGCTGGTGACGCCCGCGTTGATCGACTGTCACACCCATATCGTGTTTGGCGGCAACCGGGCATCGGAATTCGAAATGCGGCTGCAAGGGGCCACCTATGAAGAGGTCGCGCGTGCGGGCGGCGGCATCGTCTCGACCGTGACGGCCACCCGCACCGCCACCGAGGCCGAACTGGTCGCCAGCGCCCTGCCCCGTGTCGATGCGATGATCGCCGAGGGCGTGGCGGTGATCGAGGTGAAATCCGGCTATGGGCTGGACACCGAGACCGAACTGCGCATGCTGCGCGCCGCCCGCGCGCTGGGCCAGCACCGTGACGTGACCATCCGCACCAGCTTTCTCGGCGCCCATGCGGTGCCGGCGGACTATGCCGGACGGGCGGATGCCTATATCGACACCGTGGCAATCCCCGCCCTGCGCGCCGCCCATGCCGAGGGGCTGGTGGACGCGGTGGACGGGTTCTGCGAGGGCATCGCCTTTGACCCTGCCCAGATCGCCCGCGTCTTTGACGTGGCCCGCGATCTTGGTCTGCCGGTGAAGCTGCATGCCGAACAGCTCTCCAATCTGGGCGGGGCCAAACTCGCCGCCTCTTACGGCGCGCTCTCGGCCGACCATATCGAGTATCTCGACGAGGAGGGCGTGGTGGCCATGGCACGGGCCGGGATGACGGCGGTGATCCTGCCCGGTGCGTTCTATACCCTGAACGAAACGCAAAAGCCGCCCATCGCGCTGTTGCGCGAACATGGCGTGCCGATGGCGGTCTCGACCGATGCCAACCCCGGATCCTCTCCGATGACCTCGCTGCTTTTGGCGATGAACATGGCCTGCACCCTGTTCCGCCTGACACCCGAAGAGGCGCTGGCAGGCGCCACCCGCAATGCCGCGCGCGCGCTGGGTATGATCGACCGGGGCACGCTGGCCCCGGGCCAGCGCGCCGATCTGGCGGTCTGGAACGTGGCTCACCCGGCGGAACTCGCCTATCGCATCGGGTTCAACCCGCTTTACAAACGCATCATCGGAGGCACCTTGTGACCGCCCTGACCCTCACCCCCGGCTCTGCCACGCTCGAGCAACTGGCGCAGATCTATTTCGACGAAAGCCCGGCGCGGCTCGACCCCGCCTGCCGCCCGGCGGTCGAGGCGGCGGCGGCGCGCATTCAGGCGGCGGCAGCGGGCGATGCGCCGGTCTATGGCGTGAATACGGGCTTTGGCAAACTGGCCAGCCTCAAGGTCGTGCCGCAGGACACCGCCACCCTGCAACGCAACCTGATCCTGTCCCATTGCTGCGGCGTCGGCGCCCCGATCCCGCGCCGCATGGCCCGGCTGATGATGGTGTTGAAACTGCTGTCGCTGGGGCGCGGCGCCTCGGGCGTGCGCTGGGAGCTGATCACGCTGCTTCAGGAGATGCTGGCGCGCGATGTCACCCCGGTGATCCCGGTGCAGGGTTCTGTCGGGGCCTCGGGCGATCTGGCGCCGCTGGCCCATATGACGGCGGTGATCATCGGCGCAGGCGAGGCCGAATACCAGGGCGAACGCCTGCCCGGCGCCGAGGCATTGGCACGTGCCGGCCTGACCCCCATTCCGCTGGGGCCCAAGGAGGGGCTGGCCTTTATCAACGGCACCCAGTTTTCCACCGCATTCGCGCTGGCGGGCCTGTTCGGTGCCTGGCGCGCGGCGACCTCCTCGCTGGTGACGGCGGCGCTGTCCACCGATGCGATCATGGGGTCGACCGCGCCCCTGCAACCCGAAATCCACGCCCTGCGCGGCCATCGCGGCCAGATCGACGCCGCCGCCCGGATGCGGGCGCTGCTCGACGGCTCGGAGATCCGCGAAAGCCATCGCGAGGGCGACACCCGGGTGCAGGACCCCTATTGCATCCGCTGCCAGCCGCAGGTGACCGGTGCCGCCATGGACGTGCTGCGCCAGGCCGCCCAGACGCTGGAGATCGAGGCCAATGCCGCCACCGACAACCCGCTGGTGCTGGCCGAGGCGGACATGATCGTCTCGGGCGGCAATTTCCACGCCGAGCCGGTGGGCTTTGCCGCCGATCTGATCGCACTGGCCCTGTCCGAGATCGGCGCCATCGCGCAACGCCGGGTGGCGCTGATGGTGGATCCGACGCTCAGTTTCGATCTGCCGCCTTTCCTGACCCCGAAACCGGGGCTGAATTCCGGCCTGATGATCGCCGAGGTCACCACCGCCGCGCTGATGAGCGAGAACAAGCATCTGGCCAATCCCTGCGTCACCGACAGCACCCCCACCAGCGCCAATCAGGAGGATCACGTCTCCATGGCCGCGCATGGGGCGGTGCGGCTGGGCCGGATGGTCGAGAACCTGCATTACATCCTCGGCGTCGAGCTTCTTTGCGCCGCGCAAGGCATCGAGTTCCGCGCGCCCTTGCAGACCAGCACCGCGCTGCAAGCTGCGGTCGCGCGGCTGCGCGCCGAGGTGCCCCGGCTGGAGGAAGACCGTTACATGGCGCCCGAGATCGAGACCGCGGCGCGGCTGGTCGGCGCCGGTGCGCTCCTCGATGCGGTGGGGATCGACATGGGCGGGCTGCGGCCATGACGCCGGTCGAGGTGATCCGGGGCGACGGCCCGGTGGTGCTGGGCATGCCGCATGGCGGCACCTTTGTGCCCGATGCGATCCACGCCCGGCTGAACCCGCGCGGTCAGGGGCTGAGCGATACCGACTGGCATATCGACCGGCTCTATGCCGGTCTGCTGCCCGGCGCGACCATCGTTAGATCGACCGTGCACCGCTATGTGATCGACGCCAATCGGGACCCCGCTGGCGTCTCGCTCTATCCCGGACAGAACACCACCACGCTCTGTCCCACCACCGATTTCGACGGGCATGACATCTGGCTGCCGGGACAAGCGCCCGACGCCGACGAGATCGCAGAACGCCGCGCCACCTATCACGCCCCCTATCACGCCGCATTGGCAGAGGCGCTGGAGCGCGCCCGCGACCGGCACGGGGTGGCGGTGCTCTATGATTGCCACTCGATCCGGTCCGACATTCCGTTCCTGTTTGCGGGCACCCTGCCGATATTCAATATCGGCACCAACAATGGCACCACCTGCGCCCCCGGGATCGAGGCGGCGACGCTTGAAACCTGCCGCGCCGCCGACCCGGATCAGACCGTTCTGAACGGCCGCTTCAAGGGCGGCTGGACCACCCGCCATTACGGGCAGCCCGAGACCGGCCAACACGCCATCCAGATGGAAACCGCGCAGCGCGCCTATATGGACGAGGCCGCTCCCTGGACCTATCGGACCGAGCGCGCCGACCGCCTGCGCCCGGTGCTGGCCGAAATTCTGACCCAACTCGAAACACTGGCGCTGTCCGGGCGCCTGAGCAGCCCCAGAGGAGCCTGATCATGCTTGACCGCAAGAACACCCGCGACGTCTATCCGCCCACCGGACCTGAGCGGACCGCAAAGAGCTGGCAGACCGAGGCCGCCATGCGGATGCTGATGAACAACCTGCACCCGGATGTGGCCGAGAACCCGCATGAGCTGGTGGTCTATGGCGGCATCGGCCGCGCGGCCCGCACATGGAGCGATTTCGACACCATCGTCGCCACGCTAAAAGACCTCGAATCCGACGAGACGCTGGTGGTGCAATCCGGCAAGCCGGTCGCGGTGGTGCGCACCCATGCCGACGCGCCCCGCGTGCTGATCGCCAATTCCAACCTGGTGCCGCATTGGGCCAACTGGGATCACTTCAACGCGCTCGATAAGAAGGGCCTGATGATGTACGGCCAGATGACCGCCGGGTCCTGGATCTATATCGGCACCCAGGGCATCGTTCAGGGCACGTATGAGACCTTTGCCGAGGCCGGGCGCCAGCATTACGGCGGCGACCTGACCGGCCGCTGGATCCTGACCGGGGGTCTGGGCGGCATGGGCGGGGCGCAGCCGCTGGCCGCCGTCTTTGCGGGGGCCTGCTGCCTGGCGGTCGAATGCAACCCCGACAGCATCGATTTCCGCCTGCGCACCAGGTACCTGGATGAAAAAGCCGAGACCCTGGACGAGGCGCTGGCCATGATCGACCGCTGGACCCAGGCGGGCGAGGCGAAATCCGTGGGGCTCTTGGGCAATGCGGCCGAGATTTTCCCCGAGATCTACGCCCGCATGCAGGCGGGCGGACTGCGCCCCGACATCGTCACCGACCAGACCAGCGCCCATGACCCGATCAACGGCTACCTGCCGCTGGGCTGGACCATGGCGGAATGGAAGGACAAGCGCGAGAGCGACCCCAAAGCGGTGGAGAAAGCCGCCCGCGCCTCGATGAAACAGCATGTGGCCGCGATGGTCGATTTCTGGAACGCAGGCGTGCCGACGCTGGATTACGGCAACAACATCCGCCAGGTGGCGCAGGATGAGGGGCTGGAAAACGCCTTTGCCTTTCCCGGTTTTGTCCCCGCCTATATCCGGCCCTTGTTCTGCAAGGGGATCGGCCCGTTCCGCTGGTGCGCCCTGTCGGGCGACCCCGAGGATATCCTGAAGACCGACGCCAAGATGAAGGAACTGTTTCCCGACAACACCCATCTGCACAACTGGCTGGACATGGCACAGGAGCGCATCGCCTTTCAGGGCCTGCCCGCGCGCATCTGCTGGATCGGCCTTGGCGACCGGCACAAGGCGGGCCTTGCCTTTAACGAGATGGTGGCCAGTGGCGAGTTGAAGGCACCGGTAGTGATCGGGCGCGACCACCTCGACAGCGGCTCGGTCGCCTCGCCCAACCGCGAGACCGAAGCGATGCGCGACGGCTCGGACGCGGTCAGCGACTGGCCGCTGTTGAACGCGCTGGTCAACACCGCCTCGGGCGCCACCTGGGTCAGCCTGCATCACGGCGGCGGCGTCGGCATGGGCTTTTCCCAACATGCGGGCGTGGTGATCTGCGCCGATGGCACGCCCGAGGCCGCCCGCCGGCTGGAACGGGTGCTGTGGAACGACCCCGCCAGCGGCGTCTGGCGCCATGCCGATGCGGGCTATGAGACCGCGCTCGACTGCGCCCGCCAACACGGGCTGCGCCTGCCGGGCATCCTGGGTAATTAGGGCGCGCGCGGATGACTGTTTTCGCCAATCGCCTGCTTGGCCCCAAGGGCTGGCTGTCTGACGCCCGCGTCACGCTTGACGGGCTGCATATCGCCTCGGTCGAGCCGGACAGCGCGCCGCTGCCGGGCGATGTGCGGGTCGACACGCTGTTGCCCGCGCCGGGCAACCTGCACAGCCACAGTTTTCAGCGGGCGATGGCGGGAATGACCGAGTATCGCAGCCGGGGGCGCGAAAGCTTCTGGACCTGGCGCGAGCTGATGTACCGCTTTCTCGACCGGTTGACGCCCGAGCATGTGGCGGCGATTGC
This sequence comes from Ruegeria sp. SAZD011, assembly GCF_059612545.1. Taxonomy (NCBI): domain Bacteria; kingdom Pseudomonadati; phylum Pseudomonadota; class Alphaproteobacteria; order Rhodobacterales; family Roseobacteraceae; genus Ruegeria; species Ruegeria sp. SAZD011. The sequence continues at coordinate 223,704 of NZ_JBXWQU010000041.1, read as the reverse complement.
CGCCCAGACCTTTGTCGAGATGCAAAAGGCGGGCTATGCGGCGGTGGGCGAGTTCCATTACCTGCATCACCGCCCCGGCGGCGGGCCCTATGACGACAGGGCCGAGATGTCGGCCCGGATCGTGCAGGCAGCGGCGGAAACCGGCATCGGCCTGACCTTGCTCCCGGTCCTCTATACCCATGGCGGCGCCGATGGGCGCGCGCTCGCAGGCGGGCAATTGCGTTTCGGCAACGAGCTTGACGCCTATTGCACCCTTGTCGAAGGCGCCCGCGCCCATGCAAGCACCCTGCCCGCCGATGCCCGTGTCGGCATTGCGCCGCATTCACTGCGCGCGGTGTCCGCCGCCGATCTGGCCGAGGTCGCGGCGCGCTACCCGGACGGGCCGGTGCATATCCACATCGCCGAACAGACCCGCGAGGTCGAAGAGATCAAGGCCGCCTATGGCGCCCGCCCGGTCGACTGGCTGCTGAACAACGCGGCGGTCGGGCCGCGCTGGTGCCTGATCCACGCCACCCATATGACCGATGCCGAGACCCGCGCCATGGCGGCCACCGGCGCGGTTGCGGGCCTGTGCCCGATCACCGAGGCCAATCTGGGGGACGGCATCTTCAACGGGGTAACCTATTTCGAAACGGGCGGTGCATTTGGTGTAGGATCGGATTCCAACATATTGATTTCCCTGACCGAAGAGTTGCGGCTTCTGGAATACTCCCAGCGGCTGCGTGACCGCGAACGCAACGTGCTGGCCGGTGCCGAAGGGTCGACGGGCGCGGCGCTCTATCTGGGGGCCGGGCGCGGCGGCGCCCGCGCGCTGGATCGCCGGGCCGGAGAGATCGCGCCCGGCGCCCTGGCCGATCTGGTCGCCATCGACAGCAATGCGCCAGCGCTCTGCGCGCTGGAACCGGGCCAGTTGCTGGACGGGCTGATCTTTGCCGCTGGCGACCGGGTGGTGACCGATCTCTGGTCGGCGGGCCGCCATCAGGTGCGCGCGGGTCGGCATGTGGGAGAGGACGCAATCGCCCGCCGCTATGGCGCGGTCCTGCGCGACCTGCTCTCGCGGATCTGAAAACGCAAAAACCAGATCACCATCAGCCAAGACGCGAAAAAAATTTAGCATCACCCTCCGAAGCACGATGTAACACACGCACAGATTCCGCCTATCCTGCGTCAGAACCCCAACCGGAGTCGACAGGATGGATTTCGCCGCGCGGCTGACCCAATTCAGGCACGACCTGCACCGCCACCCCGAGCTTGGCCTGGCCGAGACCCGGACCAAGGCGGTGGTGGCGGCGCATCTGCGCGCTCTCGGGATCGAGGTGCACGAGGGCGCGGGCGTGGTCGGCGTGCTGCGTGCGGGCAGCGGCAATCGCGCCATCGGGCTGCGCGCCGACATGGACGCGCTGCCGATCACCGAGACCACCAGCCATGACCATGTCTCGACCACTCCCGGCGTGATGCATGCCTGCGGCCATGACGGGCATATGACCATGTTGCTGGGCGCCGCCGAGGAGCTTGCGCGCGCCGCCGATTTCGACGGCACCGTGGTGTTCCTGTTCCAGCCCGCCGAAGAGCACGGGCTGGGCGCGCGCGCGATGATCGACGAAGGCGTGCTGGAGCGGTTTCCCATCGACGAGGTCTATGCTATCCACAACCTGCCCGGCGCCCCGCTTGGCCATGTCTCGACCCGGCCCGGCCTGATCTGCAACAGCGAGACGCTGTTCCAGATCGACATCACCGGACAGGGCGGCCATGCCTCGATGCCGCAGGCCGGGGTCGATGCGATCACCGTGGGGGCCGAGATGGTGACCGCGCTGCAAACCGTTGTGGCGCGCAAGTTGGCGCCCGCCTCGGGCGCGGTGATCTCGGTGACCGAGTTCCTGACCAATGGCCAGCGCAACGTGCTGCCGGGTCATGCCACGCTCAAGGGCGATTTTCGCGCCCGCGCGCCCCAGGATCGCGCCGAAATCCAGCGTTTCATGGAGCAGATCGCGCGCGGCGTGGCGGCGGCGCATGGGGTTCGCGTCGCGGTCGACTTCGACACCCAGTTCGTCGAGACGATGAACGCGCCAGAACCGGCACAGGCGGTCTGCCGCGCCGCCCGCGCGGCGGGGCTGGAGGCCGAGGGCAACCGTGAGCCGATGAGTTTCTCCGAGGATTTCGCCCATTTCACCGCCGCCGTACCCGGCTGCTTCCTGCTGATGGGCAACGGGACCGAGGGCGCCCATGCCAAGCCCCTGCATGCCTCGGATTACGATTTCAACGACGCGCTGCTGCCGATCGGGGCCGCCTTCTGGGCGGCACTGGTGCGGGACCGGCTGCCGCAAAGAAAGGACTGAAAATGAAAGACCTTCTGCCCGCCGCCCATCTGGGCCATGTCTCTTGTTCTCCCACCTGGGGAGATGCCGCCCACCGGGTGCTGTCGCCACAGGATTTCGACGCCGCCGAGGGTGAGATCACCCAATGGGACGGTTATGCCCCGACCCCGCTGGTGGCGCTGTCGGCGCTGGCACAGGCGATCGGCGTCGATGAGATCCGCTACAAGCACGAAGGCCCGCGCTTTGGCCTGGGCAGTTTCAAGGCGCTTGGCGGCGCCTATGCGGCCCTCGGCGTGTTGCAACGCGAGATTGCCCGCCGCACCGGCGCGCAGGTCGAACTGGCCGATATCCGCGCGGGCAAGCATCGCGACGCGGTGGCCGGGATCACGCTGGTTTCCGCCACCGATGGCAACCACGGCCGCTCGCTGGCCTGGGGCTGTCAGCGCTTTGGCGCACCCTGTCGCATCTATATCCATGCCGAGGTCAGCGAGGGCCGCGCGCAGGCGATGCGCGATCTGGGCGCCGAGGTGATCCGCATCGACGGCGATTACGACGCATCGGTGCGCACGGCCAAGGACGAGGCCGAGGCGCATGGCTGGTTCGTGGTCTCGGACACCTCGTGGCCCGGCTATACCGATCCGCCGCGCGATGTGATGGCGGGCTATGGCGTGATGGTGCGCGAGATCTGCCGCGAGATGGACCGGGCGCCCACCCATGTCTTTCTTCAGGGCGGTGTCGGCGGGCTGGCTGCCGGGGTGACCGCCGCGCTGGTGCAGCATTGGGGCGAGGCGGCGCCGCGTGTCGTTGTTGTCGAACCCGACCGCGCCGCCTGTCTTTATGAAAGTGCGCGCGCCGGGGCGGCCACTGCCGTCGAAATCGCCGAAGAGACCATCATGGCGGGCCTGTCCTGCGGCGAACCCTCGCCGCTGGCCTGGGCAATCCTGGCCGAAGAGGCCCGCGATTACCTGACCATCCCCGATACGCTGGTGGCGCCGACCGTGCGGCTGCTGGCGCATCCGCTGGGGAACGACCCGGCGGTCGAAGCAGGGGAAAGCGCCGTGGCCGGGCTGGCTGCGCTCATCGCCGCGCGCAGCGATACCGCGCTCAGCGCCGCGCTCGGGCTGGACGAGAACGCGCGGGTACTGCTGATCGGTTCCGAAGGGATCACCGACCCCGAGATCTATGCCCGGATCATGGCGGGCGAGGATATGGCCTGAACCCTGTCCAAGGGGCACTCAGTGCCCCTTGGCATCCACTCCCTTGCCGGTGACCACGCGCCAGAGCGGCGCGATCAGACGCGTCGCCAGAGGGATCAGCACAAAGCCAAGCGCCAGACCAAAGATGCCGTCCAGCGCCGCCTTGGCGATCCATTCCACCGCGCCGGTCCAGCCTGCGGGCACCGCGTGTCCGGCAGCATAGGCGAGGTCATGGATATGGTGGCCGAGCCAGCCAAAGCCCAACTCCTCCATCCCGTGGATAACGATGGAACCGCCCACCCACAGCATCGCCGCCGTGCCCACCACCGTCAGCAGATGCATGAAGCCCGGCATCCCCCGTACCAGCCCCCGACCAAAGGCGCGGGTGGGGCCAAGCCGTCCGTTTTCAGCCAGATAAAGCCCGACATCATCCGCCTTGACGATCAGTGCCACCGAGCCATAGACCGCCACGGTGATGCCGATCCCGGCCACCGCAAGCGTCGCCGCCTCCATCCAGAAACCGCTTTCGGGAATGGCGGCGAGGATGATGGTCATGATCTCGGCCGACAGGATGAAATCGGTCTTGATGGCCCCGGCGGCCTTTTCCTCTTCCAGATGCAGCGGGTCGCCCGGCTCGTCCTCCTTGAACACATGGCTGGTGTCATGCGGCACCAGCACGTGATAGACCTTTTCCGCCCCCTCGAAACACAGATAGGCCCCGCCCAACATCAACAGCGGCGCGATCAGCCAGGGTGCGAAATTCGCGAGGATCAGCGCCGCAGGCAGCAGGATCAGCAACTTGTTGCGGATCGATCCGCGCGCGATCTTCCAGATGATCGGCAATTCGCGCGCGGGCGCAAAACCATGCACGTATTTCGGCGTCACCGCCGCATCGTCAATCACCGCGCCCGCCGCCTTGGCGCCCGCCTTGGCCGCCTGTGCCGCCACATCGTCGACCGAGGCCGCCGCGACCTTGGCAATTCCCGCCACATCATCGAGAAGGGCCAGCAATCCGCTCATGCCTGCATCCTTTCATCCTGCCCGCGTTCTGGTCACCCTATCCTATCGCCCGTTGGCCGCAAGCGTTAGCGCAACCGGACCAAGTTTGCGCTAACACACTCAAAATAAATCGGTTTTGCCCTTTCTGCCCTTGGCCGCGCCGTCTATATGGCGGGTCAAAATCACGTCTGTCGGAGTTTCGGAATGACCATCAAGGTTGGTATCAACGGATTTGGCCGTATCGGTCGGTGCACCCTGTCGCATATCGCAGCCTCGGGCCGCGACGATATCGAGGTGATCAAGGTCAACGCCACCGGTCCGCTGGAAACCGCTGCCCACCTGATCAAGTATGACAGCGTGCATGGTCGTTTTCCGGGTGAGGTCACCATCGGCGACGGCACCATGAACCTGGGCCGGGGCGACATGCAGATGTTCTCGACCTATGACCTGAACGAATTGGACTGGTCGGGTTGTGACGTGGTGCTGGAATGCACCGGCAAGTTCAACGATGGCGCCAAGGCCAAGGTGCATCTGGAGCGCGGCGCCAAGAAGGTGCTGCTGTCCGCCCCCGGCAAGAACGTGGACAAGACCATCGTGTTCGGCGTCAACGACGACCAGTTGACCGCCGCCGACACCATGATCTCGAACGGGTCCTGCACCACCAACTGCCTGGCGCCGCTGGCCAAGGTGCTGGACGAGGCCTTTGGCATCGAACACGGCATCATGACGACGATCCACGCCTATACTGGCGATCAGCCGACGCTGGACCGCCGCCACAAGGACCTCTATCGCGCCCGTGCCGCCGCGATGTCGATGATCCCCACCTCGACCGGCGCCGCCAAGGCGCTGGGTGAGGTGCTGCCGAACCTCAAGGGGCGGCTGGACGGATCGGCGATCCGGGTGCCGACGCCCAATGTCTCGGCTGTCGACCTGACCTTCCGCGCGGGGCGCGACGTGAGTGCCGACGAGGTGAACGCCGCCGTTCAGGCCGCCGCAAGTGGCCCGATGAAGGGCGTGCTGGGTTACGAGCCCGCGCCGCTGGTGTCGACCGATTTCAATCACACCCCCGAAAGCTCGATCTTTACCCCCGACCAGACCCGCGTGGTGGAAAACCGCATGGTGCGCGTGCTGGCCTGGTACGACAACGAATGGGGTTTCTCGGTCCGTATGGCCGATGTGGCGGTGGCGATGGGCCGTCTGGGCTGATTTCCGCTGACCCTCTTGAGACAAGACGCCCGCTCAGGTTATCTGGGCGGGCGTTTCTGTCGGAGCCGGGACATCATGACAAATCAGATCTCCATATGGCTGGGTGTCATCCTGCTGGGCGCCGCGATGCTGGATTTCGCGATGTTCGGGACCGAACACATGCTGTTCCTGGGCAAGAAACTGTTCGACCTGCTCGAATGGCTGGCCTTCTGGCGATAGGACGCGCCCCGGATCGCCTTGCGACCCGGATGCCCGTTTGGCCCGGTTGCGGCCATTTCGTATCAAATCATCAGGACAAAGCGGCAGGAGGCGGAACGCTTACGCCCTGCCCAGCCGCTCCTTGAGGGCATCATTGACCCGGGGAGGCACGAATTTCGACACGTCGCCCCCCAGCCGCGCGATTTCCTTCACCAGCTTCGAGGCAATCGCCTGGCGGCGGGCATCGGCCATCAGGAACACGGTCTCGACACTGTCATCCAGCGCGCGGTTCATGCCGACCATCTGGAATTCATATTCGAAATCGGCCACCGCGCGCAGGCCTCGCACGATGATCTGGGCGCCCACGTCGCGGGCGCAGTCGATCAGCAGATTCTCGAACGGATGCGCCACGATCTCGGTCCCGGTCTCGGCGCTGAGCGCGGCACATTCCGCCTCGATCATCGCGACCCGTTCTTCAAGCGTGAACAGCGGCCCCTTGTCACGGTTGATCGCGACCCCGATCACCAGCTTGTCCACCAGCGCGGCGGCGCGGCGGATGATATCGACGTGACCCAGGGTGATCGGATCAAAGGTACCGGGATACAAAGCCACTCTCATCTGGGCCTCCTGCGCAATAATCTTGCTGCGCAAGCAAACATATCTCTGCCGCAGGTGCAAGCATTCCAACCTGCGGCAAAGCGTTGTTTGCGATTAGTGGCCCATGATCATGCCTTCGAGGGCATTCTTCTCCATCGCCAGCTCAGCCAGCTGCGCCTTGACCACGTCGCCCAAGGTGACCAGCCCGACCAGCTTGCCCTCCTCGACCACGGGCATGTGGCGGAAGCGGCGCTCGGTCATCTGGGTCAGCACATCCTGTACCTTGGAATCACGGCCACATGTCACCAGATCCTTGGTCATGTAGGCGCTGACCGTTTCGCTCAGACAACCGCTGCCACTGGCGGCCAGTTCGCGCACGATATCACGCTCGGAGAGGATCCCCAGCGCCGTCTCGCCATCGTCCGAGACGACCACAGTGCCGATACGCTTCTCTGCCAGAATCGCGGCGGCCTCTGCCACGGTGGCCGCGGCGCTGACGGTCACGACCCCGTCACTGGCCTTGGACTTGAGAATGGCCTGAACGAGCATATGCAACACCTCCGAAATATCTCTTCATATTCAAAAGCGTTGCGCCATTGCGTCGCCCTGTCAAGACGTGGCGTCGGCCTCGAGCCGTGCTACCTCGTCGCGGATCCCACGCGTCAGCGCCTCGGCAAAGCGGTTGAGCCGCTCGCTGCGCTGGTCGCCCTGATGCCGGACCAGATAGAAAGAGCGTGTCAGACTGACCTGATCGGTCAGGATGCGCCGCAGATTGCCATGGAACGGCAGGGTGAAATCATGCGCCACGCAGATGCCCGACCCATGCCCCGCCTGCCGCAGTTGCACCGAAACCGAATTCGAGGCCAGTGCCACCCGCTCGATGCCGATATCGTTGAGGTAATCCAGTTCGCGATCAAAGATCATGTCGGGGATATATCCGATCATCCGGTGACCACGCAGGTCGGCCAGCGTCTCGATGGGGGGATGCGTGCGCAGGTAGCGGCGCGAGGCCACCATATGCAGCCGGTAATCGGTGATCCTCTGCACCAGCAGATGCCCTGCCGTGGGCGCGCTGACGGTGACGGCCATGTCTGCTTCGCGCCGCGACAGGTTGATGACACGCGGCAGGGCGAGGATCTGGATATCCAGATCCGGATTCTCGTCACTGATCTGGGCGCAGACCTGCGGCAAAAGGTAGTTGGCGCTGCCATCGGGCGCACCGATGCGGATCTGACCGGTCAGCCCCTCGGTGGTGCCGGCCAGCGCCTCGGAGGCGCTGCGCATCGCCGCCTCGGCCTGTTCGCCATGCGACAGCAGCCGCTCACCCGCCGCGGTCAGCGTGTAACCTTGCGGCGATTTGGCAAACAGCGGCGTGTCATAGGCGGCTTCCAGCCGAGCGATGCGGCGCCCGACGGTGGCGGGATCCAGTTTCAGCTGACGCCCCGCGCCCGACAGGCTCTCCTCGCGCGCGACCGCCAGAAACACCTTCATATCGTCCCAATGTGGATCCATCCCGCCCTCGTCGTTGCATTCTTGCAAAACGCTTTTGAAATCTTGCCTCTTTTCTCGGGATTTTCGCAAGCCTAAAGTGCCGCCAGCCAATCCGGAGGAGATCCCATGCAGGAACTGACCCACTATATCAACGGCGAACATGTCAAAGGCACCTCGGGCCGCTTTGCCGATGTCTACAACCCCGCCACCGGCGAAGTGCAGGCTAAATGCCCGCTCGCCTCGACCGAGGAAATGGCCCGCGCGGTTGAAATCGCCGCTGCTGCCCAGCCCGCATGGGCCGCCGTCAACCCGCAACGCCGGGCGCGGGTGATGATGAAATTCGTCGACCTTCTGAACCGCGACATGGACAAGCTGGCCGAGGCGCTGAGCCGCGAGCACGGCAAGACCCTGCCCGACGCCGCAGGCGACGTGCAGCGCGGGCTGGAAGTGGTTGAATACTGCATCGGTGCCCCCCACATGCTGAAGGGCGAGTTCACCGACAGCGCCGGCCCCGGCATCGACATGTATTCGATGCGCCAGCCGCTGGGCGTCACCGCCGGCATCACGCCGTTCAACTTCCCCGCCATGATCCCGATGTGGATGTTCGCGCCCGCCATCGCCTGTGGCAACGCCTTCATCCTGAAACCGTCCGAGCGTGACCCGTCGGTGCCGCTGATGCTGGCCGAACTGATGGAAGAGGCCGGACTGCCCAAGGGCATCCTTCAGGTCGTCAACGGCGACAAGGAAGCGGTGGACGCGATCCTTTACAACCCGGTGATCCAGTCGGTCGGTTTTGTCGGCTCGACTCCGATTGCCGAGTACATCTATGGCACCGGCTGCGCCCAGGGCAAGCGCGTGCAGTGCTTTGGCGGCGCCAAGAACCACATGATCATCATGCCCGACGCCGACATGGACCAGGCCGCCGACGCGCTGGTCGGTGCCGGTTACGGTGCCGCGGGCGAACGCTGCATGGCCATTTCGGTCGCCGTGCCGGTGGGCGATGACACCGCCGACCGCCTGATCGAGAAACTGGTCCCCCGGATCGAGAAACTGAAGGTCGGTCCCTATACCGCCGGCAAGGATGTCGATTACGGCCCCGTTGTCACCGCCGCCGCCAAGGAGAACATCCTGCGCCTGGTGAACTCGGGCGTGGAACAGGGCGCCAAGCTGGTGGTCGATGGCCGCGATTTCAGCCTGCAGGGCTACGAGGACGGCTTCTTTGTCGGCCCGCATCTCTTTGACCATGTCACCCCCGACATGGACATCTACAAGAAAGAGATCTTTGGTCCGGTCCTCAGCACCGTGCGCGCCAAGAGCTATGAAGAGGCCCTTGGCCTTGCCATGGACCACGAATACGGCAACGGCACCGCGATCTTTACCCGCGACGGCGACGCCGCGCGCGATTTCGCCAACCGGATCAATATCGGCATGGTCGGCGTCAACGTGCCGATCCCGGTGCCGCTGGCCTATCACACCTTCGGCGGCTGGAAGAAATCCGCCTTTGGCGACCTGAACCAGCACGGCCCCGACGCGTTCAAGTTCTATACCCGGACCAAGACCGTCACCGCCCGCTGGCCCTCGGGCATCAAGGAAGGCGGCGAATTCTCCATCCCCGTGATGGAATAAGCCCAGACAAGGAACGCCCCGGCCCCTGCGGACCGGGGCGTTTCCACCTCTGGCCCATCGCGTTCGACGCGTCGCGGCCTTTCCCCGAGCGCCTCGGCCCAACCTTCCAGCGCAGGACCCCCCTTCCCGTCGCTCTCGACTTATGACAAACGCGTGAGCAGCCGCGTTTCGATACAATCGGATACAGGTTTCCCCCTTTTCCATTGCACCGATAGCAGCAATATATCCATTGGCTAATCAGGCAGGAAAACCGGAGTTTCATATGTCCACCACCCGCATGACCCGCCGTGCAACCCTTCTCGGTGCCGCGGCAGCGCTTGCCGCGCCCGCGCTTGCCCGCGCGCAGTCGACCGACGCTTTCCCGACAACCGAGACCGCAATTCGCGATCAGGTACCCGTGCGGCGCAACATCTCCTCTTTCTCGCAACAGAACTGGCAGGACCATTTCGAAAAACTCGGCGTCGGCTGCCTGCTGGCCGATATCACCAGCCGCGCGGTGCATTACTGGGGTGCCGATGGCAGTTACAAGCTCTATCCCTCCTCGGTCCCGATGACCGAGGAACTGACCCGCCGCGGATATACCGAGGTTGTGCGCAAGACCGTCAACCCCAGCTGGACACCAACAGCCTCGATGCGCGAGCGCGACCCGACCCTGCCAATCCGGATCGAGGGCGGCGAGGTCGGCAACCCGCTGGGTACCCGCGCCATGTATCTGACCTGGCCCGCCTATCTGGTGCACGGCACCCATGATACCCGCAAGATCGGACGGCAAAGCTCCTCGGGCTGCATCGGCCTCTACAACCAGCATGTCGAGGAACTCTACGAACTGGTCCAGGTCGGCACCCAGGTCCGCCTGCTCTGACCCTTTCCTCTTGCCGCAAATATCCCGGGGTCCGGGGCAGCGCCCCGGGGCCTGCGCGGCCCGAGCGCAAACAAGACGCGTGCGCGCAAAGCGCGCGCCTTTTGGTCACAACCGGGCACTCACCCCTATAGCTTGCGGATCCAGAGCGACTGCGCCCGGCCCTGGGCCAGAAACGGCAGCGCCTCGACCGCATCGGGACGCGCCCGTTGCAGATAGTAGCCGGGCCAGAGCAACTCGTAGCCGCCCGACTGCAACAGCGCATGCAATACATATTGCTCGCCCCAGGACGGGCAGTCGTAAAAGAACCGCTTGGGATATTCATAGGGCAGGAACACATCGTGCACATGAATGACCACGCCCGGCGCCAGCGCCGGGATGATGCGACAGAACAGATGCGCCACGTCATTGCTCATCCGCACCTGGTGGCTTGAATCGATGAACAGAACATCGTCGGCCTCAAGCGCGCCAAACAGCGCCGGATCGACCTCTTCCAGTCGGGCCTGTTCAAACCTGTCCACCACACCCGCGATATCGGCACGCGGCCAGGGGTCGATAGCGGTGATCTCGGTCTCCAGCCCGCCATCCAGCACCGCCTGCCGCGTGATCCGGGTCGAGTTGCCACAGCCCACCTCGATCACCCGGCGCGGCTGATAGCGGCGGATCATCAGATACAGCGCCTCGGCATCCGGTGTGTCGTAATAGCCATTGCCGCTGCGGTATCCGGTGCGGCACTGCGCCGGGTCATGCAGCGCCGCCAGCGCGTCGACATGCAGCGCGTAATCCTCGATCAGCGGTGCCAGATCAAAGGTCCGCATGCCCGGGCTCAGCGCATAGGCCGGCGCATCCAGCCCGCCGCGCGCCTCGAAATCAGCCAGCCGCGCCTGTTCCGCCTGCGCCTCGCGCGCATCGCTCAGCGCCACGCCCCAGCGTGACAACCATGCATTTGCCCGTGGAAATCTGCGTTTCTTCATCCCGCCACCCCGCTCTGTCAGCCTGTCCCGGCCCGTTCCTTACCCGTCCCGGCCCCTCAGGCCAACGCCATTCCTGCTTGGCAAAGCCACCTGTTGCCTGTTCACTGGTCTGAAACCGGCAGTGGAGGGGTCATGCAAAAGGAATTCACACTCGGCATCGAAGAGGAATATCTGCTGGTCGACCGCGACAGCCTGCATCTGGCCGAGGCGCCCGAGGCGTTGATGGCGGCCTGTCAGGCCGATTGCGAAGGTCAGGTCAGCCCGGAATTCCTGCAATGCCAGATCGAGGTCGGCACCCGCCCCCATGCCACCATTGCCGCCGCGCGCGACGACCTGAAGCGTCTGCGCGCCTGCGTCTCACAACGGGCGGCCGAGCATAACCTGACCCCGATCGCGGTCTCCTGCCACCCGTTCGCCAGTTGGAAGGACCAGCACCACACTCGCAAGGAACGCTACGACGCGCTGCAACATGCGTTGGGCGGGGTGGCGCGGCGGATGCTGATCTGTGGCATGCATGTGCATATCGGGGTCGCCGACAAGGCGCTGCGCGCCGATCTGATGCCGCAGCTAAGCTATTTCCTGCCCCATCTTCTGGCGCTGTCGGCCTCCTCGCCCTTCTGGAATGGCGAGGATACCGGCCTGTCCTCTTACCGGCTGACCATCTTCGACAACCTGCCGCGCACGGGCCTGCCACCCACATTCGCAAGCTGGGCGGAGTATGAGCGCACCACGGGCATTCTGGTCGAACTGGGGGTGATCGAAGACACCACAAAGATCTGGTGGGACCTGCGCCCCTCGCACCGGTTTCCGACACTTGAGACCCGGATCATGGATGTGCAGCCCCGGCTGGAGCATGCGCTGTCGCTGGCGGCGATGAACCAGGCGCTGATGCGGATGCTGTGCCGCCTGAAGGCGCGCAACCTGCGCTGGCGCCATTACGACCGTTTCCTGGTGGGCGAGAACCGCTGGCGCGCGCAGCGTTATGGCGTGGGCGAAGGGCTGATCGATTTCGGTGACCGCTCGGTCAAGCCGATGACGGTGCTGATGGACGAGTTGATGGGCATGCTGTCAGAGGATGCCGAGGCGCTGGGCACCCTGCCCGAGATCGCCCGCCTGCGGCAGATCGCCGAACACGGCAACTCGGCCACCCGCCAACGCCGGGTCCATGCCGAGGCGCTGGCCCGGGGCGAGGATGCGGGGCGTGCCGTTGTGCGCCACCTGATCGAGGAGTTCCACGCGGATTTGTAGGCGGAGGGGCGCTGCCCCTCTTTGCCTGCGGCCAATTCACCCCGGAGTATTTAAGGCAAAGTGAAAGGGCCTGGGGCGGCGCGCTTTGCATTTCTGCATAGGGTATTTGCGGCATTGACGCTTGATCGGATACCGGCGCGGCGGTAAGAAATAAACAACTGTTCAATTCTGCTGTCCTGCCGATGGAGGAAACGTCATGGATTTTGCACTGACTGAGGAACAGACCGCGATTTTCGACATGGCCCACGCGTTCGGCCAGGACAATATCGCGCCTTATGCCCGGCAATGGGAGGCCGAGGGCACCATTCCCAAGGACCTTTGGCCGCAGGTGGGCGAGCTGGGTTTTGGCGGGCTTTACGTATCCGAGGAGGCCGGCGGCGCCGGGCTGACCCGGCTGGATGCCACACTGGTGTTCGAGGCGCTCAGCATGGCCTGCCCGTCGGTCGCGGCCTTCCTGTCGATCCACAACATGTGCGCCAAGATGCTGGACAATTTCGCCAGTGATGAGTTGAAGGCGCGGGTGATGCCGGATGTGCTGTCGCTCAGCACGGTGCTGAGCTATTGCCTGACCGAACCAGGCTCGGGCTCGGATGCGGCGGCGTTGAAGACACGGGCGGAAAAGACCAACGAGGGTTACACGCTGAACGGCACCAAGGCGTTCATCTCGGGTGGCGGATATTCCGATGCCTATGTCTGCATGGTGCGCACCGGAGAGGACGGGCCCAAGGGGATATCGACCGTCTATGTCGAGGACGGCACGCCCGGTCTGAGCTTTGGCGCGCTGGAACAGAAGATGGGCTGGAAGAGCCAGCCCACGGCCCAGGTGCAGTTCGACGATTGCAAGGTGCCCGCGGGCAACCTGGTCGGCGTCGAGGGCGACGGGTTCAAATACGCGATGATGGGGCTGGATGGCGGGCGGCTCAACATCGCCTCGTGCAGCCTGGGCGCGGCGCAGACGGCGTTGAACATGACCCTGCAATACATGGGCGAGCGCAAGGCCTTTGGCAAATCCATCGACCAGTTCCAGGCGCTGCAGTTCCGGCTGGCGGATATGGAGATCGAACTGCAGGCGGCGCGCACATTCCTGCGGCAGGCGGCGTGGAAGCTGGACAACAAGGCGCCCGATGCCACCAAGTTCTGCGCCATGGCCAAGAAATTCGTGACCGAGACCGGTTCGAAAGTGGTGGATCAGTGCCTGCAACTGCATGGCGGTTACGGCTATCTTGCCGATTACGGGATCGAGAAGCTGGTGCGTGACCTGCGGGTGCACCAGATCCTGGAAGGCACCAACGAGATCATGCGGGTGATCACCGCCCGCCATATGCTGGCCAACCGCTGAGGAAGTGATGGCAGATATCGACATCCGGGTTACGGGGCGCGCTGGGCGGATCACGCTGACCCGCCCGCAGGCGCTGAACGCGATGAGCTATGACATGTGCATGGCGATCGACGCGGCGCTGAGGAACTGGCGCGAGGATGATGACGTCGCGCTGGTGATCATCGACGCCGAGGGTGACAAGGCGTTTTGCGCGGGCGGCGACATTGCCGAGCTCTATGATACCGGCACCCGAGGTGACTACGGATACGGGCGCACCTTCTGGCGCGACGAATATCGCATGAATGCGATGATCTTCGAGTATCCCAAGCCGGTGGTCAGCTTCATGCAGGGCTTTACCATGGGCGGCGGTGTCGGCATCGGCTGTCACGGCTCGCACCGGGTGGTCGGCGAAAGCAGCAAAATCGCCATGCCCGAATGCGGCATCGGGCTGGTGCCGGATGTGGGCGGCACGCTGATGCTGGCGCTGGCGCCGGGGCGGCTGGGCGAATACCTGGGCACCACCGCCGGGCGGATGGGACCGGATGACGCGATTTTTGCGGGTTTTGCCGATCTCTACATCCCGCAAGGTGACTGGGACGGGCTGATCGAGATGCTCGAGGCCTCGGGCGATCCGGCGATTCTGGCCACGCATGCCCAAACCCCGCCGCCGGGTGAGTTGCGCGCCATGCAGGCGGAGATCGACCGCCATTTCGGTGGCGAGACGCTGGGGGATATCCTGACCTCGCTCAGGGGCGATGGCGGAGAATTTTCGTCGAAAATTCTCGCCGGCCTCGAGCGGAACTCGCCCTTGTCGATGGCCTGTACGGTGGAGATGCTGCATCGGCTGCGCGGCGCGACGCTGAGCATCCGCAAGGCGCTGGAGCTGGAATACCGCTTCACCTATCGTGCGATGGAAAAGGGCGATTTCCTGGAAGGGATCCGCGCCCAGATCATCGACAAGGATCGCAATCCGCGCTGGCAATATGCCGACCTGACGGTGCCCGCGGTGGCGGTATCGGCCATGTTGCAGCCGCTGGGCGCCGAGGCGCTGACATTCGAGGAGGAATAGGCATGAAAATCGGCTTTATCGGTCTGGGCAATATGGGGGCGCCGATGGCGGCCAACCTGGCCAAGGCCGGTCACGAGGTGACCGGATTCGACATGGCGCCGGTCGAGGTGGCGGGTGTGACCCGCGCGGCCAGCGCGGCCGAGGCCGCGCGCGGCGCCGATGTGGTGGTGACCATGTTGCCCAACGGCCAGATCCTGCGCGCCGTTGCGGTCGAGGTGATCCCGGCGATGACGGCGGGCGCGGCGTTGGTCGATTGCTCGACGGTCGACGTGGACAGCGCCCGGGCGGTGGCGGCAGATGCCGAGGCGGCCGGGCTCCTGGCGGTCGACGCGCCGGTCTCGGGCGGCATTGGTGGCGCGGCGGCCGGTACGCTGACCTTCATGGCGGGCGGCTCGGAGGCGGCGTTTGAGAAGGCAAAGCCTCTGTTCGACATCATGGGACAGAAGGCCGTGCATTGCGGCGATGCGGGCGCCGGACAGGCCGCCAAGATCTGCAACAACATGATCCTGGGCGTCACCATGATCGCCACTTGCGAAGCCTTTGCGCTGGCCGACAAACTGGGGCTGGACCGGCAGAAGATGTTCGACGTGGTTTCGACCTCGTCGGGCTATAGCTGGACCATGAACGCCTATTGCCCGGCGCCGGGAGTGGGGCCGCAATCGCCCGCCGACAACGACTACAAGCCCGGTTTCGCCGCCGAACTGATGCTCAAGGATCTGCGGCTGAGCCAGCAGGCCGCCGGCAGCGCCGATGCGGATACGCCGATGGGTCAGCTGGCCGAGGCGCTATACACCCGGTTCGTCGAGGAAGAGGATGGCAAGGGCATGGATTTCAGCGCCATGCTGCCCCGGTTCGAAAAACGCGGGCGTGGCTGAGGGGCGCTGCCCCTCTTGGCCTGCGGCCAATTCACCCCGGAGTATTTCGGACCAGAAAGAAGCCAGACCCGTCGGTGCCCCCACCGGCGGGTTTTTGCGTATCGGTTTGCAATCGCTGCGACTTCCTCCCATGTATGAAGAAGACATGCCAGCTCGCTGGCCCCAAGCAGGAGGTGTACGCATGAAACGGACGATCCCGGGACTGCTGATACTGAGTCTGGCGCTCGCCACCACGCCGGCGCTGGCAGGCAATGGCAATGGCAATGGCAATGGCAAGGGTAACGGCAAGGCCGTCCAGCAGGGCCAGAACAAGATCAAGGTTACCCGCCCCGCCAATCCGAGCGCCTCGGTGCATTGTCCGCCGGGCCTGGCAAAGAAGGCGGTGCCTTGTGTGCCGCCGGGACAGGTGAAGGCGCGCTATGGCATCGGCGACCTTATTTCGCGCGACTATATCCGCATCGACGATCCCTATCGCTATGGCCTGAAGCAGAACGGCTATTACGTGCGGGCGGGCGACTATGTCTATCAGGTCGATCGCGACACTCACAAGGTGCTGAACCTGATCGGCGCGGTGGCCGATATCCTGAACTGAACCTCACGAGCGCACATAGTTTCGGCCCGTATCCGGGTCGGGACGATAATCCCAGGCGGTGCCGTTGCGCTGCATGGCGGCGTTGACCACCTGTTTGAGGGGCAGCCGCTCCCAGACCTCGCGCGCGATCCGCTCCAGATCGAAATTGCCGCCGGTGATCACCCGGTCGAGCCGCGCCTCGGTTTCGGCGAGACCCGGCTCTCCGGCACGGTTGTGCCATTCGCCCGGATCCTCGGCCAGATTGTAGAGCTGTGGCGCCGAACCGTGGCAGTAGTGATATTTCCAGTCGCCTAGCCGCACCATGAAACTGGGCCGCATGATGCCCTCGCCATGGTATTCCGAAACGATGGGCACGGTGTCCAACTCCTGCCCCAGCACCGCGCCCAGCAGGGATCGCCCCTCGAGCGGCGCGACCGGTGTCTGACCGGCCAACTCGATCAGCGTGGCCGGCAGGTCCAGCAGCGACACCGGCGTGTCGATCCGGCCGGGTGCCGCGCCGGGCAGGTCGATGATCAGCGGGATGCGTGCCGACCATTCGTAAAGGCTGCGCTTCTGGATCAGCCCCTTTTCGCCGAGCATCTCGCCATGATCCGAAGTGACGATGATCACCGTTTCGTCACGCTGGCCGGTCTCGTCCAGCACCTCGAGCAGCGCACCGATCTTGTCGTCGACATAATGGGCCAGCGCCGCAAAGCCGCGCCGCATGGCGATCAGGTTCCGGGGGTCGCGAATCTCGTGGCCGCGCTGATGCAGGCCGTGCCAGCGCCGCAGCGCGTGATCGAACTCGGAATAGCGCGCGTCCATGTCACCCGGATAGTCCGGCAGCGGGATATCGGCGTCCTTGTACATCTCCCAATAGGCGCGCGGCACCACATAGGGCGGATGCGGGTTGGTAAAGGACACGGTCAGCATCCAGGGCGTGTCCGGGGCGTGGCGCAGGTATTCCAGCGCCCGAAACTGGGTCTCCTCGTCGTATTGCAGCTCTTTCGACCAGCCGGGCCCGATATTCTCGGCCAGGTATTGCGGCGTGAAATCAAAGGCCTGGAACGAGGCGTCCCCTTCGGGAGGCAGCGGATAGGACCACAGGAACCCCGAAGGGTAGATATCGGGGTTCAGACGCCGCTGAAACCCGTGCAACTGGTCGGCGCCAATGAAATGCATCTTGCCCGACAGCACCGTTTCATAGCCCGCATTGGTCAGGTAATGAGCAAAGGTGGGAAGGAAACTGTGATAGGGGTCGCCATTGTCGTAACAGCCCGTGGTCGAGGTATAGAGCCCGGTCATGAAACAGGATCGGGCCGGCACACAGATCGGGCTGGGCGTATAGGCATTGGTGAACTGCACCGCGCGGTCGGCCAGCCGGCTCAGATGACGGGTGCGCGCACCGGTGCCGCCGCAGGCCTCGAGCATGAAGGGCGTCATCTGATCGGCCATGACCAGCAGGATGTTGGGCCGTTTCCGCGTTGCCATCAGGCGTCCTTTCAACTCGGGAGGGATCGCACACAGCATGGACCGCCAAAGGGGGCGGTGTCAGCAAGGAAATTGACGTACCGCCCCCGAGCTTACCAGGGGTTTTTCGGCCCCCGATCTTTGGACAGGCTGTCCTGCCGGTCGCTCACCAGCGCCTCGATTGCATCGGCCAGGTGGATGCGGTCGATATTGTAGTCACCGCGCGCCACCCGGATCCGGTGCGCGCGGATCAGCACATCGGCATGGGTGCAACCCACCGGCGGCTCGAACCGGTAGCTTGCCAGTTCGATCAGGAGGCCGAGCGGATCCTTGAAATAGATCGAATCCATGAACCCCCGGTCGCGGGGGCCGGAATGTTCGATGCCGCGTTCGTCCAGACGTTCGACCGCCTGCCAGAAGGTCGCCTGTGACACGTTGAAGGCGATGTGATGCACGCAGCCCGGATCGGTGGGCGTGCGGTCGGGCGTGCCCTTGCGCGTCTCGTTGGTAAAGACGGTGATCAACCGCCCGTCGCCCGGATCGAAATAGACATGGCCTTCGTCCGGGTTGTCGAGATTGGGCTGATCGAACACGAAGGGCATGCCCAGCACCCCCTCCCAGAAATCTATCGTGCTCTGCCGGTCGGCACCGGTCAGGGTGATGTGGTGCACGCCCTGGGTCTGCAACTTGCGCATGGCTTTCCTCCTCTGATCCCCGATCAAAGCATAGCGCAAAGGCGCAATGTCTCAATCTCCGGGCGTTGCAGTCCCCCAGAGCACCTGTACAGCGTGCCGGGTGGCGTCATCGGCGGGAAAGAACATCTCGATCCTGAGTTCGGACATGGCAATATCTCCGGTGGCGCCGAACTGGGTGATCGTGGTGAAGAAGGAGAGCACCGCCTCGCCCAGACGGTAGCGGGCCGGGATCACAACGGGCATCGGATCGCCTGCCGTGCCGGGCTGGGTCGCGACCCTGTCCGCCAGCCGCGCCACTGCCCGTTCCAGCACCGGGTCGTGGCCGAAATGGGCCAGCTCGGTGCGCAGGCGCGCCAGGCTCAGACGTTCGATTTCGGCCCGGTTTTCCAGTGCCGCCGCCAGCGCCGGATTGTCCAGCAGCGCGTCGATCAGGCTGTCGCCATCCCCCAGCCCGGTGGCGGCGAACATCGCCGTGGCGGGTTTGTTCATCGCCTTGAGGCACCAGTGCCGATCCACCGCCATCGCCGGATAAGGCGCATGACGGCTGAGCATCCAGTCCACCGCCTGTGTCAGTGGCGCCATTTCGGGCGCATCGCCTGCCCGGCTGTGATAGGCAGGCGCCAGCCCCGCCGATGTAAGCCAGCGGTTGCGGGCGCTGCCCGGCACCTCCAGCTCATCACAGAGCCGCAGCACCATCCCCCGGCTGGGCCGGGCGCGGCCAGTTTCCAGAAACGAGACATGGCGCGGTGAGACACCTGCCGACAGACCCAGTTCCATCTGGCTCATCCGGCGCAGCTGGCGCCATTCCCTCAGCACATCTCCGAATGAATCCGTCATCCCTGCCCTCCGCTTGCCCCAGCATAGGGGATCGGGTGCGGATTTCACTTACCCCCCAGGTAATTGTTTTGCGACGCCGGTCGGACGCAATGTGCGGGCGTGATACAGACTGGAGATCGTGATGAACCTGCTTTCCCTTGCCGCCCTCGCCGGGGCGACTGCCCTTATCCTGTTTGGCATTGCCGCGCTGAAACCACTTGACCGGCCCCTGCCCGGCCTGTGGCGGTTGCCGGCGGTCGTGTCCGCCGCCTTTCTGGTCTACTCGCTCTGGACCGTCGCCTCAGAAGGCCCTTTGGGGTTCTGGGACAACCACGTGCAGAACCTGTGGGGATTACAGGTTTGGCTTGACCTGCTGATCGCCGTCGGCATCGGATTTGCCCTGCTTGCGCGCGAGGCAAGAGCGCTGGGGATGAACCCGGCGCCCTGGTTGGTGTTGACGCTCTGCACTGGCTGTATCGGGCTTTGCGCCTTTGCGGCGCGGGTTCTGTACCTGCGCGAAAGGCAGGCCCGGATGCACCCCGTCTGAGCCTGTCAGGACCGGCGGCGGTTATTCCGCCGCCACCCGCTCAGAGTTCAGCATCGGTTTCAGGTAGCGCCCGGTATGGCTGCGCTCGGCATTGGCCACATCCTCGGGCGTACCCTCGGCCACGATCATGCCACCGCCATCGCCGCCCTCGGGGCCGATGTCGATGATCCAATCGGCGGTTTTCACCACGTCCAGATTGTGTTCGATCACCACCACCGTGTTACCCTGTTCGACCAGCTCATGCAGCACTTCGAGCAGTTTGCGCACATCCTCGAAATGCAGGCCCGTGGTGGGTTCGTCGAGGATATAGAGCGTACGACCCGTCGAGCGGCGGCTGAGTTCCTTGCTGAGTTTCACCCGCTGCGCCTCGCCACCCGAGAGTGTCGTGGCCTGCTGACCGACCTTGATGTAACCCAGACCAACGCGGCTGAGCGCGTCCATCTTCTCGCGGATCGACGGCACCGCCTTGAAGAACTCTTGCGCATCTTCCACAGTCATATCAAGCACATCAGCGATGCTCTTGCCCTTGAACTTCACCTCCAGCGTCTCGCGATTATAGCGCGCGCCCTTGCAGGTTTCGCAGGTGACATAAACATCGGGCAGGAAATGCATCTCGATCTTGATGACACCGTCACCTTGGCAGGCCTCACAGCGGCCGCCCTTGACGTTGAAGCTGAACCGTCCCGGCTTGTAGCCGCGCGCCTTGGCTTCGGGCAGGCCCGCGAACCAGTCGCGGATCGGCGTGAAGGCGCCGGTATAGGTGGCGGGGTTTGACCGCGGGGTGCGCCCGATGGGGCGCTGGTCGATGTCGATCACCTTGTCGAGGAATTCCAGCCCCTTGATCGTTTCGCAGGGCGCGGGCGTCTGGCGGGCACCGTTCAGGCGCATGCTGGCGGTCTTGAACAGGGTCTCGATGGTCAGCGTCGACTTGCCGCCGCCCGAGACGCCGGTGACGCAGACGAACTTGCCCAGCGGGAAATCGGCGGTGACCTCGCGCAGGTTGTTGCCGGTGGCCTTGACCACCGTCAGTTTCTTACCATTGCCCGGGCGGCGCTCGGCCGGGACCGATATCTCGCGGCTGCCCGACAGGTATTGCCCTGTGACCGAGGCCGCATCGGCGGCGATCTGCGCCGGCGTGCCGTGGCTGACCACCTGACCGCCGTGCACACCCGCGCCGGGGCCAATGTCGAACACGTAATCGGCCTCGCGGATCGCCTCCTCGTCATGTTCGACCACGATCACCGTATTGCCCTGATCCCGCAAGTTCTTGAGCGTGGTCAGCAGGCGGTCATTGTCGCGCTGGTGCAAGCCGATGGAGGGTTCGTCGAGCACATAGAGCACACCGGTGAGGCCCGAGCCGATCTGACTGGCCAATCGGATACGCTGACTTTCGCCACCCGAGAGCGTTCCACTTGAACGTGACAGTGTAAGATATTCCAATCCCACGTTATTCAGGAAACCAAGCCGCTCGCGGATTTCCTTGAGAATGGCGCGTGCGATCTCGTTCTTTTGCGCGCTCAGCGCGGCGGGTGCGGTGTCGATCCAGGCATAGGCCTCCTTGATCGACATCTGCACCACCTCACCCACATGCAGGCCCGCGATCTTGACCGCCAGCGCCTCGGGTTTCAGCCGGAAGCCGCCGCAGGCACCGCAGGGGCGGTTGTTCTGATACTGCTCGAACTCCTCGCGGATCCAGTTGCTGTCGGTCTCGCGATAGCGGCGCTCCATGTTGGGGATGACGCCTTCGAAACTGCGGGTGACCTGATAGACGCGGCCGCCCTCGTCATAGCGGAACTGGATTTCCTCGTCGCCCGAGCCACGCAGAAACACTTGCTGCACCTTTTCCGGCAGATCCTTCCAGGGGGTGTTCTTGTCGAACTGGTAATGGCGGGCGATGGCCTCGATGGTTTGCAGGAAATAGGGCGACTTGCCCTTGCGCCAGGGCGCCAGCGCACCGTCATAGACCTTGAGGCTCTGATCTGGCACCACCAGACGTTCGTCAAAGAACAGCTCGACCCCCAGACCGTCGCATTTCGGACAGGCGCCATAGGGGGCGTTGAACGAGAACAGCCGGGGTTCGATCTCGGGGATGGTAAAGCCCGAGACCGGGCAGGCAAAGTTTTCCGAAAAGGTGATGCGCTCGGGCTCGCCTTCGCTGGGCGCGGTTTCCAGGATGGCAATGCCCGAGGCGAGGTCGAGCGCGGTGCGCAGGCTGTCGGCCAGCCGGGTTTCCAGCCCTTCGCGCACCACGATGCGGTCGACCACTACGTCGATGTCATGGCGGAACTTCTTGTCGAGCGTCGGCGGTTCGTCCAGCTCATAGAACTGGCCGTCGACCTTGACCCGCTGAAAGCCCTGCTTGCGCAGCTCCAGAAACTCCTTGCGGTATTCGCCCTTGCGGTCGCGCACGATGGGGGCCAGCAGATAGCCGCGGGTGCCCTCCTCCATCGCCATGATGCGGTCGACCATGTCCTGCACCTGCTGCGCCTCAATCGGCAGGCCGGTGGCGGGGCTATAGGGCGTGCCCGCGCGCGCGAACAACAGCCGCATATAGTCATAGATCTCGGTCACCGTGCCGACGGTCGAGCGCGGGTTCTTGCTGGTGGTCTTCTGCTCGATCGAAATCGCCGGGGAAAGACCGCTGATATGGTCCACATCCGGCTTTTCCATCATGTCGAGGAACTGACGCGCATAAGCGGACAGCGATTCCACATAGCGCCGCTGCCCTTCGGCATAGATGGTATCAAAGGCCAGGCTCGACTTGCCCGAGCCGGAAAGGCCGGTGATCACCACCAACTGATCGCGCGGAATATCCACGTCGATCCCCTTGAGATTATGCTCGCGCGCGCCGCGTACCTCGATGAACTTCTGCTCAGCCATGAACTGCCCTCGGACCCAATGCCACAGAGATAGGCGAAGCGCCGTGAGTCTCCAACCCGATTAACAGAACGTAAGGGGAACAAATATCAGATGCAAAGGTTTTGACGTTGCATTCAATTGATTGAATGTTAAATTGGCGAAAACCCGCAATCACTCGGACAGATTCCAGATGTTCTTTTTCCGCAAACCCGCCCAGCCCGGCCTTAGCGTCAGCGAGGCGGTCGAGGCGGCCAGCCGCGGTGACCTGCTGCTGATCGACGTGCGCGAGGCGGGGGAACTGGCCGCCACCGGCAAGGCCGCCGGTGCCCTGCACATCCCGCTGATGCGCCTGTCGGACAAGGCTGATCGCCACCATCCGGAGTTCGAGCCGCGCCTGAAGGATGCGACGCGGATCGCGGTCTATTGCGCCTCGGGCGGACGTTCGGCCCGGGCGCGCAAGCTGTTGCTGGGCCTGGGTTATCCCGAGGTCCACAATCTGGGCGGTCTCGGACATTGGGCCCGCGCGGGCGGCCGGATCGAGCGCGCCTGACAGGCGTCAGGTCTTGCGGGCAATCGCCCAGGCGCAGATCGGGAAATTCGGATCGTTGTCCAGAGGGTCGGTCTCGGGATCGTATTCCGGGGGCCAGGGCGTTTCGAGATTACGCAGAGCCGCATGGCGATTGCCCCATTGCTCGGCCCGAATCTCGTCCTCGGCAAAGCCGCACTCGATCAGGAAATTCCGCAAGCCTCGTGCCGACCAGCGCGAATTGTCCATGGGCGCGGCGTGAAACGGAACAAAGAACGGCACCGCCAGCCAGAAATGCCCACCCGGCCGCAGCATTTCCAGCACGTTCAGCGTCGCCTCATATGGCCGGTCTAGATGTTCCCAGACCTGATTGGCCAGAATCAGGTCGAATTGCTCGATCTCTCCGGCCGCGTCGCAATAGGGCCCGGCACAGATGTCGTATTCGGGATAGATGAAACGGCGGTAGCTGCGGAACGGGAACTGATGCCCCCATTTTCCCGAGATCTCGGCAACCTCCAACCCCTCGGGGCCCAGGTCACGGATCATCCGGCGGCTCGACCGTGCCATTGCGATCCGGTTCAGACTGGCCACGCGTTCCTCCTGTTGTCCGGGACAGGTAATCAGCCCCCGCGCGGCCCGTCCAGACGCGATTGCCCCACGCATCGCACAAAAGCGCCGGAGGGCAACGTTTTTCCCCTTTCGGCCCGCCCGACAGATCATAATCTGCCGCAGTGCGACGGATTTCGCGTGAAATATTCGCTTTGTAGACGAGGTATTGAATGAAAAGAATTGGACTGACCGCGTTGGCGCTGTGTCTTTCCGCACCCCTTGCCGCCCAGGACCACCCTTCGGCCATTCTGGTTCTCGACGGGTCCGGCTCGATGTGGGGCCAAATCGAGGGCAAGGCCAAGATCGACATTGCCCGCGACGTGGTGAATGACCTGCTCGGCACTCTGCCCGCCGAACAGCCTCTGGGCCTGACCGTTTACGGTCACCGGCGCAAGGGCGACTGCGCCGATATCGAAACGCTGGTGCCCCCGCGCCAGGCAACCGGGCGGCTATTGCCAGCGCCGTGCAGGGGCTGAAACCCAAGGGCAAGACGCCGATGCTGGACGCGGTGCGGCAGGCTGCCGAGGCGCTGCGCTATACCGAGGAGAAGGCCACCGTGATCCTGGTCTCGGACGGGGTCGAGACCTGTGACGCCGATCCCTGCGCCACCGCCGCCGCGCTGGAGGCGGCGGGCGTCGATTTCACCGCCCATGTGGTGGGGTTCGACATTGACGACCCGCAGGCGCTGGCGCAGATGCAATGCCTGGCGGATCGGACCGGCGGCACCTTTCATAGCGCCTCGAACGCTGACGAGTTGGCCGCCGCCCTGACCGCCGCCACGGTCACGCCCGACCCCGCGCCCGGTCCCGCCCGGCTGATCTTTTCCGCGACCGAGGCCTATGGCAGCACCTTCCGCGAGGTCGAGGTGGTCTGGGAAGTGTTCACCGAAGATGGCGCGCAGGCCATGGATGCGACCCAGGGGATGAGCGGCGAGGCCGAACTGCCCCCCGGCACCTATCTGGTCCGCGCCCTGCGCCTGTCGGATGAAGCGGTCGAGGAGCGCCGGGTCACCCTGAAACCGGGCGGGCGCGAGGGGGTCGAGATCGTCTTTGCCGAAGCCCTGCCCGCCGCCACCCTCTCGGCGCCTGCCAGTGGGCTTGCGGGCGGCATGGTCGAGGTCACCTGGACCGGCCCGGACGGCGATGGCGATTATCTGACCGCCGGTCCGGTCGGGGCGAACGACGCCAGCTATCTGACCTTTGAATATACCGCCAAGGGCAACCCGCTGCCGCTGCGCCTGCCGGTGGAACCGGGCGCGTATGAGATCCGCTATGTGCTGGCGGACGGGATCCAGACGCTGGCCCGCCTGCCGATCACGGTGAGCGAGCGCAGCTTTGACCTGACCGCGCCGGGCAGCGCCCCAGCGGGCAGCCTGGTGCAGGTCGCGTGGTCCGGCGGCGGTTTTGACGAGGATTTCCTGACCGTGGCGCGTCTCGATGCCAGCGCGGATGGCAACGATTACGTGACCTATGCCTATGTTCGCGACGGCAACCCCGTGGGGCTGCGGATGCCGCTGGAACCCGGCGCATATCAGCTGCGCTATGTGGTGGGTCAGGACAGCTCGGTGGCCGTGAGCCAGCCCATCACGGTGACCGACCTGACCGTGACACTGGAGGCACCCGACCGGGTAGCGGCGGGCAGCATGGTGGCGGTGAGCCATACAGGCCCGGCCTATGACGGCGATTTTGTCACCTTTGTCACCCCGGAGGCGGGCGTGCTGGACTATCTCGGTTATGCCTATGCCAGCGATGGCGCGACGGTGCAGGTACAGGCCCCGGACACGCCTGGTCTTTACGAGCTGCGCTATGTCTCGACCGTCGCGGGTGAGCGTATCCTGGCCCGCCGCATGGTGGTGGTGGAGTAAGAAAAACCCTCGCCCGGCATAGCTGGGCGAGGGTCAACTTTGCCGCAGACGCGGTTGATCTTACATGTGAATGACGCGGCCGTATGCGTCGAGAACGCTTTCGTGCATCATCTCGCTCAGCGTCGGGTGCGGGAAGACCGTGTGCATCAGGTCCTCTTCGGTGGTCTCCAATTGTCGGCCCACAACATAGCCCTGAATCATCTCGGTCACCTCGGCGCCGACCATATGGGCCCCCAACAGCTCGCCGGTCTTGGCGTCGAAGATGGTCTTGACCATGCCCTCGGCCTCGCCCAGTGCAATCGCCTTGCCATTGCCGATGAAGGGGAAGCGGCCAACCTTGATGTCGTATCCCAGTTCCTTGGCCTTGGCCTCGGTATAGCCGACCGATGCCACCTGCGGGTGGCAATAGGTGCAGCCCGCGATGCTTTCGGGTTTGACCGGGTGGGCGTGCTTGCCCGCGATCAGTTCGGCCACCATGACGCCCTCGTGGGACGCCTTGTGCGCCAGCCAGGGCGCGCCGGCGATATCGCCGATGGCATACAGCCCCTCGACCCCGGTCCGGCAATAGGCGTCGGTCACCACATGGGTGCGGTCGATCTTGACCCCCAGCGCCTCGAGCCCGAGGTTTTCGACGTTGCCGACGATGCCCACGGCAGAGATCACCGTGTCGAATTCCATCTTTTCGACCTTGCCCCCGGTCTCGATATGGGCGGTGACCTTGCCCCCGGACTTTGCAGGCGCGCGGTCCAGTTGCTTGACCATGGATTTCTCCATGATCTTCATGCCTTGCTTGACAAAGTTCTTCTTGGCAAAGGCGCTGATTTCGGCATCTTCAACCGGCAGAACACGGTCCATCACCTCGACCACGGTCGTGTCGGCGCCCAGCGTGTTGTAGAAGCTGGCGAATTCGATGCCGATGGCGCCCGAGCCGATCACCAGTAGTTTCTTGGGCATCCGCACCGGTTGCAGCGCGTGCTTGTAGGTCCAGACCAGATCGCCGTCCGCCTCAAGCCCCGGCAACTCGCGCGCGCGGGCGCCGGTGGCCAGGACGATGTTCTTGGCGGCCAGGTCCTGGGTGCCCTTGTCGGTCTTGACCGACACCTTGCCCTTGGCCGGGATCGTCGCCTCGCCCATCACCACGTCGATCTTGTTCTTCTTCATCAGGTGGCCGATGCCGCCCGACAACTGCTTGGCCACCCCACGCGAGCGTTTCACCACCGCGTCGAGGTCATAGCCGATATTGTCGGCCTTCAGCCCGAACTCCTTGGCGCGCTCCATCAGGTGGAACACTTCGGACGAGCGCAGCAGCGCCTTGGTCGGGATACAGCCCCAGTTGAGGCAGATGCCACCCAGATGCTCGCGCTCGACCACACAGGTCTTGAGCCCCAGCTGCGCTGCACGGATGGCGGCCACATAGCCCCCCGGTCCGGCACCGATTACGATCACGTCATAGGATTTTTCAGCCATGTTCTTCCCTCGGCCAGACCCGCTCTGAAAACTAGTTTACCATTAAACTAATTTTTCGCACACATCAACAGTCCTCCTCCGCGACAAATGTGACGCAGGGACAGCGGCGATACATCCGCCATGCCAGCCTATACCGGCACCGGTCTTTACGCTAGAACCGAGGGCAGGACCGGCGATGTGGAGAGCGGACGTGAAGAAAACCCTCAAGGACCTGTTTCTGGCATTTCTGAATGCAACGCTGATCCTGGTGGCGCTTTGCCTGTTCCTGGGCTGGCGGATGATGGCGACCGTGGACACGGTGAGTGAGCGCGTTTCCGCCGGGATCGCCGAGCTGGCACCGTTGCGGGACGAGGTCGCCGGGGTTCGGGCCGAGCTTTCCGGCCTCCGCGCCGATCTGGGCGCCGCACAGGGCACCGAGGCGGCGGAACGGCTGCAAAACCGTCTCGATACGCTGGAAACACGTCTGGACGGGATGCAGGCGCGGATGACCAATCTGGCCACCCTGCCCGATCAATTGCTGGATCGCGCCTTTGAGACCGCAGCCGACCGTCTGGTGCGCGGCCTCTCGGACCTTCGCGGCTGTCGGCCGGCGTCGGATGGCGCCTGAACCTAGCTCGCCTTGCGCTGCAACTGCTGCACCGTGGCGCCATAGCCACCGTCCGAGACATAGTCCGTCTCGCTCTGGGTGCTGGCCCGGTCAAGCGCCTGATTGCGATAGGGGAAGCGTCCGAACTTGCGGATCACCTCGCGATGGGCGCGCGCATGCAACAGGTTCGACGCACCTGATTCGGGCATCCGCTGGCACATCAGCCGCACACAGCGTTCCTGATCGCACAGGTTTTCGGAATGCATCATCGGCAGGTAGAAGAATTGCCGCGCCGGTTCGTCGATCTTCAGATCCCAGCCCTTGTCCACCGCACATTTGGCCACCATCAATGCCGCCCGGTCGGTCGCAAAGGCCTGTCCCGATCCACGGAACATGTTGCGGGGGAACTGATCGGTGAGGATGATATAGGCCAGAACCCCGCTGGGATAGGTGAGCCACAGCGAGAACCTGCCCTCTGCCGCTGCCTCCCACGTGGACTGGAACTCGTCCCGGATCCGGGCGTCAAGCGCCTCGTCCTGGATATACCATCCAGCCGGACCCACCTCGTCCAGCCAGAATTTCAATACGTCTTCGGGGCCGACCATCGGTCTTTCTCCACTCTCCTTTGTCCCCAGGTTAATGGGGATTAAACGCTTTTTTACAATTCTGTAACAGTAACGATTTGCAACAATGCGTCACGAAGCAAGGGGAAAAATCGTCTATTTCTCCTCTTCCGCGCCCTGATCGGCCTCGAATGCCACTTCTTGCGCCATCTCGATCGCCACTGGCGAGGCGGTTGGATACATGTACGCCATCGAACTGGTCTCCTCGACCGGGGTCGAGGGTCGCTGAGTCGCGCGGTAAGCGGCATAGGCGGCTGTGGCGAACATCAGCGCCGCGATGAAGAAGAAAAAGCCCGGCGGACCGAACACCCCGTCCGACATCAACCAGCCGGTGGTGACCGGGCCGGCGATGGCGCCCAGCCCGTTGATAAACACCAGCCCGCCCGAGGCCGCCGGCATATCGTCATAGTCGAGATAGTCGTTGGTATAGGCGATCAGCAGCGAATAAAGCGGGTTGGACAGCCCACCGATGATCAGCGCCGCCAGCAGCAGGAACTCGAACTGGCCACCCATCACCGCGCCCAGCATTGCGCCACCGCCACCGAACAGTGCCACGAACAGGATCAGCACCCGCCGGTCCATCCGGTCCGACAACCAGCCCAGCGGGTACTGCACCACCAGTGCACCCACGTAAAAGGTGGCGACAAAGATCGACAGTTGCGACAGCGTCAGCCCCACATTGGCGGCATAGACCGCGCTCATCCCGAACTGGGCCGAGAACACACCCCCCAGCAGGAACATGCCGACACAGCCCAGCGGCGAGGTCTGCATCAGTGCTTTCAGGCTCATCGGTTTGGTGCTGTCAAAGGCCGGCGTCGGCGAGATCGACAGCAGGATCGGTCCAAACGAGATCGAAACCACGATCGAGGCGATGATGAATGCCTCGTAACCGCCCGGGTCACCCACCTGGATCAGCCCCTGGGCCACGATGATGCCGGTCATCTGCACGATCATGTAAAGCGACAGCGCCTTGCCCCGGTTGGTGTTGTCGGCGGCATTGTTCAGCCAGCTTTCGGCCGTGACATACACGCCCGAAAAACAGAATCCGATGATCACCCTCCCCAGCATCCAGACATAGGTATTGGCGAAAGCGGGATAGAGGATCATCACCGCCGAGATGAACGAGGCCAGCGCCGCGAACACCCGCACATGCCCGACCCGGCGGATCATCTCGGGCGCCATGCGCGAGCCACCAAGGAAGCCCACGAAATAGGCCGACATCACCAGCGACATCTCGAAGGTGGAAAACCCCTCGATCTCGCCCCGCACACCCAAGAGGGTACCCTGCAGACCGTTGCCCACCATCAACAGGCCAATGCCCAAAAGCAGCGCCCATGCGCTGGAAAGAACCTGAAGCATCGTGATTGCCTTTGTGCGGTTGCGGGCTCTCAGCCCAAAGTATCAAGGGTCGAACCTCTGCTTGTCCATGACAAACGGGTCCGGGTCTCATCCGTTATCGCCTAGCCCGGCAGCAAAAGCGACGCATCCCCATAAGAGAAGAACCGATAGCGATTTGCCACCGCATGGGCATAGATTTCGCGGATGCAATCCTGCCCCATCAGGGCCGATACCAGCATCAGCAGCGTCGACTTGGGCAGGTGAAAATTGGTCATCAGCCCGTCGGCAACGCGGAATTCGAAGCCGGGATAGATGAAAATATCGGTCTCACCCTCCCAAGACGCGATCTGGCCGCCGCGCGCGGCGCTTTCGATCAGGCGCAGCGCGGTGGTGCCAACCGGAATCACCCGCCCGCCCGCCGCCTTGGTGGCGGCGATCTCGGCCGCGGCCTCGGCGCTGACCCGCCCCCATTCGGCATGCATCTTGTGGGTGGTCACATCCTCGACCTTGACCGGCAGGAAGGTACCCGCGCCCACATGCAGGGTAACGTGGGTAAAGGTGACGCCGCGCGCGGCCAGCGCCGCCAGCAGCGCCTCGTCGAAATGCAACGAGGCGGTGGGCGCTGCCACCGCGCCGGAATGGCGGGCCCAGACGGTCTGGTAATCGGTCTTGTCCTGCTCGTCGGCAGGGCGTTTGGCGGCGATATAGGGCGGCAACGGCATCGCACCCGCCCGGGCCAGCGCGGCGTCGAAATCGGGGCCGGTCAGGTTGAACCGCAGATGCGCCTGCCCGTCCCTGATCGCTTCAACATTCGCCGACAGCTCTCTGGAAAAGCTGATGGTTTCTCCCTCGCGCAACTTGCGCAGAGGTTTCGCCAGCGCGCTCCAGCCACCATCGGCGCGCGGTTCCAGCAAGGTGACCTCGATCCGGGCCGTGACCGGCCCTTGCGCGCTCTGGCGCTGGCGGGTGCCGCTCAGCCGTGCGGGGATCACCCGCGTGTCATTGAGCACCAGCCGGTCGCCCGGACGCAGCCAGTCGGGCAGATCGCGCACCAGCGCATCGGTGATCGCATCGCCCCGCGCCACCAGCAGGCGCGCAGAGGATCGCGGCTGGGCGGGCCGCGTGGCAATCAGGTCGTCGGGCAGGTCGAAATCGAAATCGCTGAGCTTCATGGCCCGCGCCTATAGAGCGCGCCACGTGCTTTGACCACAGGCAATTCGTCTGTCATGCCGACGACCGCTCTAGCGATCGCCACCGTGCGACGGCTCAGGTCGCGGCGCCGGGGCGGGTTGCGGCGCGGGGGCGGGCGTGCCCGCAGGGCCGGTGGGCGCGGGGGCGGCGTTTTCCTCGGGCACCGCCGGCAGGCTGGGCGCGGGCGCGCGGATCATGTCGCGCAGAAAGCCGGGCGTCAGCCCCGAGAGCGGATTGACAAAGACCTGAGGCCGCTGCATCGGCCCGGTCAGGGTATAGTTGAACCCGATCAGCCCCTCTCCCTTGCGGGTCAGCACGCTGCCGATGGAGTTGAGCAGGTAGATGGGCGAGACCACGCCACGCAGGTCCAGCACCCTGTTTTCCGTATCCACGGTACCGTTGATCGACACCCCGATCGACGGGCCGACGGCGCTGCCTTCGAGAATCGTCAGCGTCCTGGGCGTCAGCCGCATCCTGCCGTCAATTTCGCCGAACAGGATGCCCTGCCCCGACATTTCGTCAAGCAACCCCACCAGCGACACCGCGTTCAAGAGCGCGGCCATCGCGGGCGCGTCACGCACCCGCGTGTTGCGCACCCTGAGTTGCGCGTCGTAATTGCCTTCTGCGCCGACCGGCTCCAGCGCCAGTTGAAAGCTGCCGCCATGCGCCTGGTCTAGGATCCCGGCAGCGCGAAACACCGCGCCCGCATCCTCGGCCTGAAGGAACACCGCGCTGCGGGCACCGCGCCCGATCATCTGCCCCGTGATCGGCACCTGCCCGTTCAGCGCCCCGGTGAACCGACCGTTCAGCCCGCCGCCGGTGGAGAAACTGCCGCGCATGCCGGTCAGCGTCATGCTGTCAGAGACCTGCAACCGGTCGAGAACGAGGTTCACCGCTGGTGCCGCGCCACCGCCGGCACCACCCGACGATCCGCTGCCGAACCGGGCGCGGCGCAGGTCCAGCGTGCCGCCCTGCACCGAGATGTCGGGTGCCGCCCCGGAACCGCGACCGATGAGTTCGACCGGCACAGCCAACCAGTCGCCAAGCTCGAAAGAGGTAAAACGGGCGCGCTCGAAACTGCGGTCTGGCTTGAACTCGACGCTGCCCCGCATGCGCAAGCCGGCGGCCTCTAGCTCGATCGCTTCGACCTGTCCGCCCTGCCCAAGTGTCGCGACCAGCGCCATCCGGCCCGTGCTTCCGGACGGTTTCGACCAGCCCAGTTCCGGCAGTGACAGGCGCACCCCCGCCAGGTCCGACTGCGCCTCAAGCCGCAGCGGCTCGCCGCCGCCGATGCCAAGGCTGAACTGCGCCTCGCCAGCCCCTGCCACCATGCCATCGGGCAGACCCAGCCGTTGCTCGCGCACCAGATCGGGGGTCAGCGCAATGCGTCCGGTCAGGTTGCTGCGCTGGCCCTGTCCCAACGGCTGCTGCCAGCGCATCGACACCGGGACCGTGCCGAAAAGACCCGCCCCCTGAAGCGCGATTCTGGTCTGGTCCCCTGTCAGTTCCAGCCGGGGCGCCGAAACGGGCGTGCCGGGCACCAGAACCTCGCTCGCCACGTCCTCGAGCACACCGGCAAGGTGAAACTCCATATCGGCGATCGTGACCCTGTCCTTGAGCGGCAGCGCCAATGTCCCCGACAGGCGCGTGTGCCCCTGCGCCAGATCGACGGGCAGATTGGCCTTGTCGAGAATGCTGAGCGGCGGCTCGTTCAACAGCGACAGTGCGGCCGTGACCGGCCCGCTCGCCGTGATCCGGGCAATGCCCGGCGCCGATTTGCGAATGCCGATATCGGGGATGATGAACGAGGTGCCGGTGGCGTCGATCTCGCCCCCCTCGGCGGTCACCACCACGCCCGCATCGGCGGTCACCGCGAAACGGCCACCCAGCAGGCTGGCCTGACCCCGCGCCCGGGTCAACGGCGGCAGCGTCTTGGCATAGCGGATCTGCGCTTCGGCAAAGTCGAAATCGGCGTAGAGGTCAGGCGGCGCCCCGGGCCGGAGCCTGAGCGCGAGGTCGAGATCGCTCAGCTGCGCCTCGACCAGGTTATCGGTCACCCATTCGCGCGGTTTCGGCGCAACGGTTTCCGGCCAATAGGACAGGACCTGCGCCGGGGTGATCGCGTCCAGCTGCGCGTCGAGTGCCAGTTGCCAGCCCTCGGGCGCGGCCCCCAGATCCCCGTCCAGCCGCAGGGTCCGGCCATCGTCGATCACATCCATTCGCCCGATCCGCAGGCGGAACGGGTTGAGGGTCATCTGGAAATCGACCTCGGCCCGGTCGACAGTCAGCGGCTCGGGATAGACCCCGGCGGGATTGACCCGCAGACCATGCAGGCCGAACTGTCCCACCAGCCGGTCGAGCCGCCCATGCTCCACCCCATCGAGATATGCGACCCCATCTGCCTGGGCCGCTCCCCAGGCGCTGTCCACCGCTACCTCGGCAAAGCTGAGCCGCTGATCGGCCGGGTCATAGGTAAAATAGGTGCGCGCCGAGGCGAAGGGAATCGGCCGGGTGTTCGGGTTGGGTTGCAGCGCCCCGCGCCCGATCTGGAGCGTGGCCGAAATCGGCGTCAGCGCACCCGCCGCATCGAAGCCACCGCGCAAGGCACCCGAGATCGGCGCGTCCAGCACCTGCAACCAGGCCAGCGCGGGCGCCTGGGCCGCGATATCGGCGGCCGCCAGATCCTCGATCGAAATACCGAAACTGGCCGATGGTTCACCCAGCGTGCTGGTATAGTTGGCCTCGAACCGGCTGGCATAGTCGCGCCCGCTGAGCAGCGAGAACTCGGTGGCGATGCGCAGGTCGCCGCCACCTCGGGTAACCAGAACCTGGCCACCATCCAGCGTCCAGCCGCGCCCCTGGCGCAAATCTTCATAGTCGAGCGACACTGCCGTCAGCTCAACCGAGCTGAGCGCGTCAAGCTGCGAGTGCAGGAAAACGGCATCGAAGGATTCCAGCAATTGCCCGAATGTCGGCGCCTGCCCGACCGAACCGCCACCCTGCCCGCCCAGCGACAGCGAGAACTGTCCCTGGGCATCGCGCCGCAACGTGGCCGAGGCGCCATTCAGCACGATCCGCTTGGGCTGGACCTGACCGCGCAACAAGGGTCGCATCGCCAGACTGGCCTCGGCATCCGCAAGCCGGGCGATCACCCGGCCACCGGCATCGGAAAGTTCGAGATCGCGCAGGCGCAGACGCGGGCGCCAGCCTTTGTTGATCACGAAGTAGACGCCGCCAAACCGGATGCTGACCCCGTCCAGCGCCTGGGTCAGCCGCGTCTCGACCCGCGATTGCAGCCAGGGTGGCGCCTGAAGGGTCTGGCCCAACAGCATCAACCCGGAAAAGATCGCCAGAAACACCAGCAGCACGGTGCCGCGCATCGCCCACAGCAACGTCACCCGACGCCGGCTGCGGCGTGGTTTTCCGGGTTTGTCCCCGCCCGAGGTCTTGTCGATGTCTTCCAACTTCTCCGCCGCGACCTATTATGCGCGTAACCTAGTCATGAAACCCAGCCGGAGTGCCCAGATG
Organism: Ruegeria sp. SAZD011; assembly: GCF_059612545.1. Taxonomy (NCBI): domain Bacteria; kingdom Pseudomonadati; phylum Pseudomonadota; class Alphaproteobacteria; order Rhodobacterales; family Roseobacteraceae; genus Ruegeria; species Ruegeria sp. SAZD011. The sequence continues at coordinate 189,043 of NZ_JBXWQU010000041.1, read as the reverse complement.
CCCGACGTCACAGATATTGCCCCCGAATTCACGCTTCCCCGCGATGGCGGCGGCGCGATCAGCCTGTCCGACCTGCGCGGTCGCGCGGTTGTTCTGTTCTTCTATCCCCGCGATGATACTCCGGGCTGCACCAAGGAATCCATCGGCTTTTCCGAGAATTTGCAGGCCTTTGCCGATGCCGGTGCTCAGGTGTTGGGCATTTCGCGCGATACGGTGGCCAAACATGACAAATTCGTCGCCAAGCACGGGCTGACCACGCCGCTGCTGTCCGATGCCGAAAGCGATGTTTGCGAGCGCTACGGCGTTTGGGTGGAAAAGAACATGTATGGCAAGAAATCCATGGGGATCGAACGGTCGACCTTTCTGATCGACGCCGAGGGCCGGATCGCGCGCGTCTGGCGCAAGGTCAAGGTTGCCGGTCATGTGGACGAGGTGCTGGACGCGGTGCGCGCCCTGTGAGCCTGACCCTGACCGAAATGGCCGTCGAGGTGCTGACCACCGCCGACGGACGCGCCAAGACCGAGCTGTCGCGCCGCCACGCGAGCGCTTGGTTTGCCGCCCGTAAGGGTGAAGCCGACCCGATCGCGGTGGGCACTGCGCACCCGCCGCTGCATCCCGCCCGGCCCGAGCGGCCCGAACTGCTCAGCCCCCGCGACGTGCCCCGCAGGCGTCCGGGGTCCGAGGCCGGGCGCATCGCACTGTTGCATGCGGTCGCGCATATCGAACTGAACGCGGTCGACCTGCACTGGGACATCATCGCGCGCTTCGGCCATGTAGCGATGCCGGTTGGGTTCTACGACGACTGGGTGAAATGCGCGGACGAGGAATCCAAGCATTTCAACATGGTCTGCGATGTTCTTGAGAGTATCGGCAGCCATTATGGCGCCCTTCCGGCCCATGCCGGGATGTGGCGCGCCGCCGAGGACACCGCCGAAGACCTGATGGGCCGGTTGGCGGTGGTGCCCATGGTGCTCGAGGCGCGCGGGCTGGATGTGACGCCAGGCATGATCGACATCTTTCGCAAGGCCGGGCTGACACAGGCGGTCGCCGCTCTCGAGATGATCTATGCCGAGGAAGTGGGTCATGTGGCCTATGGCTCGAAATGGTTCCACTTCCTGTGCGGGCGCGAGAATACCGACCCCAAGGACGCGTTCCACGCGCTGGTGCGGCGCTATTTCCATGGCGCGCTGAAGCCCCCCTTCAACGAGGAAAAACGCGCCGAGGCGGGGCTCCCGCCCGATTTCTACTGGCCGCTGGCCGAGGAAACAACCCAGCGCAAACGGGGTATCTAGCCGGACTACCCCATGCAAACGCATGGTTTCGGCGGTTTTTCGCCGAAACCGGACCGCGATAGGCGCGCTTTCCCCTCATCTGGTAAAGAAACTTGCCCGATCGGCACCACGCCGGTATTCACACGGGCCAAGGCCCCGGTACCACTCACATCCCGGGGCTTGTGAGGGGACAACAAGGGATGGGCGCGTGCGAACACGTCTGGCGATCAAAATCCACGCGTTTCTGGAAAGCAGGTTTCCTGAACGCCGTGTCTTTCTGAAATCCGACAGCGATACCCGGTTCATCCGGCTCCGGTCCGAGACACAGCTGATCGCCTTTGGGGGGGCGACCCTGCTGGTGGCCTGGACCATCGTCGCCACCGCCATCCTGTTGATGGACAGTATCGGCGCCAGCAATTTCCGCGAACAGGCCAAGCGTGATCAGGCCACCTATCAGGAGCGTCTGAACGCTCTCTCGCAAGAACGCGACGCCCGCGCCGACGAGGCGGTCGCGGCTCAGCAACGGTTCAACGCCGCCCTGACCCAGATTTCAGCGATGCAGACGGAACTGCTCGCCTCGGAGAACCGCCGGCGCGAGCTGGAAACCGGGGTCGAGGTGATCCAGACGACCCTGCGCGCCACCATGCGCCAGCGCGAAGCGGCACGCGCCGAACTGGAACGGCTGCTGGACGAAAAGGGCGATACCGCCGCCGTCGAGCGGGTCGCCGCCGAAGTGCCCGCACAGATGGATTTCATGGCCGCAGCACTGGAACGCACCGCCGAACAGCGCGACCAGATCCGCGCCGATGCGCAATCGGCGCTGGCAGCCCGCGCCGAGCTGGAGCTGGAAATCAAGCTGATGGAAGAGCGCAATGACCAGATCTTCCGCCAACTCGAAGAGGCAATGACCATTTCGCTGGAACCGCTGGACAAGATGTTCCGTAGCGCCGGCATGCCCACCGACCGCATCATCGAAGAGGTGCGGCGCGGCTATAGCGGCCAGGGCGGGCCGCTGACCCCTTTATCCTTCAGCACGCGCGGTGAAGAGCCCTCGACCGACGAGCTGCGCGCGAACCAGCTGCTGCAACAGATGGATCAGCTGAACCTCTACCGGATCGCCGCCGAACAGGCGCCCTTTGCCTCGCCGGTGCGCGCGGCGGTGCGCTTTACCAGCGGCTACGGCTATCGGCGCGACCCCAAGACCGGCGGCAAGCGCATGCATAACGGGTCGGATTTCGCGGGCAAGCATGGCACCGACATCCATGCCACCGCCGATGGCGTGGTCACCCATGCGGGCTGGCAGTCGGGGTTTGGCAAGCTGATCAAGATCCGCCACGCCTTCGGGATCGAGACCTATTACGCCCATAACTCGCAACTCCGTGTAAAGGTCGGCCAAAGGGTCTCGCGCGGGGATCATATTGCTGATATGGGTAGCACCGGTCGGTCCACCGGGACGCATCTGCACTATGAGGTGCATGTCAACGGCAGACCCGTTAACCCCATGACTTACATCAAGGCTTCACGCAATGTTTTCTAAGAGCAAAATCAACGAGCCCGCCCCCAAGGCCCCCGAGGCGGCCAAACCCGCCGCGCCCGCGGCTCCTGCCGCGCCCGCTCCGAGCGATTACAAGGCAGCTGCGCCCAAGCCCAAGCCGCCTGCGTCGATCCTGTCCTCGGATCTGCATATCACCGGCAATATCAAGACCACCGGTGACATCCAGGTCGAAGGCTCGGTCGAGGGCGATATCCGCGCGCATCTGCTGACCATCGGCGAAACCGCCACCATCAAGGGCGAAGTGACCGCCGATGACGTGGTGATCAATGGCCGGATCGTGGGCCGGGTGCGGGGCCTCAAGGTGCGCCTGACCTCGACCGCGCGGGTCGAGGGCGATATCATCCACAAGACCATCGCGATCGAGAGCGGCGCCCATTTCGAAGGCTCGGTACAGCGTCAGGACGACCCGCTGAACCCAGGTCGCGCCGCCAAGCCCGCCGCCAACCCGGCCGCGGCCGCTCCGGCGCCCAAGCCCGAAAGCGCCTGAGGCAGCACCGACGCAAGACGGTTCACAGCGCCGCGGTTTTCCGCGGCGCTTTTGATTTGCACTATACGAGTTTCCGGGCGGCGCTAGATTTTTCGTCGAAAAATCTCGGCCCGCCCGGCCGCGCCGGATCGCGTCAATCCGCCCCCAGCATCCATTCGCCCCCGGGCCAGAACGCGTGAAAGGCAAAGGCGAACATCACGTCATGGGCAATGTCGCGCCCCTGCATGTCGCGCACCCGGATCGACCCCACATCGCGCCCATCGCCGATCTGCGCCGTATCAAGGGCCGAGGCCTGGCCAGCCCGCCATTCGAACCGCAAACCCGCCTCCTCCAGCACCCCGGCCTCGGCCAGCCGCGTCAGCGGCCAGGCCCGGTCACCCACCCGAACCACCCGCGCCAGTGCCGGGACGCCATGCGGCGGCGCCTCGCCATCATAGAGAAAGGGGCGCCGGGCGCTGTCGTAACTCACATAGGGGTTGCGGCCATAAGCGCGGCGAAACGCCGGTTCACCCATCACCAGACCATCCGGATAGCGGGCACGGAACTGGTCCCAGCTTTCCATCCAGCTGGGCAACGTTTGCAGCTCGGTCCCCGTCAGCCTGCCCACGATGGCCAGCCCCTGCGCCTGTTGCCACCAGCTCTGGGTCTGGCTGTCATACATCACCATGTCCGAATTGCGCAGCTTGCCGGTCACCCCGAACTCCAGCACGCCCGCGGGGCTGCGCCGGTCGAAGGTCAGGCCAGAGTTGCACAGCGGGCAGAAGGTCACCGCCACCGGCACCGTGCCGATACGGTCATTGACGATCTCGTGCCACATCAGATAGCGCAGCGGATAGGCGCGCGGGGTCTCTCCGGGGAGCGCAACGGTGATCACCGGCTCGCGCCCTTCCAGATCCTCCGCCGCCGCAACGCTCAGAAAGGCGGGATCGCTCAGCGCCGGGATACCGTCCTTGGGCGGCCCACCCGACAGGATCTCGCCCCAATGGGCAACGCTGGTCTTGCCAAAATCGGTATCGGGCCATTCATGGCGCCAGACTTCGGGACCGGCCAGGGCGGGCAAAGCCAGCCAGATCGCAAGAAAGAGGGATAGAAGGCGCATGCCGGGGTCTTTCGGGTTTGCAATTCGACCCAAGGATCGCCGTCGGAACGGGATCGCGCCACCCCACACACGCAAATGTGAGACCGCCGGCGCCCCGATAGCGGGCGCCGGCGGCATTGGATCAATCGGTCACGGTGACCGACTTCATCTGATCGGGCTGGCCGATCACCGAGCCGTTGGGACCGGTGCCGCGCTTGATCGCGTCAACCACGTCCATGCCGCCGGTCACCTTGCCCACCACGGTATATTGACCATCCAGGAACGGACCCGGGGCGAACATGATGAAGAACTGGCTGTTGGCGCTGTTGGGGTCCTGCGCGCGGGCCATGCCCACCACACCGCGTTCATAGGTGATATCCGAAAACTCGGCCGGCAGGTCGGGCCGGTCGGACCCGCCCCGCCCGGCAAGGCGCATGTCACCGCCCATGCGGCCATATTGCACATCGCCGGTCTGGGCCATGAACCCGTCGATCACCCGGTGAAACACCACCCCGTCATAGGCGCCCGAAGCCGCCAGCGCGGTGATCTGTTCCACATGTTTGGGGGCCACATCCTCGAGCAGGTCGATGGTGACGGTGCCATTGGCCTCGCCCGCCACCTCGATCTTGAGGCCGGTCGCGCCCGCCGGAACGGCGAACAGCGCCAGAAGGGCCGCAAGCTTATACATCTGCGGCCACCTTGACGCTGATCATGCGATCGGGATTCGCGGGCGGCTCGCCGCGGGTGATCGCATCCACATGTTCCATCCCCGAAATCACCCGGCCATAAACGGTGTACTGGCCGTTCAGGAAATGGTTGTCCTTGAAGTTGATGAAGAACTGGCTGTTGGCCGAGTTCGGATTGGCCGAGCGCGCAGCACCCAGGGTGCCCCGGTCATGCGGCAGTTTCGAGAATTCGGCCGGCAGATCAGGCAGCGAGGAACCACCGGTGCCCGCGCGACGGATGTTGAACCCGTCTTCCATGTCGCCGTTGGCCACATCGCCGGTCTGCGCCATGAAGCCGTCGATCACCCGGTGAAAGCAGACATTGTCATACTCGCCGGCGCGCGCCAGCTCCTTCATCCGCTCGGAATGCTTGGGCGCCACGTCGGGCAGCAGCTCGATGACGACATTGCCGTCCTTCAGCTCGACGATGATCGTGTTTTCGGGATCCTTGATTTCGGCCATCGGGCCCTCCTGTCACTGTGTTTGCCGGGAACCTAACCATCACGCGCGGGATCGACAAGGCACGCCATTGACGGGGGCGCCCATTCGGGTAGAGAAACCGTCAAACGCATTGAAGCAAGGAGATTGCGGCTGATGGGCTGGAAAACACTCGACGACATGGACCTGAACGGCAAGCGCGTGCTGGTGCGAGTCGATATCAACGTGCCGATCGTGGACGGGGTGGTGACCGACTCGACCCGCATCCGCCGCCTGATGCCGACCATCCGCGATATCCTTGCCGCCGGGGGCCGCCCCATCCTGCTGGCGCATTTCGGCCGCCCCGGCGGCGAGCGGCGCAAGAACCTGTCGCTGAGCCAGCTGGTACCAACGCTGGAACGGGCGTTCGAAACCAAGGTGCTGTTTGCCGATGATTGCGTCGGCCCCGCCGCCGAAGAGGCCGCCGAGGCCTTGCAGCCCGGCCAGGTGCTGCTCTTGGAGAACACCCGCTTTCACGCCAGCGAAACCAAGAACGATCCCGATCTGGCCGCCGGGATGGCACGGCTGGGCGATATCTATTGCAACGACGCCTTTTCCGCCGCGCATCGCGCCCACAGCTCGACCGAGGCAATCGCGCGCCTGCTGCCCTCTTGCGCCGGGCGTCTGATGCAGGCCGAGCTTGAGGCATTGGAAAAGGCACTGGGCAAGCCCGAACGCCCGGTCACCGCAGTCGTCGGTGGCGCTAAGGTCTCGACCAAGCTGGAACTGCTGGGTAACCTGATCGAAAAGGTCGATTACCTTGTGATCGGTGGCGGCATGGCCAACACCTTTCTGGTGGCCAAGGGGATGCCGGTGGGCAAATCGCTGGCCGAACGCATCATGAAAGATACCGCCGCCGAGATCCTGGCCAAGGCCGAGGCAGCCGGTTGCACCATCGTGCTGCCCAGTGATGTCGTGGTGGCCGAGAAATTCGAGAGCCACGCGCCGCATCAGATCCTGCCCGCCGACCGCTGCCCCGACGAGGGCATGATCCTGGATGCGGGCCCTGACAGCCTTGCCACAATCAAGGCGATTTTCGAGAAAAGCCGGACCCTGATCTGGAACGGGCCGCTGGGCGCGTTCGAGCTGGAACCCTTTGACGCGGCAACCAATGCCGCCGCGCTGAAGGCGGCGGCATTGACCCGGGCGGGCAAGCTCATCTCGGTCGCCGGTGGCGGCGATACGGTGGCCGCGCTCAACGCCAGCGGCGCAGCGGGGGATTTCACCTATATCTCGACCGCGGGCGGCGCGTTTCTGGAGTGGATGGAGGGCAAGACCCTGCCCGGTGTCGCCGCCCTGATGCAGGCGGACTGACTCGATTCATCGCAATCCCGCGCGCCATTTACACCCGCGCGCGGGACCCTGCGGGACGGATCCCACCGCCATCCGGCCCGTCGTCATCCTCGGACAGGATGGCGCGGCGCATGTCGCCCAGATCCGGGCTGTGCAGCCAACGCAGGCCGGTCGTCATGAACACCAGTCGAAACATCACGCGCTCTCCAACCGCTGTTCCCGTTGGGGACCCATCGCATCGAGCGTCCGCAACAGGCCCTCGTGACGGGCCAGTTCGTCTTTCAGCGACAGCTTGCGCCGTTTGAGCATACGCAGCGTCTGGGCACAGGGCGCCGGGCGCTTGAGCTCGGTCAGGATGCGCTGTTTCAGCTCGGCCCGGCGCTCCTTCAGCACCGCCATCCTCAGCTTCAAAGAGAATGCGCGAACTCTGCCTGTTGCGGTCATTTATGGTCTCCTCCGATTGTGAACCTTGCCGCGACATATCGCGGCCTGTGCCAAAGATGGGGAGCGCTTATCTGGAAAGAACCCAATGCCGGCATAGATTAAGATAGGTTTTACCTATCGTTGAGAGATCCGTATGCCGCCTGACATCACCCTGCGCCAGCTCACCTATTTCTCGACCCTTGTGGCCGCCGGGCAATATCGCCGCGCCGCGCGCAGCCTGGGCATCAGCCAGCCTTCGCTCAGCCTGCAAATCGCGGCGCTGGAAAAGGCGGTGGGCGCCCGCTTGCTGGAGCGGCGCCGCAGCGGCCTGATCCTGACCCCCGAGGGCCGCGACGTATCCGAGATGGTGGCGCGTATCCTGCGCGAGGTCGAGGCGCTGAACCTCTATGCCAGCCCGATGCGGGACAACATGACCGGCACGCTGCGGCTGGGCTCGACCCCAACCATCGGCCCCTATCTGCTGCCACGGGTTCTGCGCCAGTTGCATCGCCAGTATCCCAGGCTGAAACTGGCGATCCGCGACGGCGCCCCGCGTGACCTGGTCGAGGATCTGGCGGCCGGGCGCTATGACCTCATCCTGACCCAGCTGCCGGTCGGCCGGGACGATATTCGCGTGGCGCCATTGTTTCGCGAGCCGCTGGAACTGGCGGTAGACCCGGCGCACCCGCTGGCGGGCATGCCCCAGGTCCGGCAAGCCGATCTGGCGGGCGAAACCATGCTGGGCCTCAGCCCCGGCTATGCGCTGCACGGGCAGGTTCAGGGCCTGTGCGAAACCGCCGGGGCCCGGCTCAGCACGGAATTCGAAGGCACCAGCCTGGACGCCCTGCGGCAGATGGTGTCGCTGGGCATGGGGATCACCCTGCTGCCCGCGCTCTATGTCGCCTCCGAAGTCCGCGCGACCGGGGCCGATGTCACCACGCGGCCGCTGCGCCCCGCGATGCACAGAACTGTCGGGCTGGCCTGGCGCACGGCCACCGGCACCCCGCCCGCGATCGACCGCTTCATCCAGCTGACCCGGCAGGTGATCCACGACGAGATGAGCGGCATCCTGCAACCCGTCAGATGACAAGGTAAACACCCGAAAAACACGTGAAGAAGAGGGATTCACAAGGGGATCCGCCTGTGTCATACTAGGGTCACGCACCCGCCAGAGGTGCGACCAGAGGCAATCAAGACGGCAGGTATCCCGCGTGTCCCGGACAACCAGACCCAGCATCGGCGCGATCGCGTTTTTCGCGGTCTCCTTTGCGCTGGCGATCTATTTCACCTTTGCGGCCGTGCAGGGCGATTTCGGCCTGTTCCGCCGGGTCGAGATTGCCGCCGAGCGCGAGGTGCTGTCGCGCGACCTGGCCAAGGTCGAGGAACAGATCGACCGGATGGAAAACCTGACCCGGCGTCTGAGCGACGATTATCTGGATCTTGACCTGCTGGACGAACAGGCCCGGTCCGTACTGGGCCTGCTGCGCGCCGACGAGATCGTGATCCGCTGAGGCGAAGCGCCCGGATTTTTCGTAGAAAAATCTCCTGACCTCGAAAATCTTCTGCGAAGATTTTCCGGCCCCACCCGGCCTTGCCGCCCCGTCATATTAGCACTCGTCATGCGGCGAAAAATGCTTTATTAGATAGTTTAATGCTAAACTATTTCACCGACAGAGGAATGGCGCCGTGACCGCGACGAGAAAGACCTCAAGAAAATCAAATACTTCCGCCGAAGAACTGAAACACTATTACCGCGAGATGCTGCTGATCCGCCGATTCGAGGAAAAGGCCGGCCAACTCTACGGCATGGGTCTGATCGGCGGGTTCTGCCATCTTTATATCGGCCAGGAAGCGGTTGTCGTGGGTCTTGAGGCCGCCGCCGAAGAGGGTGACAAGCGCATCACCTCGTATCGCGACCACGGCCACATGCTGGCCTGTGGCATGGAACCGGGCGGCGTCATGGCCGAACTGACCGGACGCGAGGGCGGCCTCTCCAAGGGCAAGGGCGGCTCGATGCACATGTTCTCGAAAGAGAAGCATTTCTATGGCGGCCATGGCATCGTCGGCGCCCAGGTGCCGCTGGGTGCGGGCCTGGCCTTTGCCGACAAGTACCAGGAGAACGGACGCGTCACCTTCACCTATTTCGGCGATGGCGCGGCCAACCAGGGCCAGGTCTACGAGACCTTCAACATGGCCGCCCTGTGGAAACTGCCGGTCGTCTTCGTGATCGAGAACAACCAATACGCCATGGGCACCGCGCAGAAACGCTCGACCTCCTCGCCCGACATCTACACCCGAGGCGAGGCCTTTGGCATCCCCGGCGAAACCGTTGACGGCATGAACGTGCTGTCGGTGAAAGAGGCCGGCGAAAAGGCCGTGGCCCACTGCCGCGCCGGCAAGGGCCCTTACATTCTCGAGGTCAAGACCTATCGCTATCGCGGCCACTCGATGTCGGACCCGGCCAAGTACCGCACCCGCGAAGAGGTGCAGAAAGTGCGCGAGCAGAGCGACCCGATCGAGATGGTGCGAGAGATGCTGCTGAGCGGCAAACACGCCACCGAGGATGACCTGAAGGCGATCGACAAGGAGATCAAGGAGATCGTCAACCAGGCCGCCGAATTCTCGAAAGAAAGCCCCGAGCCGTCCGTGGACGAGCTCTGGACCGATATCTACGCCTGAGAGGACATCACGACATGGCAACCGAAATTCTGATGCCCGCCCTGTCCCCCACCATGGAGGAAGGCACCCTGGCGAAATGGCTGGTCAAGGAGGGCGACACCGTCTCCTCGGGCGATATCCTGGCCGAGATCGAAACCGACAAGGCCACGATGGAGTTCGAGGCGGTCGACGAAGGCATCGTCGGCAAGATCCTGATCGCCGAAGGCACCGAAGGGGTCAAGGTCAACACCCCCATCGCCCTTCTGGTGGAAGAAGGCGAAAGCGTCGATGCGGCACTGTCGGCCGCACCAGCGGCCGACGCGGGCAACGAGGCGGCCCCCGCAGGGGGCTCCGAGGCGCCCGCAACCCCTGCCCCGGTCGCGGCTCCCGCCGCACCCAAGGTGGACCTGTCACCTGACTGGCCGGCGGATGCGCCGATGAAGTCGCAGACCGTGCGCGAGGCGCTGCGCGACGCAATGGCCGAAGAGATGCGCGCCGACGAGGCCGTCTATCTGATGGGTGAGGAGGTTGCCGAATACCAGGGCGCCTACAAGATCAGCCAGGGAATGCTGGACGAGTTCGGCTCCAAACGCGTGATCGACACGCCGATCACCGAGCACGGCTTTGCCGGGATCGCCGTCGGTTCGGCCTTTGGCGGCCTCAAGCCCATCGTCGAATTCATGACCTTCAACTTCGCCATGCAGGCGATCGACCATATCATCAACTCGGCTGCCAAGACGCTCTACATGTCCGGCGGCCAGATGGGCTGCCCGATCGTGTTCCGTGGCCCCAACGGCGCCGCCGCCCGCGTCGCCGCCCAGCACAGCCAGGACTATGCCGCCTGGTACATGCAGATCCCCGGCCTCAAGGTGGCGATGCCCTATTCGGCCGCCGATTACAAAGGCCTGATGAAATCGGCAATCCGCGATCCGAACCCGGTGATCTTCCTGGAAAACGAGATCCTCTATGGCCGCAGCTTCGAGGTGCCGCAGGTCGATGACCTGGTGGTGCCCTTCGGCAAGGCGCGGATCTGGCGCGAGGGCACCGATGTGACCATCGTCAGCTTCGGCATTGGCATGCAATACGCGCTTGAGGCCGCCGAACGGCTGGCCGCTGACGGCATCAGTGCCGAGGTGATCGACCTGCGCACCCTGCGCCCGATGGACCTGCCCACCGTGATCAACTCGGTGATGAAGACCAACCGTCTGGTCACTGTCGAGGAAGGCTGGCCGCAAGGCTCCGTCGGCAGCTACATCGCCTCTGAAGTGATGCAGCAGGCCTTCGACTATCTCGACGCGCCGATCATCACCTGCACCGGCAAGGATGTGCCAATGCCCTATGCCGCGAACCTGGAAAAACTGGCGCTGATCACCACTGATGAAGTGGTCGCAGCTGTCAAACAAGTGACCTATCGGTAAGGAGCGACAGAGATGCCCACCGAAATCCTGATGCCCGCCCTGTCTCCCACCATGGAGGAAGGCACCCTGGCGAAATGGCTGGTCAAGGAAGGCGATACCGTCTCCTCGGGAGACCTGCTGGCCGAGATCGAGACCGACAAGGCCACGATGGAGTTCGAAGCCGTCGACGAAGGCATCGTCGGCAAGATCCTGGTGCCCGAAGGCACTGAAGGGGTCAAGGTGAACACCCCCATCGCGGTGCTGCTGGAAGAGGGCGAAAGTGCGGGCGATATCGCCAGCGCGCCCAAGGCGGCCCCGGCTGCCGCCGCGGGCAACGAGGCCGCCCCTGCGGCGTCCGAGGCGCCCGCAGCTGCCCCCACCCCCGCCCCGGCTGCACCCAAGGGTGCTGATGGTGGCCGCGTCTTCGCCTCGCCATTGGCGCGCCGGATCGCCGCTGACAAGGGGCTCGATCTGTCGCAAATCGCAGGCTCCGGCCCGCATGGCCGTATCGTCAAGGCAGACGTGATTGGGGCCACCGCCCCGGCAGCGGCGCCTGCCCCCGCAGCTGCGGCCCCTGCCCCCGCAGCCGCAGCTGCCGCTCCTGCCGCAGCAGCCCCCAGCGGACCCAGCGCCGATATGGTTGCCCGCATGTACGAGGGTCGCGAGTACGAAGAGGTCAAGCTCGACGGCATGCGCAAGACCATCGCCGCGCGCCTGTCCGAGGCCAAGCAGACGATCCCGCATTTCTACCTGCGCCGCGATATCAAGCTGGATGCGCTGATGAAGTTCCGCGCCCAGCTGAACAAGCAGCTCGAAGGGCGTGGCGTCAAGCTGAGCGTCAACGACTTCATCATCAAGGCGGTCGCCAACGCGCTGCAACAGGTGCCCGACTGCAACGCGGTCTGGGCCGGTGACCGGGTGCTGAAGCTGAAACCCTCGGACGTGGCCGTTGCCGTCGCCATCGAGGGCGGGCTGTTCACGCCGGTTCTGAAAGACGCCGACATGAAGTCGCTCTCGGCGCTGTCGACCGAGATGAAGGACCTCGCCACCCGCGCCCGCGATCGCAAGCTGGCACCGAATGAATACCAGGGCGGCAGCTTTGCCATCTCGAACCTCGGCATGTTCGGCATCGACAATTTCGATGCCATCGTGAACCCGCCGCATGCGGGTATCCTGGCGGTCGGCTCCGGGGTCAAGAAACCGGTGGTCGGCGCCGATGGCGAGTTGACCGTGGCGACCGTGATGTCGGTGACCATGTCGGTCGATCACCGGGTGATCGACGGCGCGCTTGGCGCACAGCTGTTGCAGGCGATCGTCGACAACCTGGAAAACCCGATGGTAATGCTGGCCTGACGGGCCACCACCGCGAAACAAACAAAGCCCCGGCCTCATCGCCGGGGCTTTCGTATTACAGCCGAGCGGCAGTTCAGCCTGTCAAAGATGAACCTCGATCACCGTCCTGACTGAATTCGCGATATAACAATTCTCATGCGCCTCGTGATGAAGGGCTCTCAGTGCTTGCTGCGACGGCCCCTCACCCGTCCAGGTTATGCTGGGTCGCAGATCAACGCGGGTCAGCCACAGCTTGCCCGCGTCATTGGCCGTCATTTGCCCCTTGGCGTGATCGCGGTAGGACGCGGCCACATAGCCCGCGCGCCGCGCGATATCCAGAAACCAGAGCATGTGACAAGAGGCGATGGCCGCGACAAACGCCTCTTCGGGGTCGATAGCGGCCGGGTCCGACATTGGCGGCGGCACCACATGCGGCGAGGCCGAGGCCAGACAGGTCGCGCCCCCGTCGAACGCCCACTGGTGGGCGCGGTTGTAACTGCCCTTGGCAAAGTCGCCAGAGGTCATGCACCACGATACGGTAGCGTCATGGGTGGTCATCTCGCTTACTCCTTGTCGCCGGACAACACGGCATCGGCCCAGACCTGCGAAAACGCCCCGAGCGGTTTGAGCTTGGCAAAGAGATCGCGGCCCATTTCCGTCAAATGGTATCCTTCGCTGGTCAGCCCGACAAAACCGCTCTCGCGCAGTTCCCCCAACCGTTTGTTGAGCACCGTCGGCGATACCGTTTCACATCGGCTCTGCAATTGGCGAAAGGTCAGCGGACCACCATCCAGCTGCCACACGATGCCAAGCGCCCAGGTCCGTCCGAGAAGGTCGAACAGCGCCATGATCGGCTTTCCCGATTTCGATCCGCGCACCGGCGTGCCGGGCAGAGGGATCCTTGTTGGCATTGTCACGCTCCCTTTGCTATTTTTTGCGTAGCATGTATTTGCTACTTATTATGTAGCGAATCAGAGGTGATGTCATGCTGTTTCTTCCCCTATCGGCGGCGGTCGGTGCGTCGCTGGGTTGGGCCAGCGGCATCGTCCTTGCACAGGACCCTGCCCGGCGCCTGGGCGCCTTTGAGTTTACCCGGATCCAGCTGCTCGCCTGTGCCGCGATCCTTTGCGCGGGCTGTTCGGTCCTTGGCATGTGGCCGACGATCGCCTGGCAGCATTGGCCCGCTTTCGCGGCCAGCATTCTGGTCGGCATCATTCTTGGCAACCTTGCCATGATCGAGTGCCTGCGCCTCGGCGGGCCACGGCGGACCGAGGTCCTTCTGGCGCTCAAGGCGCCGCTGGTTGCGGGCATGGCGTTTCTGGCGTTCGGAGAAACCCTGTCTGTCCTCGACCTGCTCGGCGCATCCCTTGTGCTGACCGGGGTCCTGATGGCGATCCTTCAGGGCGGCGACCCGCATTCAGACAGCGATCGGCTTGCTGGCACGCAGGTCAAGGTGGTCATCCTGGGATTGTTTGCGGCGGGGTTTCAGGGCTTTGGGTTTCTGGTCATGAAACCCGCGATGCTGGCCGGTACGGACCCAATTGCGGCCTCGGCCATTCGCCTGTCCGGGGCGGCATTTGCGATCTCGCTTGTCGCTCTCTGGCCATCGCCCGTTTTTCGAAGCGCCACCGAGATGTCGCCCGACCTTCTCTTTCGGACCATCCTGCCCGGCTTCATCGGCTATGGCCTGTCATCGACGCTTCTGCTGTTTGCCTATGCCCATCTCGACGCAGGGATCGCCGCGATCCTGGGCTCACTCTCGCCGCTTCTGGTTCTGCCCATCATCTGGCTGAAAGAGGGCCATCGACCCAGGGCATTGGCATTCCTGGGGGCCGGATTGACCATCATCGGCGCGGCGGTGATCGTTCTGGCTGGATAGTCCTGAAAACTGCTGAGGCAGCTGTGAAAGTGACCCTCGGCACAACCAGCGCAAAGGCAGTTCGGCCAAAAGGACCATGGAACAGCAAGAAGGGAGCGCCTCCGCTCCCTTGCAATTCCTGGACACCAGTCGCCGCCAGTGGCGATGCGTCAATCAGTACTGATAACCGGGTGTCGAGGCGGACAGGGCCAGCTCAGACTCATCCATCTCGGCCGCAATATCCTCGAACAGCGGTGTCGACAGGTAGCGCTCGCCGGTATCGGGCAGCATCGCCAGCAGCACCGAACCCTCGGGCGCGGTCTCGGCCACCTTCATCGCAGCCGCGAGACTGGCGCCACCGGATATCCCGGTCAGGATGCCTTCCTCGGCCGCCAGGCGTTTGGACCAGGCGATGCTTTCGGGGCCGCTCACCGGCTCAAGGCCATCGAAGTACCCCTTGTCCAGCGCCTCTTGCAGCACCAGCGGGATGAAATCCGGCGTCCAGCCCTGGATCGGGTGCGGGTTGAAGGCCGGATGGGTCGCGGCGGGTTCGCCCTCGGCATTGCGCTGTTGCGCCGCGCCCGATTGCACCAGCGCGGCATTGGCGGGCTCGCTCAGCGTGATCTTCAGATCGGGCCGCGCGGTTTTCAGCACCCGGCCCAACCCGGTGACGGTGCCACCAGTACCATAGCCCAGCACCACATTGTCCAACCGCTCGCCATCGAAATCGCCGAGGATCTCTTGCGCGGTGGTGGCCTCGTGAATATCGGCATTGTCCTTGGTCTCGAACTGATGGGCCAGGAACCAGCCGTTTGCCTCGGCCAGTTCCTTGGCTTTCACCACCATTCCCACCGCCTTGTCTTCCTTGCGGGTCAGCACCACCTTGGCGCCCAGCATCCGCATCAGGCGACGGCGTTCGACCGAGAATCCGTCATGCATGGTGATGACCAGCGGATAGCCCTTGGCAGCGCAGACCATGGCCAGCCCGATGCCGGTATTGCCGCTGGTCGCCTCGACCACGGTCTGGCCCGGCTGCAACCGGCCCTCGCGTTCGGCGGCCTCGATGATGTTCAGCGCCAGCCGGTCCTTGACCGAGCCCGCCGGGTTGAACGCCTCGAATTTCACATACATCGTGACATGCCCCGGCGCGATCCTGTTCAGCCGGATCACGGGCGTATTGCCCACCGTTTCCAGGATCGAGCCATATAGCCGCCCGCGGCCCTTGGTCGTGAAGATCATTGCATGCCCCCAAGTCAAACTGCGAAAAGTCTTACCGTTGCGTCAGATAATGCGCCGCGCGTGGCAGTACCACAAGGCGCTCGAACTCAGATAGGACCAACCTCTATCCATTATGGTCCAAAGCCGAAGGATTCTATGCCGATAACCCGGAAACCAAGATCAGCAGTCGCAGTTAAGAGATTAATTCAAAATACTTTCCCTCAGAAGCGCCAATAGAGAAAAGGGGCGCAACGCGCCCCTTTTCGCATTCAAGACAAATGAAATCTCGGAGACAGGCGCCTCAGTCCGACCCGTTCGGGAACCGCTGGTCCATGTTGATCGAGGGCTGGTCACAGCCCGCCTCTCCGACGATCTTGGCCGGGATGCCCGCGACCGTCTTGCAGGGCGGCACCTCGCTCAGCACCACCGAACCGGCAGCGATGCGGCTGCAATGGCCGACCTTGATATTGCCCAGCACCTTGGCGCCCGCCCCGATCAGCACGCCATCGCCTATCTTGGGATGACGGTCCTCTTCTTCCTTGCCGGTCCCGCCCAGCGTCACCGAATGCAGCATCGACACGTTGTCCCCTACCACCGCAGTTTCGCCGATGACGATGGAATGGGCGTGGTCGATCATGATCCCCTTGCCGATCCGGGCCGCCGGATGAATGTCGACGCCAAAGATCTCGGACACCCGCATCTGGAAGAAATAGGCCAGGTCATAGCGCTTGCGTGTCCACAGCCAATGCGCCACGCGATAGGCCTGCATCGCCTGATATCCCTTGAAATACAGGATCGGCTGCAACAGCCGGTGGCAGGCCGGGTCACGCTCGTAGACCGCCATAAGGTCGGCGCGGGCGGCCTCGACAAGCTCGGGCGCACTGTCATAGGCATCGTCCACAATCTCGCGCAGCACCATCATCGACATCTCGTTCGAGCAGAGCTTGGCCGAAATGCGATAGGACAGCGCCCTGTCCAGATTCTTGTGGTGCAGGATACAGGCATGCACCAGCCCACCCATCAGGGGCTCTCTGTCCACAGCGTCCTGCGCTTCGGCGGTGATCCGGTCCCAGACCGGGTCCACGGGGGCAAGTTTCTTGCGCGTTTCCATCATGGCCTGTCATCCTTCTTTGTGACTAATCTAGTCAGTTAGGATCGATTTGACCAACCTCAATACGTGATGGGCGTGGTGACGGAAATGAATGAGACCCAGCTTACCCGTTTCCGGGCGTTGATTCAGGAGCGTTTGCAGGAACTAGGCGACAGCAGCGCGGTGGGGCAATCGGCGCGGGCGGTGGTCGAGTTGGATCAACAATCGGTGGGCCGCCTCAGCCGGATGGACGCACTTCAGAATCAGGCCATGGCCAAGGCCCAGCAGGCAAGGCGCGAGGTCGAGGCCCGCCGTCTAAGGCTGGCGCTCGATCGCATCTCGGCCAGAGAATACGGTTACTGCGACGGTTGCGGCGACGACCTGCCCGAGGGGCGGCTGACGCTCGATCCCGCCGCCACGCTTTGCGTCAGTTGCGCGCGCGGCTGATCTGACGGTCGATCAGCGCGCTCAGCACGATCTCGAAGCACCGGCAATAGCCCGGATCGTCGAACCCGGGCTCATCCGCCAACACCCGCTTGCGCGCCGCAGACATCAAAGAACCATTGCCAAACAGCGGATGGAGCCGCCCGGTCGCACGGACATGGGCATCGGCCATCTCCGCCTCGGACAGCATCCGACGGCAGAGCGACCGACGTGTACCGGCGGGAACGTGCAGCAAGGCCCGCGCCGCCACGCTGACATCGCCATGCAGAACCGGGCGCATCGCTCAGCCCTCGACCGTCAAGCTACGGAACAGACCCGGACCGAACCGGGCCGAAATCTGCGCCACCGACAGGTCGAAGGGCCGCGCCACAGCATCCGCCACCTGCGCCGCCGCGCCATAGGTCCAGGCGGCAGACGACACGGTTTCTTCCCGCAGCACGCCACCATCCTTTATCACCCGGACCAGATAGCTTTCGCTTTCTTCGCCCAAAGGCACCTCGGGCAGGCCCCAGTCGTCGCCATCAATCCGGGTACGCCGCACCCAGGACAGCTGAATGTCGGCGCCGTTCTCAACCGCGCGCAGGTGGGCCGGGGCATAGGGCCGCAACCCGATACCGTCAAACGCCTCGACCCGGTGCACATAGGCTGGATCGTCATAACTCCGACGAGACGGGCCGATCCGGTAATGCCGCGCGATCCGCCGTTCCGAGCTGGCAAGGTCAAGCTGCACCAGACGCGGGTCGACCAGCACGAATTGAGAGCCTGCGGGCCACACGTCGGGCATCAACGCGTCGCTTCCCAATTGTCCCCTGAGCCGGTGGCGCAGCAGATAGGTATCGGGCGCGATCAGCTCGGCCTCTCGGAACTGGAACAGTTCCCAGTTGTCGGTCGACCCATCGCCGATCGCGGCCAGATTCTCTCCGTTCAGGATCGCCTCAAGAGGACGCGACTCCAGCTCTCCTGCAACCAGCTTAACCTGAACCGCATCGCCACGGTCCCACAAGCCCGCGCGCGCGCGGGCCAGCGGCGTCTCGGTCACTCCGATCACCGCCCGGGTCGCGACGATCTCGTCCAGACGATAGGCCTCGTCGCTGGCCGAGGAGTAGACCGCGACCGTACCGGGCCAGGGCTGTGCGGTGACCGCCACATGCGGCGCATGCGGCACCTCATCCCCGGTGATCAGCGGCAAATCCAACAGCAAGGGCAGCACCGGAACCGGGGGCACAAATTCCTGAGCCACAGGACGATCCTCAGCCATGTCCGAAGTCTGATATATATTCGGTTCAACCCGCACCGCCTCGATCAACTGCATATGCGCCTGTTCGACCCGGTCCACACGATACAGCCCGCCGACCTCGTCCCCGGCATCGGGCAGGCGCACCACGTCGCCCGCGCCCAGCGCCAGCCGCGAGGGCGGCAGCGCAAAACGGATCGTATCGCGACCCAGACGCGCCTCGGCCAGCCAGCGTTCCACCGTCTGTCGTCCCTCGGCACGGGTCAGCGCCAGCGGCATCTCGTTCGATGACACCGCATGAGTGGCATCATCAGGCAAAACCACCTCTTCGGCCACCACATCATGGTTTGCATCTGCCTGAACAAAGCGCAGCCTGACACGTCCACTCAACTCCAGATCGGACTCGCGCCGATGCTCCAGCGCGCCGTCAATCTCTTCGTGTAGGGCCAGCAAAGCGCGGTCCAGCTCGACCGACCGTCCCCCGTCGCGCAGGCGAAAGACCAGCTTGCCATCGCGTTCGATCGCATCGAACCCGTATCGCAGCATCAGCGGTTGCAGCGCGGATCGGGCATCGCTGACCTGATCGACCGTAAAGCCCCGCACGATGCCCCACAGTGCTCCGAGGTCCACCGCGCTCACCTTGGCACGGGCACAAATCTCGCGCACGACCGAGGCCAGCGTTCGGTTGCCGGACCGCCCGTTCAGCCAGTGACCGCGCGCGTAATTCGCCCCATCGGCCCAAAGTTCGCGATTGTTGGGAAAGGCCGGATAGGGCCGCACATCCCAGGCCCAGACATAGGCATTGGCCATGTCGATCATCGGCGCCTGATACTCGACCGAGACCGGATTGTTCCCCGGCTCGTTCCAATACCCCAGTACCGCATTCAGATAGGCCAACTGCATCAGGTCGTCGCGCGCGCCGTTCGAATATTTCGGCAGGCTCGATTCCGAGGATTTCGGATCGAGGAACTTGTTGGGCTGATTGGTGCCCTTGTCCACAGCCGCGCAGCCAAGCTCGGTAAACCAGATCGGTTTCGATTGCGGCACCCAATCGGTGGGCAGCGCCTGCCGACTTCCCCCGATCCGCTCGTGATGAGGGTTGGCCCACCAGTTGCGGATATCCTTGTACCGCCAAACCCAGGCCTCGCCATGGGCATCATCCGTGATCGGCGTACGGATCTGCGCCGCCTCCGCCTCGGGCGAATGGTAGTACCAGTCATAGCCCTCACCGCCCTCGACATTTCCGCGCAGATAGTCCTGCTCATAGATATGCCGGGTTCCGGCTTGGGCATCGGCATGGTCTTCGCCATCGCGCCAATCCGACAGCGGCATGTAGTTGTCGATACCGACAAAGTCGATCTCGGGATCGGCCCACAGCGGATCGAGATGGAAATAGCGATCCCCGCTGCCATCCTGCGGCTGATAGCCGAAATACTCGCTCCAGTCCGCGGCATAGCCCAGCTTGGTTTCCGGCCCCAGAATGGTCCGTACCTCTGCCGCCAGAGCGCGCAAGGCCTGAACGGCAGGAAACCCGGCGGCGCCCCGGATCTGGGTCAGGCCGCGCATCTCGGAACCGATGCAAAAGGACGACACCCCGCCCGCCGCCTTGCACAGCGCCGCATAGTGCAGGATGAACCGGCGCAGGCCCCAATCCTCGGGGCCGGTATAGGTCACCACCCCTTCACCGATCACGAAATCCGCAGCCGAGGCCGTTCCAAAGAACGCCGCCACCTCGACATCCGCTGCCGCGGTGCCGTCGGGCGTGCCAGGCTGGGTCGGCGCAAGGCTCAGCGTGATCCGCCCCCGCCAGGGCAGATGCGGCTGCCCCTCCTCACCAGTCCAGGGATTGATCAGCGTGTTGCCCGCCAACTGATCCATCAGGATGAACGGATAGAACATCACCCTTTGCCCGGTCTCGTTCATGTGCCGGATCGCCTCGACCACCGCCGCGTCGGCCGGCGTACCACCGTAGATCGGACGGTCTTCGATCCGGGCAATCTCATCCACCGTGGTCCGGCTCAGGCCCGAAACCCGCCAGGGCATGTTGCTGCCGTCGATTTTCTTGCGCTCGACCTTGGGCCGGATCTCGCAATTGCCACAGCGCAGATCGCCACCGAACCACGACACCACCAGCGAGGCCGCGCCCACTTCGGGCAATTCCTCGCCCAGCACCTCCAGCGAGGTCAGGAAATCGGTCTGCCCGGACGGAGAGTTGCTGTTCGCCGCCCAGAAACTGCCCGGCCCGTTGGAATAGTTCACCTGGGTGGTGGCCAGCGCATATTCCCCGGTTCCCGGAATCAGCGCCACGCCCTTGACCAGCCCCGCCAGCCCCAGCTCGGCAGGATCGGCATCGGGCTGGTCGCCCCGAACCACCTCGAACGAGAACTGCGGCACCCGGTTGCCGAACCGGTCCAGATCCAGATTCTCAAACACCACATAGGCGGTCCCGCGATAGGCAGGTACCAGACCCGCGCCCTCGACCGCCTCCATCACCGGATCGGGCAGCTGATCCGCGGTGCCGCGATAGACGCGCATGTTCAATTCGTCCGGCGCGATCTCGTCCCCGTCCGCCCAGACCCGGCGCACACCGGCAATCTCGCCCTCACAAAGCGCAACCGCCAGCGACACTGAATAGCTGTACTGCGTTGTCCTCGGCTGCGGGCGCGAGCCCTTGCCACCGCCACTCGTCGTCGTGGTCTCGGAAAAATCCGAGGCCCAGATCACCTGACCACCCACCCGCATCCGGCCATAGACCTGCGCGACGGCATGCCCCTCGCCCGAATTGGTTAGCCGGAAGCGGTCGACCTTACCGGTTTCCACCGCTTCGGCGCCCGAGCCCAGCAACCGTTGATCCAGAACCCGGCCCACGGTCGCACCCACGGCCCGTCCCAGCACCGCCGAAGACAGCCCCGCAACGGTGCCGCCGACCGAGCCGCCAATCGCCGCACCGGCGGCGGAAAGAAGTATCGTCGCCATCAACTCACCTCCTGAGGAAATTCGAACCGGGACACCACACGCCGCAGCCACGGCGCGCTCAGGGGGCTCTCGACCACGCCATGCCCGGAATAGGCGTGGATGAACCGGGGGCAGGCTCCCGTCTCGGACACAATTCCCAGATGTTTGGCGACGCTGCCGCCACGCATCCGGAACAACAGCACTTCTCCGGGCACCACAGGCCCGGGCGCGGTTTCGATCAGATGCCGACGCGCGGCCTGCCACAGGCGTTCCTCGCCCTGAGGTTCGGACCAGTCCATCGAATAGGCCGGCACAGATTCAGGCTCACGCCCATAAAGCCCGCGCCAGATACCCCGGATCAGACCCAGGCAATCACTGCCCGCCCCCAGGGTCGAAGCCTGATGCCGATAGGGCGTGCCAAGCCACTTGCGGGCAATGGCAACCGCGTCACAGCCACGCCCGGTCATCTCAAGCTCCCGCCACTATTGGCCCCGGTCCGCTTGGGGCTGGCCATGACCCAATCCTCGCGCGGCAAATCTGGGAAGCCCTGAAAATTCAGCAGGTTGTTGAACTTCAGGCGGCAGGTTTCCATTCGCTTGTCGCAGCCCGCCGTCAACCGCAGCCCGTCGCCCGGGCGCAGCACGGCCCGGATCGGCTCCCACAGCTCGATCTCGCGACCCGCCGCTGTCACCTTGTCCGACTTGATCAGCGCCCACAGACCCGCCGCCGCGCCACCGGTCACATCCAGCCGCCCCCGCTGGAACCACCCCGGCTCAAACCCGGACAGATCGGCCCAGCGAAACACCCGACCCTCGTCGACCTCTTCCACCGTGACCTCTGCCCGGTATCCGGGCTGATCCAGGTCGAACCGGCAGGCGCCATCGCCCAGAACCGCCGTGCAGGGTTTCTGAAACACCCGGCCCAACGGCTGGTTCAGCGCATCGGTCAACCCGCGCAACTCTGCCTGAAACGCACCGCCGCCCCGCCGCAACTCGCCGATCGAGCCGCGAAACTGCAACCAGCGCTGTTCCGGCTCGGTCCAGTTGACCAGCCAGGACAGTACCTCGGCGCCATCGAACCGGCCCGCCTCGATATCCTCCTCGCGCACCGCTGCGTCGCTGAGCGCGCCCAGCGCCTCGGAATTGTCCACCGACAGGCCGGTGCTCTGCTCCAGCGCCGCCGCCGTCAGACCGCTATCGGCCTTGAAGGTGAACCCGTCAAACGTCAGCATGCAATCATGATCGGTAAAGCCGAACCGCACCCCGTCCTTGCGCAAAATGGCCCAGCACCGGCACAGCGTGGTCACCCCGCTGGCCAGATGCGCCTGCATCGCTTCGCTCGGCCCGCCCATCACACACGCACCTCGACCACCGGCACATTGGGCACGTCACCCGCGCGGAAACTGGCCACGCTGGTCTGGATCCGGTCGGTGTCGAAGCGCACCGGCACGTCGAACTCAAAACCGGCAGTGATCTGCACACCGACCGGAGGCGGCGCCTCGAAACGCACAAGACCTGTGGTCACGTCCACCTCGTAATCCACGGCTTCTTTCATCTCATCCTGATCCAGACCGATCCGGACCGTACCCAGTACCGGTTTGCTGATCGGTCGCGCATAGCTGACGGTGCCGGACCGATATGTCTTGACCAGAGGAAAGGCGGTCTCGACCCCGTCACCCACTGCGATCACCTGATCGTCATAGCGCGGCTCGGCCGAGGCGCGGCTCGACTTGAAGTCGGACCAGTCCTTCCACCGAAACCCGTAAACCTGCCCCTGGCGCGCCTCGAAGAACGCGATCAGCGTCTCGATATCGTCCAGCGAGCGCATGCCCACCCCCGCGTCATAACGCCGGCGCGCGTGCGCCCAGGGAGAGTTGCGCTCCTCGAACCCGTTCACCAGCGTCACGATGTCGGTGCGCCGCTCAGGCCCCCCGATCGAGCCAAAGCTCAGATTGGCTGGAAATCTCACCTCGTGGAAGTTCATGATCCGCTCCCCTTGTTACCGATTGCGATTGCCACGACCCAGCGCGCGGCCCATCTGAGCGGCGATCTGGCCCTGGCTGCGACGGAAGCCCTGCACATCGGGGGTGGTGATGTTCATCACCACGTTCACTGCGCGGCCACCGCCGCTGTTGCGCACGCCCAGCTTGCCATCGGCGCCCCGCGCCAAGGGCATGATCGCCTCCGGCCCCGCCTCACCCATCAATCCCATGCCGCCGCGCATCGGAAAGGCCACCGGTCCGCTGACCACGCCGCCGCTGGCAAAGGGCATCACCCGGCCCTGGCTGAACGAGCCGCCCTTGGCAAAGGGCAACAGTCCTTCGAACAGCGAACCCACACCATCCGCGATCAACCCGCCGAAATGATCGGTCACCGGCTTGATCGCCGCCGAATAGGTGGTCTGAATCATCGACCGGGCCACCGTTTCCAGCGCGTCAGACAGTTTCATGCCGTCCAGCACGACGCCATCGAAGGCGCGGCGCAGCCCCTTGGACAGGCCCCGCTCCAGCGTCTGCACATCCTGCCCCGTGGCCGCCAGCGCGCTGCGCACCCGGCGCAGCTCGGCATCAAAGCCCGCGGCCATGACAGCGGCATCGCCCAGCGTATCGCCCAGGCTTTCGCCTGTGGCTTCCAGTTCCGAAAACCCGTCAGTCTCCGCCATGATCCTCTCCTTGTGTCTGGTCCGGCCAGGCCGCCAGCAGCGCATCCAGTCCGGCGCGGCCCATCGGCGCGGTCCCGGCACCCTGCCCCAGCATCAGCCGCAACTCGGCCGGGGTCAGGCGCCAGAACGCCTCGGGCGTCAGCCGTAGCCCCAACATTCCGGCCCGCATCAGCGCGGGCCAGTCGAACCCGTTCATGTTTCCCCCGGCAGCATGAAGGCACGCGCCAGCAACTCCGCCGCCGCCCGCGCCGCTGCCAGCGGCCCACCGGCGATCTCGGCCCGCAGAAGCTGGGCGCGGGTCACATCCGCGCCCCCGCCCCTGAGCCCAGCAACCACCAGCGCCAGAACGTCGCGGCTGGAAAACGCTCCCCCCTCGAACCGCTGCACCAGTTCCACCAGCGAGCCGCTCTCCAGATCAGCCTCAAGCTCGGCCAACGCGCCCAGCGTCAGCTTCAGCACCCGTTGCTCACCATCGATGACCAGGGCCACCTCTCCCGTCCACGGATTGGCCATGATCAGATCGCGGTAAAGGCAAGCGCACCGGCGCTGGCCAGGCTCACCTCATAGGTCGCCTCGCCATTATGACTGCCCGCATAGTCGA
The DNA here is from genome assembly GCF_059612545.1 of Ruegeria sp. SAZD011. Lineage (NCBI taxonomy): Bacteria > Pseudomonadati > Pseudomonadota > Alphaproteobacteria > Rhodobacterales > Roseobacteraceae > Ruegeria > Ruegeria sp. SAZD011. The sequence continues at coordinate 164,286 of NZ_JBXWQU010000041.1, read as the reverse complement.
TGCCGGTCACCTGGAACGGCCCCTCGACAATGCCGAAATCGGGGATGATCACCTGGAAATCGGGCGTCTCGCCGTCAAAGAACAGTTGCCGCGCCCGCTCGTCGGTGCCCGCATCCTTGAACACGCCCGAGCCCGAGATCGAGGCCGATTTGACCCCCGCCCCCGACAAGAGTTCGCGCCACCCCCCCTGGCTCTCCAGGCTGGTGACATCCACGCTCTCGGCGTTAAAGCTTACGCGGGTGGCACGCAGCCCCGCGATGGTTTCGAACAGGCCCGTGCCGTTCATGTCCACTTTGACCAGCAGGTCCTTGCCGTTCTGGGCACCCATGATGTTACTCCACGTTCAGGTTGATCAATTGTCTTCGACGCGGGCGCGAAACCGCAGGTCGATCTGCCGGACCGCGCCCCCCGTCCCGGTCCGCCGGGCCGAGGCCCGGTCGAACCACAGCCCCACCAGACGCCCGCGCGCCAGGTTCAGCGCCGCATCGTCCAGTGCATCGCTGACCGCGCCCGCCAGCGTCTTGGCGCCCGCGAAACCGGCCGCCTCCGAGATCACCGAGACGGTGAACCGGTGCTCGGCCCCCTCGCCGCTCTGATCCGAGGCGTCGCGCACCTCTTCAGGCCCCAGCAGCACATAGGTCTGCGGCAGCGTGCCCGATGGCAGCGCATCGTAAATGTCCGTCCCCACCAGGGCCGCCACCCCGGCATCAGCCAGCAGGTGCTGATAGACCGCCGCCTGCAACGCCGCCGCCACGCCATAGCTCATGCCGCTACCTCCTCATCTGCAAAACAGGTCAGAAACCGCCCGGCCGGGTCATGCTCGGCCACCGCCCGGATCACGAAAACGCGGGCGCCATCGATGAACCGCTGTTCGGGCGCGGGCCGCATCGACGACCCTTCGGGCGCCGCCCGCAGCGTGATCCGATAGCTCACCCGCGAGCGGGACGCGCCCGCCTCGAACCGCTCGGCCCCGCTGCGCGCGGTGACATCGGCCCAGACCGTGCCAAGGGCCGTCCAGCTCTCGGCATAACCGCCCGCGCCGTCGGCGACCCGCGCGGGTGTCTCCAGCACCAGGCGTCGGTTCAGATGCGGCGCCTTCATTGCACCACCCCCGAGCCAAAGCGAACGGTGCGATAGCGCTGAATCAGGCTGGTGACGCCAAAGGGCATGCAGCCATCACCCAGCGCGGTCTCGTGCCGGTATTCGTAATAATGCGCCGCCAACAGCAGCACCGCCTGCCCCAGATCGGCCGGCAGCCCGCCCCAATCGGCGGCCATCCCCGCCACCAGCGCGACAATCGCCGCGCCACCGGTGGCCACGGTCGGCAGCAGCGCCCCCGCCGGGCGCAACCGCGGCCGCTGGCTGTCACGCTCCAACCGATAGGCGGCCGGGTCCAGCACCGTGTCCTGCCCGCCCGCATCGCGCAGCGTCACCGAGGTAACCGTCTGCACCGGCACCACCGGCAACACTTCCCCCGTGGCATCACGCCAGTTGTAGACCGTCCAGGAAAACTGACGCGAGATCAGTATCTTGCCCGTTCGCGCCTCGATCGCGGCAATGGCGGCCCGCAGGAAACTGCGCAACACCTCGTCCTGCACGTCATCCTCTGCAAACCCGGTGCCCAGCCGCAAATGCGCCTTGAACTGTGCCACCGGCAGCGCGGCATCCGCAACGGCGGTCTCTTCGATCAACATCATCAATTCACTCCGCAAGCTCGGGCCCCTCCGGGCCGTTCGTCTCAGGTCATGCGGGCCCGCGCCGCCTCGCGTTGCTCGGACGGAGGGGAGCAGCTAGACAACGCCAGGGATACCGGCGCGCGCCCGCACCCGGGGCCAGTCAGCCGGCCCCGGATCCGGCTACGCTCAGGCGACGCCGAATTTCAGCAGCTTGATCGCGGCAAAGTCGCTCACATCGCCGCCCACACGCTTGGTCGCGTAGAACAGCACATGCGGCTTGGCGCTGAACGGGTCGCGCAGCACGCGCAGATCCGGGCGCTCGGCCACGGTATAGCCCGCGTTGAAATCGCCGAACGCGATGGAATAGCTGTCGGTTGCCGGGTCGGGCATGTCCTCGGCGATCACCACCGGATAGCCCATCAGCCGCGCGGGCTCTCCCGCCGCCAGACCATCCGACCACAGGAAACGGCCATCGGCATCCTTCAGCTTGCGGATGGTGCCCGCGGTTTTCGAGTTCATCACAAAGGCACCGTTGGCCCGGTACTGCGCCCCCAGCGCATAGACCAGATCGACGATATCGTCGGCGTCCACACCAGCGGCCACACCCGAGGCGACATAGCCGATATTGCCCCAGGTCCAGCTGTCATTGTCGACAGCGGCATGGTTCAGGAAACCGCGCGGCTTGTTCACCCCGTCCCCGTTGATAAAGCTCTGCGCTTCGGCGCGGGCGAACTTGTTGGCGATGCGGTCGGCCAGCCAGCCCTCGATGTCAAAGGCGCTGTCATCCAGCAGGCGCTGGCTTGCCTTGGGCAGAGCGCTCAGCTCGTGCAGCGGGATCGAAATACGGTCGATCGACGGCGTCCCGGTCTCGCTGGCCGCAGCGGTCTCATCCGCCCAGCCGGCACCGATATCGGTGTGGTCGATCAGCACGTCGAACGAGTTCGCCTCCACATGCACCACCGAGGCGATCGAGCGGATCGAGGCCGTCGAATGCAGCACCGCCTTGATACGCTCGGCGGTCTGCGGGTCGACCAGATAGCCGCCATCGCTGTTGATCGCGGTCGACATCGCCTTGCCTTCCAGGGTCAGCCCCCGCAGCGCATCGTCATCGCCCGAGCGCAGATAGGCGTCGAACGCCTTCTGATGCGGGGCGCCGTCCTCGACGGCGGCGGCCAGATGCGGACGCGCCGCGGTGAGTGATTTACGATCCAGCATGGTCATACGCTCTTCTGTCTGTTGCAGTTTGGTTTCAACTTCGGTGCGAAAACCCTTGAATTCATTCACGAAGCCAGTCATCGCCTGCTTCACCTCCTGAACCAGGGGCACACCCTCTCCGGCCAAGGCCGGGATCTCGGTCTTGCTCATCGGCACGTCCTTTCGGGTGGTTTGCGGCGCGCTTACCTTCGCGCCAGTTCCTGCCGGGCGCTGTCGAACAGCTCGGCAATGCTGCGCCAGGCCTGTTCGACCTCGGGGGATGCCCCCTTGGCCGCGACCCGGGCACTGGGCAGCATGGGAAAGGTCACCAGCGACACTTCCCACAGCTCCAGTTCGGTCAAGAGCCGCTGGCCCTTGTCATTCTTGCTGGCCCGACGGGTGCGATAGCCGATCGACAGACCGTCGATGGCCCCCGCGCGGATCAGGGCCGCCGCCTCGCGCCCTTTCTGGGTGCTCTCCAGCAACCGACCCTTGACCCACAGACCGCGTGCATCCTCGCGCACCTCATCCCAGACCCCGATCGGCTGGGCCGGGTCGTGCTGCCACAGCATCTTGACCCGCTGCCCGGCTGCGTTCAGCGCCTTGAGCGAAGCCGCATAGGCCCCCGCCTGCACATTGTCGCCGCCCTGATCGGTCTGGCCAAAAAGGCTGGCATAACCCTCGATCACCGCATCCTCGCTGACCGTCAGACCATCGCCGAAGCGGGCGAATTTATGTTCAAGTCCGGTGTCCATTTCCATGAAGCACTCCTCGTAAATCGTTGCCATCTCAGGGAGAAATCACCAGGAAGGATTGAAAGACCTGGGCCAGGATCGCGCCTGCGACACCGTAGACCGTCAGCCACAGCCGCCGTTCCATCCGCTCGATCGCCTCGTCCAGCTGGTCCAGCCTGCGGCACAGATGCTCGTGTTGCAACGCGGCCACCCGCTCATGCGCTTCCAGCCGCAGCCCCGGCGCACAGTCAAAGGGCGCATAGCCCGACCCCTCAGCCATGGGCGTCCTCCGCCAGCGCCGGCAGGCCCAGCAGCATCCGCTTTTCTGCCCCGGTCAGGAAATCGGCGCGGCTGACGCGCGCCCATTGCGCATCGCGCTCGGCTGCCAGCGCCGGTACCTGGTCCAAGTCGGGCTTCAGCAGCACCTCCTCGCCCGACAGGCCCGACAGCCAGTCCGACAGGTTCGCCGCCACCCGCGTCACCAGGGGCAGAACCGTCAGGCGGTAGAACGCCCGATTGGCCTCCTGATAGTTCGAATAGGTCGCGTCGCCCTGGATGCCCAGCAGCATCGGCGGCACGCCAAAGGCCAGCGCGATCTCGCGGGCGGCGGCTTCCTTGGTCTTCTGAAACTCCATGTCCGAGGGCGAGAAACCCATCGGCTTCCAGTCCAGCCCGCCTTCCAGCACCATTGGCCGGCCGGCATTGCGCGCACCCTGGAAATTCGCCTCGATCTCGTCGGACAGTCGGCGGAACTGATCCTCGGCCATCACGCCCTGCCCGTCGCTGCCGGTCCAGACCAGCGCGCCCGAGGGCCGTGCCGCGTTGTCCAAGAGCGATTTCGACCAGCGCGAGGCCGCGTTATGCACATCCACCGCCATCGCCGCCGCCTGCATCGGCGAAAAGCCGTAGTGATCGTCCTGCGGGTGGAAAGACTTGATATGGCAGATACCCGCCGCGTCAAAGCGATGCGACTTGCCGCCCACCTTGTATTCATAGGCTACCGGCCAGCCATCGGCACCGGGCACCACCCGCATCCGGTCCGAGCGCAGCACATGCAGCTCGACCGGCAGGTCATCAGCGCCACGCACCGCCTCGACATAGGCATCCCCCGACAACAGCAGTTGCCCGAACAGCGCCTCCATCAGCTCGGCCCGGCCCTGCGCGCCATTGGGGCGTCGGATCAGGCTCAGCATCGGGTGCGTCTCATAGCGCTGCATCCGGTCCTGCAACACCAGCGGCAACGCCGCCGCCGCCTCGGAAATCAGCTTCACCGAGCGGAACCCCACCGGATTGCCCGCAAACCCCGTCCGCGTCAGCGAGGCGGTGTCGCGCGGGCTCCAGGCGACCCGGCCCGCATTATGCCAGGCCACCACCGGCCCCGCCGCGCTGGCCTTGGCCTCGGGCGCTTCCGCTCCGGCCCCACGACGCAGGAAATCAAAGATCATGGCAATGCTCCTATCTTCTCGCCCGGCGCCGGATGCGCTGCGGCCTTGTTGATGAGAGTTATCGGCGAAGATTGTTCAGGACCCGGAAACAGACCGTTCGCAGCTAGTGCAACGGCCCGCGCCGCTCACAGCACCCGCACCCGCGGGCGCCTGTAGGCCGCCGCAGGGGCGATCATCAGCTCGTGCAGCGCCCAGACCAGCGCGTCCACCCGGTCGGGCGATCCCTGCCCCTCGTAGCCGCGCGCGGTCATCTGGCCCATCTGCTCTTCCAGCGCGGTCAGCCCCGCCACATGGCGCACCCGCTCCTGTTCATATAGCGCCGCCACCGGCTCGGCCCGCGCCACCTTGCCCCGCGCCGCGTGCACCGCTTTGAAGGGCACCAGCGGATCCACCTGGCGCAGCACCTCCTCGACCAGCTGGCCGCCCTGATTGACCTCGGCCACCAGCCGTTCGGCGCCGAACGTATCCATCGCGGCAATTGCCGCCTTGGCCCAGGTGGTCGGCCCGGCGCCCTGCACCGTGCGGTCCGCCAATACCCAGGCGCGCCAATCCTGCGGCGGCCCCTGCATCTGGGCGCCCACAACCACGATACCGCAGGCATCGCCACTGGCACCGCCGCTGACCGACGGGTCCAGCGCCACCACCACCCGATCGAGTTCGGGCACAGTCGAGGAGCGCGCCCGGTCCAGCATCTCGGCCGTCCACAGCGCCCCCTCGGCATCGGCCAGCAACACCCCATCCAGCTCCTGACGCCCCAGCCGCGTGCCCGCATAGCGCGCCCGCACCTCCTCCAGAAAGCTCTCGGCCAGATTGGCCCGGTTCGCCTCGGTCGGCGCATGGGTCTGCACCGTGCTGGGCGCGGCCAGCAGATCCTTCAGCGGCTTCACATTGCGCGGCGTTGTGGTCACGCAAACCTGTGGCCGTTCCCCCAACCGCAGCGCGAATTGCAGCATGTCCCAGGTCTCGCCCGCCTTTTTCCACTTGGCCAGCTCATCCACCCAGGCCGCGTCGAATTGCGGCCCGCGCAGCCCCTCAGGGTCCTGAGCAGAAAAAGCCTGCGCCTCGGCACCGTTGGGCCAGATCAGCTTGCGTTCGCTGGCCTTCCAACTGGGGCGGCGGTCGGGCGGCGAACAGGCCAGGATGCCGCTGTCGCCAAACACCATCACATCGCGCACCTGGTCAAAGGTCTCGCCCACCAGTGCCACCCGCCGCGCGCGCCCCGCATCCAGCGGTCGCGACCCCTCGACCCGGGCGCGCACCCATTCGGCGCCTGCGCGGGTCTTGCCCGCGCCGCGACCGCCCAGGATCACCCAGGCCCGCCAATCGCCCTCGGGCGGCAATTGATGCGGCAATGCCCAGAACTCGAACAGAAAAGGGAGGGCGCATAGCCCTCCCTCCCCGATTTCACTCAGAAACCGCTCCCTCTCGGCAACACTTGCGCAGGCGAGCAAGGCGGCACCCGATCTCAGATCGGGCGCGGTCAAGGTCCAGGGCATATCCGCCCTGGGCAATGCCTGCTTCTCGTCGGACTTGTTCGGCAAAACTGGCCTCCACTTTCTGACATTCGCGGATCAGGCTGGCCGCCTGACCCATCTGCTTGCCATATCCGGCAAGATCACCATCCTCCCCGGCTCGGATCCGTTTCTGCAGGTCTTCCGCCGCATTGCGCAGATCGCGAATGGAATTTTCCAACGACTGAAGCAGTTCAGCCGTCCGGGAAATCCGCTCCTCCGGGGTAATCAAAGTCATGTGTGCTCGTGACCTCATGCGAGAGTGATCTCCGCACGAGAGAGACGAAAAAACGGCCACCGGGGTCACCCCCGGGGCCGTTCGCGCATCTCTTCTAGCATGACACAACCTATACACGAAACCGTGCGCTGAGTCAAGGCCTTCGCGCAACAGCGCAACAGGCAACGCACTGGAATTGTTAACAAAACCTTATCCGGGCCGAGACCGGACCCGAAATGGGGTTTTCACCCACCACAACCACCGCCATATCACGGACATGCGCACCGATCTTGACCATTTCGAAACCGTCGCCCTCCAGACAGTCGACACGATGCCACTGGCCTTTCGCAGCCATGCGCAGGCGGTGCTGCTACGGGTGGCGGACTGGCCGGATGCCGACATGCTCGATGCGCTTGGCATGGACGATCCGCTTGAATTGACCGGCCTCTACGAGGGTATTCCCATGACCGAGAAATCGGTTGGCGATTTCGCTGCTCCTCCAGATACGGTCTGGCTGTTCCGGGAACCGATCCTGGACGAGTGGCGCGCACGCGGCGATATCGCACTGGACATACTGATTGCCCATGTGGTGGTGCATGAATTCGCGCATCATTTCGGGTGGTCGGACGAGGATATCGCCACCATCGACGCCTGGTGGCTCTGAGCGCCCTGCTCCACACCCAATCACAAGAACCAAACGCCCGGACCTGTGGGCCCGGGCGCGGTGGTCAATTGCCCTGTTGCTGGGCCTCGATCTCGCGCCATTTGGCGACGTTGCGGTTATGCTCTTCCAACGTCTCGGCAAAGGCGTGGCCACCACTGCCATCGGCAACGAAAAAGACATAGTCGGTGGTGTCGGGGTTGACCGCAGCCTCCAGGCTGGCCAGTCCGGGATTGGCAATCGGTGTCGGCGGCAATCCTTCGATCACATAAGTATTCCAGGGCGTTACACCTCGAAGCTCGCTTTGACGCAACCCCCGGCCCAGCACCCCTCTACCCTTGGTGATGCCATAGATCACGGTCGGGTCCGTCTGCAGGCGCATGCCCCGGTTCAGGCGGTTGACAAACACGCTGGCCACCTGGCGGCGCTCTTCGGGCACGCCGGTTTCCTTTTCGATGATCGAGGCCAGGATCAGCATCTCCTCGCGGCTTTGCAGCGGCAGGCCCTCGACGCGCGCCTCCCAGGCGGCATTGATCCGCAGTTCCTGCTTCTCCTGCATCTGGGCCAGCAGCGCGGCGCGCTCCATCCCCACCGTCACGTCATAGCTGTCTGGGGCCAGCAGCCCCTCGCGCGGCAGTTCGTCCACCTCACCCGCCAGCACGTCCCAGGCCTTCAGCCCCTCGACCACCTGCCAACTGGTCACCCCCTCGGCCATGGCCAGCCGGTACCGGGTGTCGCGCTCGGCGCGTTTCTCGGCATAGACCGCAGGCGCCTCGCCCTCGCTGGGGTCGAACTCGACCAGTTCCACGAATTGCTCTGTCGCCGGGTCCAGTTCGCGCACTTCCAGCAGCAGGCGATTGACACCGATACGATAGACGATCTCGGTGCCACAGCTGCTGGCGCCGCCACGGGTGATCTGGTCGATGATCTCCTCCATCGAGGCGCCTTCCTTGACCAGATAGCTGCCCGCCTTCAGCTGTGTCGCCTTTTCGGAGTAGCGCGCACTGATACGGAACATGGCGCCACTGTTGACCGCGCCCGAGGCCTCAAGATCGCGGCTGACGCGGGTCATGTTCGACCCGCTCTTGACCTGAAGACAGATCGCCTCTTCCAGCGGGCCCTGCGCGGTATATTGCGACTTGCCCCACAGGATCACACCGGCCAGCAGGAACAGGCCAACCGCCAGAACGGTCAGCATGTTCGAGGCAAGAGCCCGCCACATCAGTCGACCTTTCCGAAGATCACGCTCGCATTGGTGCCACCAAAGCCAAAGGAGTTCGACAGCGCCACGTCGATCTTGCGCGCCCGCTTGGCATTGGGCGCCAGATCAACCGGGGTATCCACCGCCGGATTGTCCAGGTTGATGGTGGGCGGCGCCACCTGATCACGGATCGCCAGGATCGAAAAGATCGCCTCGATCGCACCAGCGGCGCCCAAGAGGTGCCCGGTGGCCGATTTGGTCGAGGACATGGTGACATTGGCCGCATGGTTGCCCAACAGCCGCTCCACCGCGCCCAGCTCGATCGTGTCGGCCATGGTCGAGGTGCCATGCGCGTTGATGTAATCCAGATCCGACGGCTCCAGCCCGGCACTGCGCAATGCGGCGCGCATCGAGCGTTCGGCGCCGTCGCCCGTCTCGGAGGGCGCGGTGATGTGATAGGCATCGCCCGACATGCCATAACCCAGCACCTCGGCATAGATCTTGGCACCGCGCGCCTTGGCGTGCTCGTAATCCTCCAGCACCACGATGCCGGCGCCCTCACCCATCACGAACCCGTCGCGATCAATGTCATAGGGGCGGCTGGCGGCCTTGGGGTTGTCGGCATATTTGGTCGACAGCGCCTTGCAGGCGTTGAACCCGGCAATGCCGATCTCACAGATACAGGCCTCGCCACCGCCGGCGATCATCACATCTGCGTCACCGGCCCGGATGATCCGGCTGGCATCGCCAATGGCATGCGCGCCGGTCGAACAGGCGGTCACCACCGAATGATTGGGCCCCTTGAACCCGTGACGGATCGACACCTGGCCCGAGGCGAGGTTGATCAGCGCGCCGGGGATAAAGAAGGGCGACACCCGGCGGGGGCCCTTCTCCTTGATCAGGTTGGCGGTATCGGCAATCGACCCCAACCCGCCGATCCCCGACCCGATCAGAACGCCGGTGCGCAGCCGGTCCTCTTCGTCCTCGGGCAGCCAGTTCGCGTCCTTGCAGGCCATCTCGGCGGCCGCGATGGAATAAAGGATGAAATCCTCGATCTTGCGCTGCTCTTTCGGCGGCATCCAGTCATCGGGGTTGAAGGTGCCATCGCTGCCATCGCCGCGCGGGACCTCGCAGGCATAGGTCGTGGTGACGCCCGATGCCACCGCATCGAACCGCGTAATGGGCCCGGCACCCGAATGCCCCTCGAGCAGGCGGGACCATGTTTCCTCGACCCCGCTGGCCAAAGGAGTGATCAGTCCCAGTCCGGTTACAACGACTCTGCGCATGAATTGCCTCTTGCCTTCTTGGTGTTCGAGAACCGCTCTTACCCTGCCCGGCCCCATATGGGCAAGAGCAAGGGTGCAGGCAAGGCCGGCGGAGCCTTGCCTGCCGCTCTCGATATCCCGATGGGCCGCCCGGACCTCTTGAAACTGCCTTACTGGAACTGCGCGACCCGCTCATGCGCGCCGGCAGCCAGTTTCAGCGCCTCGTCCAAAGACAGGGTCTTGCGGAACAGCGCCCGCCCCACCAGCGCGCCTGCGATATTGGGCATATAGGCCAGCCGCGAGATATCGTCGGCGGCGCGCACGACGCCGCTGGCGATGATCGGGGTACGCGCATGGGTGGCCAGGCCCGAGATCAGCCCCAGCTTGGCCTCGACCTCTTCGACGTCGCTGTCGATATCGGTGACCACGATTGCGGCAAACGGCGTGTCGCTGAACGCGTCGATAAACGCCTCGGGCGTATAGGCGCTCTGGCTACGCCAGCCATCGGTCATCACATAGCCCTGCCAGACATCGACGCTCAGCACGATCTGGTCAGGGTGCCGCTTGGCCAGTTCCTTGACCAGCGCGGGGTCGCGCGCCGCAAGTGTGCCCACGACAATGCGCCCGGCGCCCTTGTCGATCCAATGCTCGATCCGCTCGCGCGAGCGCATGCCGCCCGCCAGTTGCACCGGGATCTCGGCCTTGCGGATGATCTGCTCGACCAGTTCCGCATTGCCGTCACCGCCCTCGACCGCGTCCAGATCGGTCAGGTGCATCCATTCGGCACCGGCGGATGCCCAGCCGGAAACCGTTTCAAACGGGTCCACATGCCAAAGCATGGGCGCATCCAGCCGCCCCCTTTCCAGGGTCACGCACCGTCCGTTCTGCAATTCCATCGTCGGGTAGATGATCATGGCCGCTCCTCCGCTGAAACATGTCCAGATGACTCTATCGCAGGATGCGCTCCGCCACACTGACCTGAAAGCGGAGTGTCGGATCCCGATTGCGTCACCGGCGCGCGGGCGGGCCATCGCGGCGGAGCAGCGTGACCGGGCGGCCACCGAATTCGGCCTCGCGCATCGGGCGGTATCCCAGCGACTGCGCCAGCCCCAGTGAGGGCGCGTTGTCGGGCGCGATCATCGCCACCAGACGGCCGGGAATCACCCGGTCGAACCAGTCATGCGCCGCCGCGACAGCCTCGCGCCCCAGGCCCTGCCCTTGCGCCTCGGGGGCCAGCACCCAGCCCGCCTCGGGATAGGCGTCGAAATCGGGACCCATGTCGCGGCTCTTGTAGAAAAAACCGGCCTGCCCCACCAATCGGCGGGTTTTCTGCATCACGACGCCCCACTGACCGAAACCGGTCATGTGCCAATGGCCTTCGTTGCGCAGGAACGCGTCCCAGCAATCCCCCCGACTGCGGGGCTGGCCGCCGATGTGGCGCACCACCTGCGGATCCGCCCAGATCTCGGCATAGCGGTCGAAATCCTCGTACCGCATCCCGGCCAGACGCAATCTGCCTGTGTTCAAAATAGGAATGGATCGGATCATTTGGCGCCCGTCCTGTCTCTGCCTCAACCCCAAGGTGCAAAGCCGCGGGGATTCTGGCAACCGGATTCGGGGGCACGCACGAAAAAAGGCGCCTCCCGGCGGGAAGGCGCCTGTTTGACCTTTCAGGTCTCAGCGAATGCTCAGGAGGCTTCGCTGATGAACTTGACGGCGTCGCCGAAGGTCTGGATGGTTTCGGCCGCGTCGTCCGGGATCTCGATGCCGAACTCTTCTTCGAAGGCCATGACCAGCTCGACGGTGTCGAGGCTGTCGGCGCCCAGGTCGTCAATGAACGAGGCGTTCTCGGTCACTTTGTCTTCTTCGACACCCAGGTGCTCCACAACGATCTTCTTAACGCGATCTGCGACGTCGCTCATGTCAGTTCCTCATTCCTACGGGGCCACTGGCCCATTTCTGCCCTTGCCCGCTCGGGGTGGCTTGGTTTTGCCCGGTCCGGGCGGTTCAGGTTCCGGGGTGTCCCGGGTAACGCAGAAGGCCGACCCCATCGACCGGCCTTCCTCAGGATGCGCCGCCTATAACACAGACGCGCGCATTGGCAAACGCTTTCGCGTCCGGCCTCAGCGCCGCTCACAACATGGCCATACCGCCATTCACATGCAAGGTGGAACCGGTCACATAAGCGGCCTCGGGACTGGCGAGATACAGGACCGCAGCCGCGATTTCCTCGGGCGAACCCATGCGCCCGGCGGGTACCTGCGCCAACAGGCCGGATTTCTGATCGTCCGTCAGCTTGTCGGTCATCGCCGTGGTGATAAAGCCCGGCGCCACCGCATTGACAGTGATTCCCCGGCTGGCCACCTCATAGGCCAGCGATTTGGACATGCCGATGACCCCGGCCTTGGAGGCGGCATAGTTGCCCTGTCCGGGGTTGCCGATGGCGCCCACCACCGACGAGATGTTCACGATCCGGCCCCAGCGCGCCTTCATCATGCCGCGCAGCACGCCCTTGCAAAGTTTCATGGTGGCCGTCAGGTTGACGTCAATCACGCTCTGCCATTCGTCATCCGACATGCGCATGAACAGGTTGTCGCGGGTGATCCCGGCATTGTTCACCAGGATATCGACCGAACCCAGCACTTCGGCGGCCTGTTTCGGCAATGCCTCGACCGCGGCCATGTCGCTCAGGTTGCAGGTCAGCACATGGGCGCGCTCGCCCAACTCATCGGCCAGCGCCTGGAGCGGCTCGATCCGGGTGCCCGACAGCACGACCGAGGCACCGGCTGCATGCAGCGCACGCGCGATCGCGCCGCCGATACCACCCGAAGCGCCGGTAATCAGGGCATTCTTTCCGGTCAGATCAAACATGGTCATATTCCTCTTATCCCCGACCTGACAGATCGGGTCTTGCAAATTTAGGTGGGTTCAGGCGTCGCCAGCAAGGATTTTTTGCACATCTTCCGGTGTGCCCGCGGGTTTGCAGGCGATGTCGCGGTTGATCTTGCGTACCATGCCTGACAGCGCCTTGCCCGCGCCGATCTCCCAGATCTCGGTCACGCCCTGCGCGGCCATGTATTCGACGCTTTCCCGCCAGCGAACAGACCCCGTGACCTGCTCGACCAGCAGTTGCCGGATCAGGTCGGGATCGCTCACCGCCTCGGCGCGCACATTGGCCACCAGCGGCACCGCGGGGGCCTGGATCGCGACCCCGGCCAGCGCCTCGGCCATGGCATCGGCGGCGGGCTGCATCAGGGCACAGTGGAACGGAGCGCTGACCGGCAGCATGACGGCGCGTTTGGCACCTTTCGCCTTGGCGATCTCGGCGGCGCGTTCGACCGCCGCCTTGGCGCCCGACACCACCACCTGGGTGGGATCGTTGTCATTGGCGGCCTGGCAGACCTCGCCCTGTGCCGCCTCGGCGGCAACCTCGCGCACCGCTGCCAGATCGAGCCCCAGAATCGCCGCCATCGCGCCCTGCCCAACCGGAACCGCGCTCTGCATCGCTTGCCCTCGGGTGCGCAGCAACCGAGCGGTATCGCTGACGCTCAGCGCCCCGGCAGCGGCCAGAGCCGAATACTCGCCCAGCGAGTGACCGGCGACAAACGCGGCCTGGGTGATGGCCACACCCTCGGCCTCGAGCGCGCGCATCGCCGCCATCGAGGTCGCCATCAGCGCCGGTTGCGCATTCTGCGTCAGCGTCAGGGTCTCGATATCGCCTTCCCAGATCAGCGCGCTCAGCTTCTCGCCCAGTGCGGCGTCGACCTCGTCGAACACGGCCTGCGCGGCCGGATAGGCCTCGGCCAGCGCCTTGCCCATGCCGATGGTCTGGGCGCCCTGCCCGGGAAACACGAATGCGGTCGTCATCTCTGTCCCTTCGCTTTCTGCAACGTTAACGCCGGGTGTAGCCGCCCCGCCCGCGCCACACAAGCTCTGCATCCCGACACGGGAGCTGTGCGAAGGCGCATATTGTACACCGGCGACACAGACAGCAGGTTGCGGACATCCAAGACCATTCGGAGAGCGCGATGACCCTGACCAACACCCGAAACAGCTATGGTGGCGTGGCCAAAAGCCTCCACTGGCTGACCGCGCTTATGATCCTGACCTTGCTGCCGCTGGGCTGGATCGCCGATCAGGCGGCAGAACGGGCCACAGCCGGGGGCGCCGGCGCCGAAGAGATCGCGCGCGCCGCCTGGCTGTTCTCGGCGCACAAGACATTGGGGATCGCGCTGTTCGGCGTGGCGCTGCTGCGCATCCTCTGGGCACTGACCCAGAAACGCCCCGGCCTGCTGAACGCCGACCATCGGGCCGAGGCGCTGGCGGCGGAAACCGTGCACTGGCTGCTCTATGGCGCGCTGGTGCTGGTGCCACTCAGCGGCTGGATCCACCATGCCGCGACCGAGGGCTTTGCGCCGATCTGGTGGCCCTTTGGCCAATCGCTGCCGATGGTGCCCAAAAGCGCCGCCCTGGCGGAACTCACCGCCGTGCTGCACCGCGCCTTTCTGCTGGTGTTGCTGGGCGCGCTGGCGCTGCATGTGGCGGGGGCACTGAAACACCACCTGATCGACCGCGACGCAACCCTGCGGCGGATGCTGCCGGGGCGGAGCGACCTGCCCACACCGCCCAAACAGGCCCACAGCGTCGCGCCGCTGCTACTGGCGCTGATGGTCTGGTTGGGCGCGCTTGGCGCGGGTACATGGGTGAACAGTCAATCAACCCCGCACGCACCATCAGGGTTGCAAAGCGCGGCGTTGGAAGCGGTTGCCTCCGACTGGCAGGTCACCGAAGGCACGCTGGCAATCTCTGTCACTCAGCTGGGCAGCGCCGTCAGCGGCAGCTTTGCCGACTGGACCGCCGCCATCCAGTATGATCCGCGCGAGTCACCCGGCCCGGCAGGCGAGGTCACCGTCACCATCGCCATCCCCTCGCTGGCGCTGGGATCGGTCACCGCACAGGCGATGGGGGCCGATTTCTTCGACGCGGCACAGTTTCCCACAGCCGATTTCACCGCCACGCTGCACCGTACCGAAACCGGCCACGAGGCGCGGGGCATGCTGAACCTGCGCGGTGCCAGCGTCCCGGTCACCCTGCCCTTTGACCTGGAACTTGACGGCGATACAGCCCGGATGCGCGGTACCGTCACGCTTGACCGCCGCGATTTCGGGATTGGCGCCAACATGCCGGATGAAAGCTCGCTCAAGTTTCCGGTCACGGTGACGGTCGCCCTCGAAGCGATGCGCGCTCCCTGACCCCAAGGCACGCGAAACAGAAAACGGGCCCGGTTGCGGGCCCGTTCGTTCCTTTGGTGACGACCCGGATCAGGAATTGTCGGCGCCGGCCTTCATGGCCTCGATCGAAATGCGGACCTCGACCTCGTCGCTGACATAAGGTGCGAACATGCCCAGGTTGAAGTCGGAGCGCACCACGGTGGTGGTGGCATCGAACCCGGCCCAGGGCTTGTTCGCCATCGGGTGATCGCCCATCTGGTTCAGCACCGCGTCCAGCACCACCGGCTTGGTCACGCCGTTCATGGTCAGGTCGCCGGTGATCTTGGCGGTGTTGTCTCCGGTCACTTCGATGCCGGTCGAGACAAAGGTGATCATGTCCCCTTCCTTGGCACCAAAGAAGTCACCCGAGAAGAAGTGATCTTCGCGTGCTTCCCAGCCAGTGAACATCGACAGGACCGGCATCGAAACGGTCACCGAAGAGGCGGCCGGGTCTTCCTTGTCGAACAGGATCTCGCCCTCGAAGCCCGAGAACATGCCGGTGGTGGTGGAATAGCCCAGGTGGTTGTAGCTGAACACGACCTGGCTGTGGCTGGCATCCAGCAGGTATTTTTCGGGCGCGGCGGTGGCGGCGCCGGCGAGGCCTGCCAAGATCAGCGCTGCGGCAAGGCGGGTGGTCTTCATTCTGTCGCTCCATGTCTTGTCTTGTGGGTTCAGGCGGACGGTTGTCCTGACCTTGACCGAGACATGGGGCATGCGGGATGTGCGGGCAATCTGACAGAACTCCACAGACTCTGTGGAGGAATGAACAGATGCGGGTTTCAGGCCGAAAAGGTCACGAATCCGCTCAGCTGGCTGCGCAGGGCCTGGCGGATATCGGCCGAAGGGATCGGCAGGCGCATCAGGATCGACCCGTCCACGTCGCAGATCTCCAGGTAGTGTTCGTTGAACCGGGCCGCGCCCAGGCTGTCATAGCTGCGGCGCAGGATGGTCTGGGGACGGCCGCGATTGTTCTTTTGCAGCACCCGAACCTCGCGCCGGATCGGATCGAAATAGGCGTCGGGCTGGTTGTCCTGGTGATGGATCATCAAAAGCGCCAGACCACAGAAGAAGAAGAACAGCGACACGCCCAGCTTCATCAGCGCCGCATCGGCACCGTTCTCCGAACCGGGCAGCAACCACATGGCGGCGGCGCCGATCACCAGAGCGGTGCCGATCACCCGAAAGATCACGGTGCGCAGCGGCCAGTTCGGGGCGAAAGTGATCATCAGCGGCACCGTCTCTTCAAAGGACGGCAGCGGCATACGGTTGCGAAGCGTCTGTTGCTGTGCCACGTGCATTTCCTGTCGCGCTCCCTGCGCCGGTTTCTCCGCCGGGTTGTGTCCGACAGGGTTAACGATCGATAAACAATGCGACGGGAATGCGGCAGGCTCGGGGTAATTGAGCGGCATGGCCCTTTGTACAACCCACAAGTGCGTCGCAGCCAAGCCCCTTGCCCCCGGCGCGCAGGCGTGTATATGGGGCCATCCTTTCACAGAATTCGTGAACCGCGCAGTCTCTCGTGGCAGGGCCGTGAAAGGATCAAGGGCCCCGCCTATGAAATGCGCCTAGATAGAAAACAGGAGATCGCATGCCTCTCTACGAGCATGTCATGATTGCGCGTCAGGACCTGTCCAACACGCAAGCCGAAGGCCTCATCGAACATTTCGGTGCCGTACTCAGCGACAATGGCGGCAGCCTGGTCGACCACGAGTACTGGGGCGTCAAGACGATGGCCTACAAGATCAACAAGAACCGCAAGGGCCACTATGCCTTTCTGCGCACCGACGCGCCCGCGTCCGCTGTGCAGGAAATGGAACGCCTGATGCGCCTGCATGACGACGTGATGCGCGTTCTGACCATCAAGGTCGACGAGCACGCCGAAGGACCCTCGGTCCAGATGCAGAAGCGCGACGAGCGCGACAGCCGCCGCGAACGCCGCTAAGCCCGCATTAGGAAAGGACATCAAGTTATGGCCGCTAAACCGTTTTTCCGCCGTCGCAAGGTGTGCCCCTTCTCGGGCGACAACGCACCCAAGATCGACTACAAGGACACCAAGCTGCTGCAGCGCTATATCAGCGAACGCGGCAAGATCGTGCCCTCGCGCATCACCGCCGTCTCGGCCAAGAAGCAGCGCGAACTGGCCCGTGCCATCAAGCGCGCCCGCTTCCTCGCCCTGCTGCCCTACGCCGTGAAGTAAGGAGATAGGCACATGCAAGTTATCCTTCTCGAACGCGTGGCGAAGCTGGGCCAGATGGGCGACGTCGTCGACGTCAAGCCGGGCTACGCTCGCAACTTCCTGCTGCCGCAAAGCAAGGCGCTGGTCGCATCGGATGCGAACATTGCCCAGTTCGAAGCGCAGAAAGCCCAGCTCGAAGCGCGCAACCTGGAGACCAAGCAGGAAGCCGAGGCCCTGGCCGAAAAGCTCGACGGTCAGCAGTTCATCGTGATTCGCTCGGCATCGGATGCCGGCGCGCTCTATGGCTCGGTCACCCCGCGTGACGCCGCAGACGCCGCCACCGAGGCAGGCTTCTCGGTCGACAAGAAACAGATCGCCCTGATCGCTCCGATCAAGGAACTGGGTCTGCACAGCGTCACCGTCCGCCTGCACCCCGAAGTCGAAGTCGCGATCAACCTGAACGTTGCCCGCTCGCCCGAAGAGGCCGAGCTGCAGGCATCGGGCAAGTCGATCCAGGAACTGGCCGCCGAGGAAGAGGCCGCAGCTGAATTCGAGATTGCCGAACTGTTCGACGATATCGGCAGCGCCGCCTCGGACGACGACGATCAGGCCCCTGCCGCCAGCGACGAAACCGCCTGACGGACTGCCCGCAAGGGACAGGAACAAGATCGAAAGGCCGCGCCATCCGCGCGGCCTTTTTTCTCGGCCGACGCCACGACACTAGCTGTAATCCGCCCATCCGGGCAGGGCCGGTCGAATTCTCTCTTCGCAGACCGCCCCCGAGCGGGTATTTGCCT
The DNA here is from genome assembly GCF_059612545.1 of Ruegeria sp. SAZD011. NCBI lineage: Bacteria > Pseudomonadati > Pseudomonadota > Alphaproteobacteria > Rhodobacterales > Roseobacteraceae > Ruegeria > Ruegeria sp. SAZD011. The sequence goes on along the minus strand of NZ_JBXWQU010000041.1, from coordinate 146,139 downwards.
CGGGGACTGACGCGACCAAGGAGCCCTCGATGCCGCTGACCCGCCGCGCCCTCTTGCTGACCGGCCTCGCCCTTCCCATTGCCGCCTGCGGGCGCGAACCGGAACCGGCAGCGGCCTTCAACCCACCTCTCTTTCCCAACGAGACGCCCGAACTGCGTGCCTCGATCAACCGCTGGGCCGATCACTATGAACTTCCGCGCAACCTGGTGCACAAGCTGGCGATCCGCGAAAGCACCCACCGGCCCTGGGCGGTAAACCGGCCCTATTACGGATTGCTTCAGATCCTGCCCGCTACCGCCCGCACCATGGGGTATCGCGGCGCCCCCGATGGCTTGCTGGATGCCGATACCAACCTGCAATATGCCGGCAAATACCTGCGCGGCGCCTGGCTTCTGGCCGACGGCGACCAGGACCGGGCGATCCGCCTCTATGCTTCGGGCTATTACTACGAGGCAAAGCGGCGCGGCATGTTGGTAGAGACCGGACTGCGCCCAGCCTCTTGACGCTACGTCAACAGATTTCGAATTTTGCAATCCGGACCGGGTGGAGCAAGCATGGCTCTCCGGCCCGCTTCTTTGGGCGCCTCGATACCTGAAGGCCCACAAATCCCTTCGCTGCCAGACAGTTCCAACCGGTCGTGGACAAATGCGAACACTGGAAGCTGATCAAATCCCTGCGCGGCCAAGCTGTTGATACCAAATTATTAGTAGAACCAGACACCGCGAAGAACCGCCTCAACGTCACCGCAACCATAGCATGAAAACCGTTGCGTCCATGCTTGCGATGGGGCAAGCTGACCGCGTAAGGGGCGAGTGCAATCCAGGCTTGCCGGTGCAATACCTGCCGGAACCGGAATATTGGCACTCGTAAAAAGTATGAACGTAGCAGGTGAAGGTATGGATACAGTCGATACCGTAGTGGGGCGCCGCATCCGCGCCAGACGTTCGGCGCTTGGTCTCAGCCAAGCCGAACTTGGTCGTGCGATCGGCGTGCGGTTTCAGCAGGTTCAGAAATACGAATCCGGCGCGAACAGGGTCAGCGCGTCACGGCTTTGGGCAATTGCCGAAGTGCTCGATGTACATATCAGTCATTTCTTCGAGGGCATTCAGGCGCCGGAATCCGGTGTGATCGACGGCAGCGATGCGCCCGTCGACCGGCTGATGTTCCTCAAGGACCGCGACTCGGTCGAAATGGTCGAGATCTATAGCAGCTTGCCTCCGGCGCAAAAGCGTGCTGTTCTTGCCTTTGTCAGAACAATGGCGGTTGATACGCAGACATCCGGGGAAAAGGTCCCCGGATAAACGGGTGTCCGCCCTGTTCGGACCGAACAGGTGCAGTGTATGGATATTGTCGATCTCGGAACTCTGCCCAAGTCGGAAGCCGTATATTCGGACTTCCTTCTACAAGTGCGCGAAAAGCTCGAGATGGACCACGCCGCTTATGCCGGGCTGAACCCGGCCGCCGGCGCCATTCACGGCTATGTCACCTATAGTGACGAGTGGAAGCTCCATTATCAGGAGCAGGGCTTTCACATGATCGACCCGACGCTGCACATGAGCCAGCGCAGCATCGCCCCCGTCGACTGGAGTCGGCTGGAGCGCAGCAACGATTTTCGCCGTGTCTTTCGTGATGCCCATGACTTCGGTATCGGCGATCAGGGTCTGACAATACCGGTGCGCGGTCCCTATGGCGATGTGGGCCTGCTCAGCGTTACCCGGGACTGCCCGACCGAGGAATGGCACAAACTGGTGCGTCACGTGATCGGGGATCTGCAATCGCTGGCCGTGCACATGCACGACACGGTGATGAGCTCGGACATGCTGGGCCGCATCCTGTATCACCCGTCGCTCTCGACCCGCGAGGTCGAAATCCTGCAATGGGTGGCCGCCGGAAAGTCGCAACAGGATATCGGTGATATCCTGTCGATCTCACACCGCACCGTCGAGGTTCATCTGCGCTCGTCCCGCGAGAAGCTGTGCGCGCTGACGACCGCTCAGGCTGTCGGACGCGCTGTTGGCCTGGGCCTGATCTATCCCGGCTGAACTCTCCAGTACATTTTTTCCGCCTCTACGGGAAACCCCCAATAGTCCCGCGCCCCAACTTGGGTAACGATTGGTTCACCGAAATCCACTCGTAGGGGGAAACAAATGATCATCGTGATCGACGCTTTGAACAAGCATCTTTTCGATGGAGTTCTGGATGACATGTTTCGGTTGCGTGCCCGAGTGTTTGGTGATCGTCTGGGATGGGATGTAACGATCGAGGATGGCAAGGAGATCGACCGTTTCGATCACCTTGATCCGGCCTATGTCGTCGGGCTTGACGATGACGGAAACGTGGTGGCGGCGGTCAGGGCGCTTCAGACCACCGGCCCGCACATGCTGGCGGATGTGTTTTCCGACATCCTGTGCGGCGAACCGCCGATCCGCAGCGCGACAATGTGGGAATCGACCCGGTTCTGTGTCGACACCCAGCGCCTGAACCGCGGCAAAGACCGCAACTCGGTCTCATATGCCACCTGCGAGCTGATGATCGGCTCTCTGGAATATGCCCGCCGCGCCGGGATCAGCGACATTGTCACCGTGATCGACCCGGTGATGGACCGGGTGCTCAAGCGGTCTGACAACGCACCATATGACTATGTCGGCAAGACCGTTCCGATGGGCAAGGTACCGGCGCTGGCCGCCCTTCTCGATACCGGGGAAGAGCGCGTCGAACGCGTCCGCCAGTTCGCGGGGATCGCCCATGACGTGTTTCTGAGCGATGACGAAGCACTGGCCCTGTTCAACCGTACTCATGCCGGGGCCGACGAGGACGCGGCCAGCGCCACTCCGCTGGAACGCTATCTGAAGGAGCAGATCCAGGCCGCCGTGGGCGAGGAGGAGTTGAAGGCCGTACAGAGCCTGATCGAGGCGCTGGCAGGCTCGCTTGACCCGCGTCGCAAGCAGGGGCTGCTGGACACGCCGAAACTGGTCGCGCGCGAAGCCTGAGCCACTCCGAACACCAACCATATGCGCGACAAAAAAGCCGCCCGAAATCTCGGGCGGCTTTTTGAGTTTTCAGGCCGGGCGGATGCGGTTTATTCCGCGTCCAGCTCTTCCAGGGCCTTTTGCAGATCTTCCTTGCTGATCTCTTTCTCGGTCACCTTGGCCTGGGCCACGATGTGGTCGACCACCTTGTCCTCGAAGATCGGCGCGCGCAGCTGCTGCTGCATCTGCGGGTTCTTCTGCACGAATTCAAAGAACTGACGCTCCTGCCCCGGATACTGACGGGCCTGGCTCAGGATCGCCTGGGTCATCTCGGCATCGGTGACCTCGACTTCGGCCTTCTGGCCCAGTTCGGCCAGCAGCAGGCCCAGACGCACGCGACGCTCGGCCAGTTTTGTGTGCTCTTCGGTCGCTTCGATCTCACCGTGGTTGTGATCGTGAACCTCGGGGTTGTCCTCGTGCCACAGCTGATGCGCGATCTGCTTGGCCTCGGCCTCAACCAGGCTGGGCGGCAGGTCGAACGAGACCTTGACGTCCAGCGCGTCCAGCAGGCCACGCTTCATCACCGCGCGCGAGGCGCCGGCATATTCGGCTTCCAGACGCTCGGCGATCTGGGCCTTCAGCGCGGCCAGATCCTCGGCGCCGAATTTCTTGGCCAGCTCGTCGTTGATCTCGGCGGCAACCGGTTCCTTCACCTCTTTGATGGTGCAGGTGAACACAGCTTCCTTGCCGGCCAGATGCTCGGCACCGTATTCCTCGGGGAAGGTGACGGTGACGTCCTTTTCCTCTTCGGCCTTGACGCCCACCAGCTGCTCCTCGAAGCCGGGGATGAAGCTGTTGGAACCCAGCACCAGCGGGTAATCCTCGGCCGAACCGCCTTCAAACGCTTCGCCGTCGACCTTACCGACGAAATCCATCACGACCTGGTCGCCGTCCTTGGCCTTGGAGCCCTTGCGGCGCGCCTTGAAGTCCTGCGCAGTCTCGGCCAGGTTGCCCAGCGCCTCGTCGATGGCGGCGTCGTCGGCCTTGACCACCAGCTTCTCCAGCGCGATGTCGCTCATGTCGACCTCGGGGATCGCAGGCAGCGCCTCATAGGACATCTCGACATGCACGTCGTCGCCTTCTTTCCAGTCCTCGTTGGTCATCTTGACCTCGGGCTGGAGCGCGGGACGGTCGCCGCTGTCCTCGAAATGCTTGTTCATGGCGCCGTCGATGGTTTCCTGCATCGCCTCGCCCAGCAGACGCTGGCCGAACTGCTTTTTCAGCAGCGCCATGGGCACCTTGCCCTTGCGAAAGCCCTTCATCTCGATCTCGGGCTGCGCCTCGACCAGCTTTTCGTTGACCTTGGCGTCCAGCTCAGCCGCGCTTACAACAATGTTGTAGCCGCGTTTCAGACCTTCGTTCAGCGTCTCGGTAACCTGCATATGGTAGTCCCCATAGGATTCGGGGCGCACGCACCGAGGCGCGCGCCATGCACAATTTGTGGCCTTCTATTTGTCCCGCGAGGCCGGTGCAAGGGGGTAGTGCCGCGCTGACCCCGCAATTGGTGGTATGAGACAAAAAACACGCCCCGGACCGGCCGGGGCGTGTCGATGTCAAACGGTCACGAACCGATCAGAAGCGCCAGCGCGCGCCCAGCACGATGGTGCTGAGGTCCTGATAGCTGTTGGCCGCGTCGTCATATTCATAGTCCTGATAGGTGAAATAAACGTCGGTGTTATAGGCCTCGACCCGCTGCGCGATACCCACGCCCCAGCCCTTGGTCTCGGAGCCCGCGACGTTGAAGTCCGACCCGTCATAATAGTGCACACCGACGCCGGTCTTGCCGAACGAGAACCAGTCGGCGTCATAGGCGACCTTGAAATACAGGTAATCGGGATCGCTGGCGCCTGCGGCGTCGTTGTCTCGGGTGCCGCCCGCAAAGGTGAAGCTGAGCCCGTTCTGGAGCAGGACCGAGGCCGAACCCACCACATCCGAACGATCAACGCCATTGTTGTCGCGCACCTGATAGGCCAGGCCCGCATCCAGCTGCACGCCGCCCGCGAACTCGCCCGAATAGCGCACCGCCGCATCGTAGTAATCCGACTGGTCGGCGGTGTTCAGGATGTTTTCGCCGTATGCGGCCGAGAAGGTGAACCCGGCGATCTCGGGGCTGTCATAGCGGATGCGGCCGCGGCGCGAGCCGTCGAACGTGTCGAGCGTATCGCCCACTGCCGGACCGGACAGAACCCCGGCGGTGTCGCGGAACAGGAAGGCCGCGTTGGCATCGGCGAGATACGAATACAGCGCCACGCCCACATAGGACAGGTCGGATTCGGCGATGCCATCGGCCGCCATGCTGCCCTGCCCCAGCGAGACCCGGCCCCAGTCGCCTTCGAGCGAGAAGTCGATATGGCGCAGGTCGTCGCGGGTCCAGCCGCTGAAATTGTCGCCCAGCTGGTTGGTCTCGGTCGAGTTGGGCAGGCCCAGCCCGGTCTCGAACCGGAACCGGAAGGTGTTGTCGCCAAAGGGCTGCGTCAGGCGCAGGCCCAGGCGGCTGCGCGACAGGTCATTGTCGCGGATCTGGGTCTCGGTCTGCTGGCCGTCATCGACCGAGATCAGGGCCGGGTTGAACTGGCCGTACAGCCGGACCGAACCGCCGGACTGGTTTTCATAAAGCAGCTGGGCCGATGCGGGCGCGGCCAGTGCCGCCGCCGCCAGGGCCAGAGCCGAAGTGGTTCTGAGTGTGGTGATCATCTTCTTTCCCATCAGATGGATGAAACGCGGTTGCGTGCCCTCTGATGTGGCGGGGATGGGTCTTGGTTCCATATGCGCGCCCCGGCCCGTGGCCCGCGCGTTGCATCGCTGCTACGCGGCACGACTCGAGAAAAATTAAAAATGCTTTTATTACATATGGATAATGAAGTAACGCGAACGCGAGCAGCATGTGAAAATCAAAAAAGCGCCCCGGAACATGCCAGCTTTCTGCAAAAGCAATGTGCGTTTTTGCACCCATCTCACACAAGAGTGACGCCCGCCCACCCCTTGACGGGGACGGACGGGCGCAAACCCCTCGACACCGGATCAGAATTTCCAGCGCGCGCCGAACAGGAATGCGTCCACATCCTGATAGGCCGTACCGGGATCGGACAGTTCATGATTGCGGTAGCCCAGATAGACCTGGGTGTTGATGCTGTCGAAATTCTGGTTGATGCCCAACCCCAGAGATTTCGACTCGCGCCCGGCCAGCCCGAAATCATTACCGTTGTAGTAATCTATCGCAAACGAGGTCATGCCGACCGACAGGAACTGCGTCTCGTACCCGGCCAGAACATAGGTATAGTCGCCGCTGTTCTCGCGGCTGCCGCCAGCCACGGCAAAGTTCAGCCCCGACCGGAACTTGACCGCGACCGAGCCAAAGGTGTCGTCGCGGTCGACACCGCCGCTGTCACGACGGGAAAAGCCAATGCCACCCTTGACCTTGGTTCCATCGAACTCGCCCGCATATTTCAGCGCGATGTCGTAATACTTGTCGCTATTGCCCGGGGTCAGCACGTCGGTACCGGCCGCAACCGAAACGGTAAAGCCATTGAAACTGGGCGTGTCATAGCGCACGCGCCCCTGGCGCCCGCCATCCAGGCTGGGATTGACCGAGCCGATGGTGACGCCCGACAGCGCCCCGGCAGCGGTGCGGAACTGGAAACTACCGGCAAAATCGCCGATGCCGTTATACGTGGTCATGCCGTTGTTGTTCAGCGTGATGTCCGCGACGCCGTCGCTGGCCATCGACCCCTGTCCCACATAGATCGTGCCCCAGCTCTCGCTGGCATAGGAAAAGTCGATCTTGCGCAGGTCGGTCCGATCCCAATCGGCCCCCTTGGGCGTGTTGGTCTGGCTCACCCCACCCGACGAACGCAGGCCAAGCGCGGTTTCCAGATTGAACTTGAACGTGCCCTGGTACATGGGCTGCACCACCCACAGACCGACGCGGGTGTTGGAATGGGCGTTGTCGACAAAGGTATCCTTGCTCTGCACCCCGTCATCGACCGACTGCCAGGCGGGCGAGACCTGCCCGTAAATCTGGACATATCCACCCGAAGCGTTTTCCCATTTCAGTTCCGCCGCAGCCGGAACCGCGGTGATCGCGGCCAGCAGCGCAGCACCTGTCGCTGTTTTGATCTGTCTCGTCATATCGTGTCTCCGTCGAGGAGGTTGCTCGTTACCCCTCTTCAAATGGTAAAAGGGGCTCCCAGTTCCAGAGAACCCGCCGACACGCGCGCCGAGGCTGATATTTTCGCAACACGGAATCGTGAGGGTTCGTGGTGATCCGATGGAACCACAAGCGCTTACCGCGCAATGACCCAACGGCGAAATCACGCGCAAAGCGAAAAACCGCCCTGCGGCCATGCAACCCCTGCATGGCACGCCCCCGCTTGGCGCAGCACGCGTGCACCTATGAAACACCGGGGCGCACAATCGCTCGGGGGAAATTGGGTCGGGCCTATATTTTTAAAGGGACAAGATGGTGCGGGTGAAGGGACTTGAACCCCCACGCCTTGCGGCGCCAGAACCTAAATCTGGTGCGTCTACCAATTCCGCCACACCCGCAATCACGACCCGCCGCAGCGGCACCGTGACGCGCTGAATAGCAAAGCTTTCAGCCGAGCGCGAGAGGCAATCTGAATGCTTCCGTCACGATGCCGCAAAGGCACGCTTGCCGGGATTTATCTAAAATCGGCAGCAAATCGCCGCGACAAGTTCACGGTTTTGCCATATTCTGACCAGCAAAAATAACGAGCAGACCAAGGTGATCCATCATGAACGCAAAAGCGGCAGTCCGTGCTGCGGGCAGAGGCTCGCATCCCAGTCCCGATATCGCGCCGGTTCCCGAGGCCGGATTCCTGGCCGGCACCGTCCTGCTGACACAGGATGGCGAGATGCCGGTGGAATTCCTGTCCCCCGGTGACCGGATCATCACCCGCGACCGTGGCTTTGTTCCGCTGGGTCATCTCACCCGCGCATGTCAGACCGTGCGCGCGATCCGCTTTGCCGCCGGGTCACTGGGCGACACCCGCCCGGACTGCGACCTGATCCTGCCCGCTGGCCAACCGGTGCTGATCCGTGACTGGCGGGCGCAGGCTTTGTTCGGGACAGCTCAAGCGATGGTACGGGCCGATGCGCTGGTGGATGGAGAGTTCATCTGCGACCTGGGTCCGCGCGACATGCCGCTGTTCCAGCTGCATTTCGACGCCCCCCATGTGCTCTACGCAGGCGGGCTGGAAGTGGCGGGCCAATGCCTGCCCGCCTCGGTCCGCCTCGCCGCTTAGACGCCCAGTTTCCGAAACACTGCCGGCAATGTCTCCGGCAGGTCCTCGGCGATCAGGCCGGGGCCGAATTCCAACGCGCATTCCACATGCAACCAGGCGGCGGTCTCGGCCGCCCGCATCGGGTCATACCCGCGTGCCAGCAGCCCGGTGATGAAGCCCGCCAGCACGTCGCCCGACCCGGCGGTCGCCAGCCATGGTGCCGACCGCTCGTAATGGGCCGAGTTCACCGAACAGCGCCCATCCGGCGCCGCGATTACCGTATCTGGCCCCTTGAACAGCACGACACAGCCCGCGCGCTTGGCGGCCTCGCGGGTGGCATCGACCTTGGAATAGGCCGGGCCGCTCTTCGGCTCCTCGCGGAGCCTCTTCGCGATATCGGGGAACAGCCGCGCAAACTCGCCGCCATGCGGGGTCAGGACGCAAGCCTCGTGCAGTTGGGCAAACAACGCGGCCGGGTCGTCGGCAAAAGCCGTCAGCGCATCGGCATCCAGCACCGTGGCGCGTTTGGCGGTCAGCGCCAGCGGCACCAGATCGCGCGCCCGTTCGACGCCCATGCCGGGCCCCAGGCAGAGCGCGTTGAGGCGGGTATCCCGCAGCACCGCCGCAAACCCATCGGCACCCTCGACCCGCGCCAGCATCAGCGCGGTGACCTGACAGGCAACCTCCTGCTGCGCGCTGGGCGGCACCCCCAGCGTCACCAGCCCCGCCCCGATCCGCAGCGCGCCGCGCGCTGCCAACCGCGCCGCGCCGGTCTTGCCGGACCCACCGGAGAGGATCAGGGCATGGCCGTGCGTGTACTTGTGGGACTCCGCCGCCTTGTCCGACAGCCTTGGTCGCGCCAGGCGCACAATTTCGCTGGCAAGCTCCCTTGTAGCAGCGAGACTGGATGGCAAGTCATCCAAGCCGATGCTTTTCACCACTGTTTTTCCGCAAAAAGCCGGCCCATCTGAAACTCGGTGCCCGACTTTCTCGCGATGAAAACTCACAGACAGTTCAAATTCCAGCTTCCCACGCCCTATCTGATCCTGGGTATCAATGAGAGGCTTTCCGCTGTCGGCACATAATCCAGAAGGAAGATCAATCGCCACGCGACGCGCGTTGACCACCTCAGTTGTGAGCACACCGATCTTCTCATGCAGGCACATCTCGCTGCCGAGCGGTCGAACCAGCCCAGTGCCAAAAACCGCATCTACTATGAGATCGACCTCTCCAACCTCTCCGGTTTGCCAATTCCAGTTCTCTGGATCAAACTTCGCATAAGCCTGAACCTCCCCCTGCACCCGCCACCGCTCGTAATTCACCCGTGCATCCGGCGGCAGCTTATCGGGGTCGCCATAAAGAAACACCTCCACCTCCCAAACGCGCTCGTGCAACAGCCGCGCCACCACGAACCCGTCGCCGCCATTGTTGCCAGGCCCGCACAGGACCACCGCGCGCCTCGCCCTTTCCTCTTGCTGCAAATATCCCGGGGGTGCGGGGGCTGGCCCCCGCTCTTCTGCCAGTTCCGGCCATTCCTCGAAAATCGCTTCGACCACGCCGCGCCCGGCGCGCTCCATCAACTCCAGCCCGGTCACCTCGCCCGAGGCGATTGCCGCCTGTTCGATGGCCCGCATCTGCGCCGCGGTCAGCAGTTCGGTCATGCCCTGCCCCTTTGCCGATTCACTTCTGCACAATCCTTGTGCATTCTGCACAAATTTTCACCTGTCGCCCAAAATTGCCGCAGTGCGGCCCGGCCGGTTTCGCATTCGCGTTGAGCCTCCAGCTTAGACGTGATCTGAGGCGGGCTGACAAGCTTGCAAGGAGCACCGCGATGAAGAAGATCGAAGCGATCATCAAACCGTTCAAGCTGGACGAGGTCAAAGAGGCGCTGCAGGATATCGGCGTCCAGGGCCTCAGCGTGGTCGAGGTCAAGGGTTTTGGCCGTCAGAAAGGCCATACCGAGCTCTATCGCGGTGCTGAATATGTGGTCGATTTCCTGCCCAAGGTGAAACTCGAAGTGGTGCTGGACGACGACCAGGTCGACGCCGCCATCGAGGCCATCGTGGGCGCCGCCAAGACCGACAAGATCGGCGACGGCAAGATCTTTGTCTCGACCATCGAACAAGCCATCCGCATCCGTACCGGCGAGACCGGTTCGGACGCGCTTTGACCCGAACACACTCTAGCAGAGGACAAGAGAGTATGAGCAAGGACGCAGTTCTTCAGCTGATCAAGGACGAGGGTGCCGAATATGTCGACATCCGCTTCACCGACCCGCGCGGCAAGCTGCAGCACGTGACGATCATCGCCGATCTGGTCGACGAGGACTTCCTGGAAGAAGGTTTCATGTTCGACGGCTCGTCGATTGCCGGCTGGAAGTCGATCGAAGCCTCGGACATGAAACTGATGCCCGACACCGAAAGTGCCTATGTCGATCCGTTCTACGCGGAAAAGACCATCTGCATTCATTGCTCGGTGGTCGAGCCCGACACCGGAGAGGCCTATGACCGCGACCCGCGCGGCACCGCCGTCAAGGCCGAGGCCTATCTGAAGGCATCGGGCATCGGCGATGTGGCCTATATGGGCCCCGAGGCCGAATTCTTCCTGTTCGACGACGTGCGCTATTCGAACACCATCAACAAGGTCTCCTACGAGGTCGACGCAACCGACGCCTCGTGGAACACCGATGCCGAGTTCGAGACCGGCAACATGGGTCACCGCCCCGGCCTGAAGGGCGGCTATTTCCCGGTCAACCCGACCGACGAGGCGCAGGACCTGCGGTCTGAGATGCTCTCGACCATGAAGCGCATGGGCATGAAGGTGGACAAGCACCACCACGAAGTGGCCTCGTGCCAGCACGAACTGGGCCTGATCTTCGGCACGCTGACCAAGCAGGCTGACGAGATCCAGAAATACAAATACGTGATCCACAACGTGGCCCACGCCTATGGCAAGTCGGCAACCTTCATGCCGAAGCCGATCTATGGCGACAACGGCTCGGGCATGCACGTGAACATGTCGATCTGGAAAGACGGCAAGCCGCTGTTTGCCGGTGACAAATATGCCGATCTGAGCCAGGAAGCGCTGTATTTCATCGGTGGCATCCTCAAGCACGCCAAGACGCTGAACGCGTTCACCAACCCGGGCACCAACAGCTACAAGCGCCTGATCCCCGGTTTCGAGGCCCCCGTCCTGCGCGCCTATTCGGCCCGCAACCGCTCGGGCTGCGTGCGTATTCCGTGGACCGAAAGCCCCAAGGCCAAGCGCGTCGAGGCCCGCTTCCCCGATCCGTCGGCAAACCCCTACCTTTGCTTTGCCGCGCTGCTGATGGCCGGTCTTGACGGCATCAAGAACAAGATCGATCCGGGCGAGGCGATGGACAAGAACCTCTACGACCTGCCCGCCGAGGAACTGGCCGACATCCCCACCGTCTGCGGTTCGCTCCGCGAGGCGCTGGAATGCCTGGCTGCCGATCACGACTTCCTGCTGCAGGGCGACGTGTTCACCAAGGACCAGATCGAAGGCTATATCGAGCTGAAGATGGAAGAGGTCCACAAGTACGAACACACCCCGCACCCGGTGGAATTCGGCATGTACTACAGCTGCTGATCGCGGTCTGTACGCAAATCGGGGGGCGCCTTTCGGGCGCCCCTTCCTTTTTTGGAGGACCGACCGCCTGTGCCGAGCACGATCGCGTCTTTTGACCCGGACCGGTCCGATATTCCCCTTTGAGGTGCGCCCCAGCCCGGCTAGTCTGGCTTCACATTGCTGACAAAGGACTATTCATGCGGCTTCTTGCTTTGACCCTGGCGCTTGCCCTGACTACCGGCGCCGTTGCGGCCCAGACGATCGAACGCATTCGCGACACCGGACAGATCAATATCGGGTTCCGCGTCGACGCAGCGCCACTCTCCTTTGCCGATGCCGAAGGGCGGCCTGCGGGCTATACGCCCCAGTTGTGCGGCCGGCTGGCACAGGCCATGGCCAACCGGCTTGATCTGGCTGAACTGAAGGCCGGTTTTGTCCCGGTCTCTGCCTCGGACCGTTTCGAACGGCTTGCCAAGGGCGACATCGACATGCTCTGCGGCGCAGCCACCGTGACGCTGGAACGCCAGAAGTCCGTCGATTTCTCGATCCCGATCTATGTCGATGGGACGTCTGTCATAACCCGCCGCGGTGAAGGTGCTCACCTGTCCGATCTGGCGGGCAAGACCATAGGCTTTCGCGCCGACACAACGACCGAACAAGCCGTGCTGAACTCGTTCGAGGCCGCCGGGCTAGAGGCTCGGTTCGAGCGCTTCGCCGATCACAATGCCGGCTTCAAGGCGCTGAACGACGGTGCGCTTGACGCCTATTTCGCCGATCAATCCATCCTGATCTTCAACTATGTCTCCGGCAATATGGGCGAGAAGTTCCAGCTTCTGGACGAGATCCTGACGATCGAGAAACAGGCGCTGGCCCTGCCCCGCGGCGACAGCGATTTCCGGCTTCTCATCGATACGTTGCTGTCTGAGATGTATGCCGACGGCACCATCGACCGCGTTTTCCGTGAAACCCTGCCCGGTGTCGAACCGGGTGCCGCGCTGAAAGCGATGTTCCTTCTTGCACCAACTGTGCCTTGACCCTTTGCAGAGCGATATCATGGTTCCCTATTTCCGCCCGATCCTTCTGACGTTGATGCTCTCGCAGCTCCCCTCGGCGGGCGCTGCCCTGACCTGCGGCAATACCGGTGCCGGGTTCGAGGCCTGGAAGGCCGAGTTCGCCCAAGTGGCCCGCCGACAGGGCGTTGGCAAGCGCGGGCTCGAGGCGCTGGCGCAGGCCCGCTATGCCACCCGCACCATCGCCGCCGACCGAAATCAGAAAAGCTTCAAATACTCGCTCGAAAAGTTCATGCAGGTGCGCGGCGCCGATACGATCGTCGCCCAGGGCCGCAAGCGCAAGGCGCGCAATCCCGAATTCTATGCCGCGCTGGAACGGCAATATGGCGTGCCCGCCGGTATCCTGATCGCACTGCACGGGATGGAGACCGCCTTTGGCTCCTTCATGGGTGACAGCGCGGTCGTCTCGGCCATCACCACGCTGGCCTATGACTGCCGCCGGTCCGATTTCTTTGTCCCGCATGCGCTGGCGGCGCTGGAACTGGTGGACCGCCGCGCCATCACCGGCGCGACCAAGGGAGCCAAGCATGGAGAGTTGGGCCATACCCAGTTTCTGCCGGGCAATGCGCTGGCCTATGGGGTGGATGCCACCGGCGACGGGCGGGTCGATTTCTATGACATGACCGACGCACTCGCCTCTACAGCGAACTTCCTGCGACAGAAGGGGTGGCGCCCCGGTCAGGGCTACCAGCCGGGAGAGCCGAACTTTGCCGTGATAAAACAGTGGAATGCCGCCTCGGTCTATCAACAGGCAATTGCGATCATGGCCCGGCGAATCGACAGCTAGAAGTTGCATCGCGTCACCGCGATGCCATCGGGTGGACAGAAAGTCGCCACTTTTACTGATTTTTTAGGGGTATTCTTAGTTTCCGGGCGCTCATCAATCGCGGAAAATTTGTTGAATTGCCTCGTGATGACGCTTTTTCGGCCCCATTTTTTCCACCATACGCCTCTAGCTTGATCCTTGGCACAACTTGCAATGGAGGAAGTCGCTGTGGCACAAACAGGCACGTATCACGGTGGACTGGTGTTCCTGGGTAACGAGGATGGCGCGATGGACCGGTTCAGCCGGATCGTAACCGCCACGCTAGAAGATTACGGCCATGCGGTCGAACGGCAGTCGCTGTTGAACACGCATGAAGCGCGCATTCTGTCCAGTCAGTACCTGGTCAGATTGTCGATGGAAACCGCGGTCGAGGATGGCTCTCGCGCCCGTCGGGTCGATGCGGTGGCGGGTTTGAACCGCCGCCTGCACGAGAGCAAGGAGCGGGTCCGCAACCGTCTGGTGATTTCGGTCACGCCGGTTTCCGAGCAGACCGATGACCGCGACGTGACCGAGCTGATGTTGGTGGTGATGCTCTACCGGATGGTGGATCTCTATACCAGCGAACTGATCGAGTGGCTCGACCCCGATGTCCGCCTGACGATAGACCAGTTCCTGGGCGCGTTTTCCAATGTCTCGCCCCGCCGGGTGCGCGGCCGCCAGCAAATCCTGTATCATCAGGGTGAACGGTTCGCACCGATCGACGACACCGCGCCGGATCTGGCAAGTCGCTATGACCGGATCATGGGGCAATACGCCCATCAGGGCGAAACCGGTCTGGTCGCGCTCACCGACCAAGAGGCGCTGGCGCTGGCCTTTCGCAGCGACCCGCGACCCGACGAATTGGACGGGCTCAGCCCCGAGGAACGGGCACAGACCGATATCCGGCGGCTCGCCAGCTGGGGCATGACCGGCTGTCTGGCCTTCGTCTCGGCGCCGGTCGCGGCCTCGCTTGCCGCTGTCAACCTGATCCGCGGCGAGGATTTCCGCCTGAACACGCAGGTCCTTTCGCTGACCGCGGCGCTGGTGTTCATGCAAAGCTCGGGCGCCATGGCCAGCGTGCTGTCGCTCTTGCCGGTCTGAACCTTTCCCGAAACCGACCTGCCCCGCCCAAACGGCGGGGCGTTGGCCTCTCAGGCGGGCACAGCCGGTACGTCGCGGCGTGCCAGCACATAGGTATGGATCGAAAAGACCACCGCGCGCGTTTCCGGCAAGCGCAGGATGCATTGCCGCTCGCTGCGCAGATATCCCGCATCCGCCGGTACCGGCGCGCTGCGGCGGTCATGGATGCTGCGTGGCTGGTGCAGCTCGGCATCTGCATACCAGAGCGCGTTGAACCGCCACAGGGGCCGCCCCACCTGCACCCCGTCGAACAGCCGCTGCACCCGCCGCGCGACCCCCGCATCATAGCTGCCCACAGGCTCGTGGATGGCGATCAAGGGGTGCATGAATTTCTCGGCCAGCGTCCAGCTGGCCGGAAAGCACAGGACAGCCCCTGTCAACACATGTTCGTCGCCGCGCTTTTCGAGGATGCAGAAATCCTCCTGCACCAGCTGGCCCAGGCTGCGCAGCGGATCGGCGCGGTCGATGCTGACCGTAACGCCATCGGGCCGGGTGACCCGGTCGCCCGAGCCGGGATAGGCCAGCCCCTGCACCAGGTCGAGCAATTCGACCGCCGCCGGTCGCGCCCCTTCGTCCAGCGCCAGCACCGCGCCCGGCCTCTCGGCCAGCAGTGCCGCGCGCTGGGCCATCTGCCCGGCAAAGGCCTCGTCCCGGTGCAACCAATCCTCCATTTGCAGCGGCGCGATACCCGGCAATGGCCGGGGGCTGTGGATATCATATGGCAGGCGGGTTTGCAGGATCTCGGTCATGTGCCCGGCCTAGCATCGCCTTGGCGACGGAAACAGGCCAAAAACGACACGAACACCCGTCGCGAAAGGATGCGACTCACCCCCTTGGCCCCGGCCACAGTTGGGATCAGCATGACAAGGGAGGCCCCAATGACCCAGCATTACCGCGATACCCGCAAGATCGACCCCAGTCGGGGCGCCACGCTGGGTGACGGCAGTCCCAATGACAACGATCGGATCGAGATCGGGCCGACCCAGCTGGCCTTTGCCGAATGGGCACAGGCGGGACTGGACCTGCCCGACCTGACCCGGATGCGCGAACATCGCTGGAAACGCCTGACCCGCGCCATTGTCGAGCGGGGCTATGGTGGCCTGTTGATGTTCGACCCGCTCAACATCCGCTATGCGACCGACTCGACCAACATGCAGCTGTGGAACACCCACAACCCGTTCCGCGCGGTGCTGCTCTGTGCCGATGGCTACATGGTGATCTGGGATTACAAGAATTCGCCCTTCCTCAGCACGTTCAACCCGCTGGTGCGCGAACAGCGCTCGGGCGCGGACCTGTTCTATTTCGACCGGGGCGACAAGGTGGATGTGGCGGCGGATGTGTTCTCGAACGAGGTGCGGGTGCTGATCGAGGAGCATTCCGGCGGCAACAAGCGGCTGGCGGTCGACAAGATCATGCTGCACGGGCTGCGCGCGCTCGAGGCGCAGGGGTTCGAGATCATGGAGGGCGAGGAGGTCACCGAAAAGACCCGCGCCATCAAGGGGCCTGACGAGATCCTTGCCATGCGCTGCGCCCATCACGCCTGTGAAAGCGCCATCGCCGAAATGGAGCGGTTCGCCCGCGCCAATGTCGGCGACGGCAGGACCAGCGAGGACGACATCTGGGCGGTGCTGCATGCCGAGAACATCCGGCGCGGTGGCGAGTGGATCGAGACCCGGCTGCTGGCCTCGGGGCAGCGCACCAATCCCTGGTTCCAGGAATGCGGGCCGCGCATCACGCAGAAAAACGAGATCATCGCCTTTGATACCGATCTGATCGGGTCCTACGGCATGTGCATCGACATCAGCCGCACGTGGTGGATCGGCGACCGCGCGCCGCGCCCGGACATGATCTATGCCATGCGGCACGCGCATGAGCATATCATGACCAATATGGAGATGCTGAAACCCGGCGTGATGATCCCGGAACTGACCGCCAATTGCCACCGGCTGGACGACAGGTATCAGGCGCAGAAATACGGCTGTCTGATGCATGGGGTGGGCCTGTGTGACGAGTGGCCGCTGGTCGCCTATCCCGACAAGGCGGTGGCGGGTGCCTATGACTATCCGCTGGAGCCGGGCATGGTCCTGTGTGTCGAGGCCTGTGTCGGCGAGGTGGGCGGCGATTTCTCGATCAAGCTGGAAGATCAGGTGCTGATCACCGAGGACGGGTACGAGAACCTGACCACCTACCCGTTCGATCCGGCGCTGATGGGCGCGGACTGACAAGGGATTTCGCCGCGCCTGCGGCCCGGCGACCGATGCGAGGGGCGCTGCCCCTCGCGCTCCCCGAGGTATTTCCGAACAGAAGAAACCCATATCGGCGCGTCACCTCCGCGTGAGGCGTTTGACATGAGGGTTGTGGCGGGGGGCGGTCCTGCCCACTCTGGTGCAAAGCCATCAGGAGTGACCCCATGCCTACCGAACGGATCACCTTTGCCGGTCACGACGGCAGTCAACTGGCCGCCCGGCTGGACCTGCCGGAGGGGCCAGTGCTGGCCACGGCGCTGTTTGCCCATTGCTTTACCTGTTCCAAGGACATTCCCGCCGCCCGCCGGATCGCGGCGCGGCTGGCGGCGATGGGGATCGCGGTGCTGCGCTTCGACTTTACCGGTCTGGGCCATTCCGAGGGCGAGTTTGCCAACACGACATTCACCTCGAATGTCGATGATCTGGTGGCTGCCGCCACCTATCTGGCCGGGCGCGACATGGCGCCGGCGCTGTTGATCGGGCATTCGCTGGGCGGGGCTGCTGTACTGCGCGCACGGGCGCGGATCGCCTCGGTCCGCGCCGTGGTGACCATTGGCGCCCCCGCCGATCCGGGCCATGTGGCGCATCATTTCGAGGATGCCCTGCCCCGCATCCGGGCCGAGGGCGCGGCCGAAGTCTGTTTGGGCGGGCGGCCGTTCCGCATCGGGCGGCAGTTTGTCGAGGATATCGCCGAGAGCGCGCTGCAACCGGCCATCGCCGAGCTGCACGCCGCGCTGCTGGTGCTGCACGCGCCGCGTGACGAGACGGTGAGCATAGACAATGCCGCCCGGATCTTCATGGCCGCGAAACATCCCAAGAGCTTTGTCACGCTGGACGATGCCGATCACCTGATCAGCCGAGCGCAGGATGCCGAGTATGCCGCCGATGTGATCGCCGCCTGGGTCGGCCGCTATGTGAGCCTGTCGCCACCTGCGCCGCCGCCTGGCGCACCCGAGGGCGTGGTGCGCGTCACCGAAGTGTCCGCGAGCGGGTTCCTGCAGGATGTACAGTCCGGTCCCGATCACCACACCCAGGCGGACGAACCGCTGTCCTATGGCGGCACCAACCGGGGCATGTCGCCCTATGGTTTCGTCTCGGCGGGCCTTGGCGCCTGTACCTCGATGACCATCCGCATGTATGCGCAGCGCAAGGAATGGCCCCTGACCGGGATCAATGTCGATGTCTGCCATGACAAGGTGCATGCCCAGGACGCCGATACCGGTGCCAGCGGCAAGATCGACGCGTTCACCCGGGTTATCACGCTTGAAGGCCCGTTGAGTGAAACGCAACGGGCCAAGCTGCTGGAGATCGCCGACAAATGCCCGGTTCACCGCACCCTCGAAGGCGCGGCACGCATCGTCACACGCCTGACCTCCGGGTCCTGACGCGCCTCACTAAAGGCGGGCGGGCATCGGGCGGGCCACGGGCGGCCGGTGGATCGGTGGTCGTGCCACCGGCGGCCGGGCGATCGGCGGAACCGGTTTTGCCGGTGGGCGCGCGATCGGGTGCTCCGGGCGCGGACGGTCCGGCCGGGGCGGACGCGGATAGCCGTAATAGTAGTCGTTCCACAGCATCGAGTCGTAATAGACCGAGTTGCTGCCGGTCGCGGTCGGATCACACCCCGCAAGGCCCAGAACCGCGACAACGAGACCGGCCGAGAGGGTGAGTTTTGCTAAGCGCATGGCCATCCTCCTAGTTTGCCGCCCGGAACGAGGCGTAGATTGAATTGATATCCTCGACCAGTTCGGGCCGGGCGCCCATCTCGACCACGGCCAGGGAAATCGCCACGCGGCTGCCTGGCAGATCGACCAGAACCGCGGTGAACGCGACCGCATTTCCATCGCGTCGCCCGGTGCCGACATAACGCGCCGCCGGCAACCCGCCGATGCGGATGCGGCTTTGTTCCCGCAACTCGGGGTCGCTGACCACCGATTTGCCGATATTGCGCAGGTAGTCTTCGGCCTGGGCAAAGGTCGACACCCCGTTGGGCGACATGAAACCGACCCAGACGCCCGGCTCGGCTTCGGGCTCGAACCCGATCACCCGGTTGATCAGCCGCGCCTCGTCCGACCCCGGCGGGGTCAGCGCCCGCGGACCACCGCTGCGGACCTGCCAGAAATCCGGCGCGCTGAGGTGAAACAGCGCCCTGCCGTCAGAAACATAGGTGAGCGGCATGTCAGCTGTGGCTGGCAAGGGCAGCAGGCTTGCTGCCAGCGCCAAGGCCAGCGCGCGCAAGGGGGCGAAACTCTTTGGCATGGCAAACATCTTTCCTGATCGCGATGGTTCCAGTGTCCATACCATATCCCGCAAAGGCAACGAAAAAGGCCCGGACAATGTGTCCGGGCCTTTGCAAAAGGTATCGGGCGGGATCAGCCGCGGGCGTTGCCCACAAGTTTCCACAGGCCGGGGATCAGCACGGCGGCCAGCACCAGTTTCAGCGCGTCGCCCACCAGGAACGGGGTCAGGCCCCACTGAAGGATCGGTTTGTCCCAGCCATAAAGCTGGCCCAGCCACAACAGGCCCGGCACATAGATCAGCACGTTGGCCAGCACCAGCGCCAGCGCCATCTTGCCAAACGACCGATCCCAGCCGCGCGCGGCCAGCGCGCCCAGCATCACCGTAGCCATCAGGTAGCCCACCAGATAGCCGCCGGTGCCGCCCATCATATAGGTCAGCCCGAATTTCTCGGCCGAAGAGGTGGCGAAGACGTCAAAGCCCAGCGCGCCCACCAGCAGATAACCCAGCATGGTCACCAGACCCAGCCGCGCGCCATAGGCGGTGCCCAGCGTCAGCACGGCAAAGGTGCCCATGGTGATCGGCACCGGCCACATCGGCACCTTGATCTTGGCGGCGATGGCCAGCGCGGCGATGCCCAGCACCACCAGAACCGCTTGCTTTGCCAGACGCGCGGTGCCTTCGCGCGGGCCGATTGCATCGGCCAGAACAGTCATGCTCATTCGGTTGTCTCCCAGTTCAGACAGGTATTGGCACACAGAAATGCCCTGTCCGCGCGCGCGCCGCAAGACGTTTACGCTATCGCCGCCGAAAATCGGTGACCATCTCGTAATCCTTGCGCGGCCCCTTGACCGTCCAGCGCACCCGCCACAGCGGCCAGCGCGCAAAGTCATAGCCCGCGTCATAACTGTCGGGCGGGCAGTCATGGTGATCTCCCGGCGCCACTTGACCCAAGGTTAAGTGGTGGAAAAACCTGCCGTCTTCGAAGTGGATGGCGATGCCACCCGGACCGGGACGCCACAGATAGCGGCGGGTGCCGTGAAACGGCGGTTGGCCGGGCATGAACAGTGTCACCTGCTCGTCATAAGTCAGCCCGCCCTCGCTGCGGCGCAGCGTCGCGCCCCCTTCGGCGCGCAGTTTCTGCCCCGTCAAACGGTCGTCGATGACGCGATCCAGCAGCCAGTCGCCCTCGAATTCTGCAATGTCCCGCGGCAGGGTCATTGGGCATAGGTCCCGTCGGTGATATCGCCCCCCTGCCCGACAAATCGGACCCTCTCGCCGTCGCTGGCCACCGTGTAACAGGCCCAGAGATCCGAGGGCGGCCAGAGCGAGCAGAAAAGATCGCCGCGCAGACTCCACCGGCCCTGGCTCGGCCGGTCGGTCACATAGACCGTCCCGCCCGAGGCGTCAAAGCTCTGCCGCGCGCCGCCTTCATAGACCAGCACCCGCCCCTCCAGCGCGGCGCGGATCTCGTCTCCGGCCAGCGGCATGAACTCGTCTGCTGCCGCCCCAATGGGCAGAGCCGCCAAAATCAGGGCAAACCGTCTCATATTTATGCTCCTGCCTTGTCCCGCGATGCGGCTGGGTCTATGACCCGCGCCAACAGGTCCTGCCAATCACAAAAAGGTGTCGCTGCCAATGATCCCCCGCTACTCCCGCCCCGAGATGGTTGCAATCTGGTCGCCCGAGACCAAGTTCAAGATCTGGTACGAGATCGAGGCGCATGCCTGTGACGCGATGGCCGATCTGGGCGTGATCCCGCGGGAAAACGCCGAGGCCGTGTGGAAAGCCAAGGATGTGGAATTCGACGTCGCCCGCATCGACGAGATCGAGGCGGTCACCAAACATGACGTCATCGCCTTTCTCACCCATCTGGCCGAACATGTCGGCAGCGAAGAGGCGCGTTTCGTGCATCAGGGCATGACCAGTTCGGACGTGCTGGATACCTGCCTGAACGTGCAACTGGTCCGGGCCGCCGACCTGCTGCTGGTGGGGATGGACAAGGTGCTCGCCGCGCTCAAGAAACGCGCATACGAGCACAAGGATACCGTGCGGGTGGGCCGCAGCCACGGCATCCATGCCGAACCCACCACCATGGGCCTGACCTTCGCCCGCTTCTATGCCGAGATGGATCGCAACAAGAACCGGCTGGAAAAGGCCCGCTGGGAGGTCGCCACCGGGGCCATCTCGGGCGCGGTTGGAACATTCGCCAATATCGACCCGGCGGTCGAAGAGCATGTCTGCGCCAAGCTGGGCCTGCGACCCGAGCCGATCAGCACCCAGGTCATCCCGCGTGACCGCCACGCCATGTTCTTTGCCACGCTGGGCGTTATTGCGTCCTCGATCGAGAATATCGCCATCGAGATCCGCCACATGCAGCGCACCGAAGTGCTGGAGGGCGCCGAGTTCTTCTCGATGGGTCAGAAAGGCTCCTCGGCGATGCCGCACAAGAAGAACCCGGTGCTGACCGAGAACCTGACCGGTCTGGCGCGTCTGGTCCGCATGGCGGTGATCCCGGCGATGGAAAACGTGGCGCTCTGGCATGAACGCGACATCTCGCATTCCTCGGTCGAACGCGGCATCGGCCCCGACGCCACCGTGACGCTGGATTTCGCCCTGCACCGTCTGGCCGGTGTGGTCGACAAGATGCTGATCTTTCCCGACAACATGCTGGAAAACATGAACAAGTTCCCCGGTCTGGTGATGTCCCAGCGGGTGCTGCTGGCCCTCACCCAGGCCGGTGTCAGCCGCGAGGACGCCTATACGATGGTGCAGCGCAATGCGCTCAAGGTCTGGGAAGAGCGGGTCGATTTCCGCGAGCAGTTGCTCGCCGATGCCGACGTTGTCGCCGCGCTGGGCGAGGACGCCATCAACGAGAAGTTCGACATGGGCTATCACACCAAACATGTCGACACGATCTTTGCCCGTGTTTTTGGCAACTGACCGCCCAGACGGACATAACCACTGACACAACGGCGTGAGCCCCCTTTGCGCAAGGGGGGCTCTGCGCTACACTCCTCTCCAATATCAACGGGAGGAGAGATCATGACCCTCAGGACGATATGCTGTGCCGCTGCGCTGGCCCTGGTGCCGGTTGCCTCGTTGGCGATGGGCTGTTCCAGCCGCGGCCATGAACAGACCCAATCCTGCGCCCCGGGCATGCAATGGGACGCCGCCTCGCAAGCCTGTGTCGAGGTGATCAACAGCTGACCCGCGCCGATCCGGCCGGGCGATCCGGGCGCTTGTCAGGGCGCCCGCAAGATTTCTGCGACCCACCCCACATCTGTTACCGGAGTTTCCCTCATGCGTTTCCCGTCCCTTCTTGCCCTGGGTCTGACCCTGCCGCTTGGCGCCTTTGCCGCGGGTGGCGACAGTACCGGTGGCAGCACCTGGACCAATCCGCCCAAGGAGACCCAGACCACCAAGGAATGCAAAGGGGTCAAGGTCTGGGACGACAAGAAAAAGCGTTGCGTGGCGCCCAAGAACTCCGGCCTGGATGCCGATACGCTGTATAGCGCGGTACGCGAGCTGGCCTATGCCGGGCGGCCCGCCGATGCGCAGGGTGTGCTGGCGGCGATGCCGGATCAGAGTGACGACCGCGTGCTGACCTATTGGGGCTTCACCCATCGCAAGCTGGGCGATTTGGACCGCGCGGCCTTTTATTATCAGGCGGCGATCGCGGCCAATCCCGACAATATCCTGGCGCGCAGCTATATGGGTCAGGGCTTTGTCGAGGCGGGCAAGACCGATCTGGCCATCGCCCAGTGGCGCGAGATCACCGCGCGCGGTGGGGAAGGCAGCTGGGCCGAGGTGTCGCTGCGCGAGGCGATCCGCAGCGGGCTGACCTACAGCTACTGAGTTCAGCCTTTCTTTACCGCCCGGCCCGTAATCTGCCTGCGACTCTGATGACGGATGACGCAGGCAGATGCAGGACGACAATGCGCTGATGCCCCTTGACGCCGAGATGTTCGATTTCGACGACACTCCGGCGGCGACAAGGATGGGTGGCCCGCCGGTGGCCGACGCGCCCCGGCGCGTGCCCCGGCAATTGAGCAATCTGGAAAAGGCCGCCGTGGTGGTGCGGCTGCTGCTCAATGCGGGGGCGGAAATCCCGCTGGAAGAATTGCCCGAGGAGTTGCAGGCCCGGCTGACCAAGCAGATGGGGCAGATGGGGCTGGTCGACCGGATCACGCTGGATGCCGTGGCCGAGGAATTCGCCGAGGCGCTGGACGGGATCGGGCTCAGCTTTCCGCACGGGCTGGCCGGGGCGCTCAGCGCCATGGACGGCAAGATCGCCGCCACCACCGCCGCGCGTCTGCGGCGTGAGGCCGGTGTTCGCCAGATGGGCGATCCCTGGCAGCGGTTGCGCGCCCTGCCGCCCGAGGAACTGGCCGAGATCGCCCAGGCCGAAAGCACCGAGGTGGCCGCCGTGCTGCTGTCGAAACTCGACACCGCCAAGGCGGCGGCGCTGCTTGGGCAATTGCCGGGCCCGGTGGCGCGGCGCATCACCTATGCCATCTCGCAGACCGGCCGGGTGACGCCCGAGGCAGTGGACCGGATCGGCTGGTCGCTGGCCGCGCAGCTGGATGCGCGGCCGATCCTGGCCTTTGCCGACCGGCCCGAGAAACGGGTGGGCAATATCCTGAACCAGTCCGCACCCGCCACGCGCGACCAGATGATGTCGGCACTGGACGAAGAGGATGCGACCTTTGCCTCCTCGGTGCGCAAGGTCCTGTTCACCTTTACCGACATCCCTGCCCGCCTGTCACCGCGCGACGTGCCCGCCGTGGTGCGCGTGGCCGATCAGGACCAGTTGATCCTGGCCCTGGCCGCCGCCACCGAGGGGGACGAGGCCACGGTGGCCGAGTTCCTGCTTGGCAACATGTCCTCGCGGATGGCCGACAACCTGCGCGACGAGATCCGCGACAAGGGCAAGGTCAAGCGCAGCGAGGGCGAGGCGGCGATGACCGCCCTCGTGGGGGCCATTCGCGGGCTGGAGGATGACGGCGCCCTGCAATTGCTCAGCCCCGACGAGGAGAACGAGGAGTGATCCCGGCAGGCCGTTTTCCGACACGGAAAACGGGTCGGAAAGCAAACGCTTTCCGGGTCGGAATTTTTTCAAAATTCCGGCACCCGGCCGCTGGGTGATGGACAGAACCGAACCCGGGCGCTATCAGCTTCACATGTTCAACATCCTACTCCAGTCGCGGGCCCGAGCGTAATGGCCTCAACGGCGCGTCGGGCCATCCTTTTCATGGTTCTCGCCATCCTGTGCTTTTCGCTGATGGATGCCACGGTCAAGGCGCTGGCGCCGCTCATCGGCGTGATCCCGGCACTCTGGGCGCGCTATGCCGGACAGATGCTGCTGGTCCTGCTTCTTGTGCTGCCGCGCCTGCACAGGGTCATCCGAACCGCCTATCCGCGCCTGCAACTCTTGCGTTCGCTGATGCTGATGTGCGCGACCGGCTTCTTCTTTCTCGGTATCAGCCGCATCCCGTTGACAGATGCCACCGCGCTGATGTCAGTCAATCCGGTCTTCATCACCCTGGGCGCTGCCCTGTTCCTGGGCGAGCGTCTGGGTCCCCGTCGCCTGCTGGGCATAGCGCTCGCCCTGACCGGCGCGCTGATCGTGCTGCGTCCGGGCTCGGACCTTTTCCAGCCCGCCGCGCTCTTCCCGCTCGGTGCTGCCGCCTGCTATTCGACCTATGCCTTGCTGACCCGCCGCGTCGGACCGGACGAGGATGTCTGGACCTCGCTCTTTTACACCGGCCTTGTCGGCACGCTGTTGCTGAGCCTGATCGTCCCCGGCCACTGGCAGCCGCCCGGCCCGGCAGGTTGGGGGATGATCGCGCTCGTCGTCCTTTTCGGCACGCTGGGCCAGCTTTGCCTGATCCGCGCCTTTTCACAGGGAGAGGCGGCGATGCTCGCGCCCTATGCCTATTGCGGCCTTGGCTTTGCCGCGATCTGGAGCGCGGTCTTTTTTGGGGAATTCCCGGATGGCTGGACCATTCTGGGCGCGCTTGTGATCGCGGGGGCGGGTCTGTATGTCTGGCATCGCGAGAGACACAGCAGCTAAGAGACCCCGATGCCAGTTGAAAAATCCGAACTCGGCCGAGGCGCGCGCGCCTCATACTATGCGCAATATCTGCTGCTGCGCGGGCTGATCGGAGGGATGCGGCTGCTGCCTTATGATCGCCGGATCGCGGCGATGGGCCGGGTGATGAGCGCGATTGGCCCGCTGGTGGGGTTCAGCAAGCGCATTCGCGCCAATCTGGCCCTGACCTGCCCCGACCTACCCGAGGCCGAGATCGCGCGCCTGTGCCGCGCGGTGCCCGACAATGCGGGCCGCGCCATCATGGAACATTTCTCGCCCGACGAATTCACCCGTCGGCAACAGGGGGCACGGGTCAGCGGGCCGGGCGCGGCCGCCTTTGACGCGGCTATTGCCGAGGGCAAGCCGGTGATGCTGATCACCGCCCATTTCGGCCATTACCTGGCCACCCGCGCCGCATTGCAGGCCCGAGGCGGCAAACCGATCGGTTGCCTCTACCGCCGCATGGCCAACCCCTATTTCAACGAGATCTATGTCGATGCCTTCCTGCGCACCGGCAAACCGATGTTCGAACAAGGCCGGCGCGGCATGATGGAGATGGTCCGCAGCCTGAAACAGGGGGGCATCATCGCCATCGTCTCGGACCTGCACGCCCATGGCGGTGCCGAGCTGAGTTTCTTCGGCAAGCCCGCGGTGACCTCGGTGCTGAACGCGGAACTGGCGCTGAAATATGATGCGGTGATGATCCCCTGCTATTCGGTAAGGCAGGATAACGGGCTGGATTTCGAGATCGTGATGCACGATCCGGTCGCCCATACTGATCCGATCACCATGACCCAGTTCCTGAACGACGATCTGGAAAAGATGGTGCGCCAGCATATGGGGCAATGGTTCTGGATCCACCGGCGCTGGAAACCCTGGCTCGACCTTGGCACTCAGGACGACGACGCGCCGGGCTGATCACTCGACCCGGGCCGCCGCCAAGATCGGCCCCGGCCCGGCCTGCTGTACAAGCACGACTGCCGGCAGCTCGCCCTCGGTTGTGACACTCAGGCGTTTCTCGCTCTGTCCATCCCACTGCCCGACCACCTGCCAGCTGTCGACCACGTTGGCATAATCCAGTTCATGACCGGCAAGCTCGCCACGCTGGATCGAGGCATGGCGCAACGGCGTGTAACGCACCAGTTGCACCGCATAGAACCCCGCCTGCGCGCCCGCGCCGGGTGTCAGGGTAATGGTAATGTCATCGCCCACACGGGACGCGGCAAGCCCCATCGGTGCGGGACGCCCCTTGTGGGCCTCTATCAGTGCGAGCACCTGGTCCTCGCGGGCACCCACCACATCCTCGACCCCCTGCACGATCATCTGCGGGGTATAGATCATCGACCGTCCCCCGACACGGGCATAGGCCTGCTGGCGCAGGGTATGGGCCGGGTCGGCAAAATCGTCGACCCAACCGATATAGTCCCAGTAATCGACATGCAGCGCCAATCCGATCACATCGTCACGTCGCGCCAGCCGATGCATGATCGCATCCGCAGGCGGGCACGAGGAACATCCCTGCGAGGTGAAAAGCTCCACCACCACCGGCCCCTCGGCCTTGACGACTGGCGGCAGTGCCGACATGGCAAGAGCAAGGCAAAATGTAAGAGCTTTCATCCGGGTCGGGTCCGTCGGGTCAAGAGGCGATGATCCAGCTTTACCGCCGGCCCCGTCACGGCGCCAATCAAGGTTTCTTGAACCGCGCGCGAGAACTGTATGCCATTGCATACCGCATCTTGCCACACCATGTGTGCAATGGTATACAAAAATTGACGCACCCCCCGTCTTGGCGCTTGAACCCAAGGCGGGCGTGATGCAGATAACCCGCAGCGAATCCCATTTCCACGCTCCAAGAGAGGGAGGCCACGATGCCCATCAAGGTTGGACAGGACACCGCCAAGACGCGCCGCACGCTCAGCGTCAATGGCAAATCCATTTCCTATTACTCGATCCCCGCCGCCACCGAGGCCGGTCTGGGGGATTTCTCGAAACTGCCCGCCGCGCTGAAAGTGGTGCTGGAAAACATGCTGCGGTTCGAGGATGGCGGCTTTTCCGTGTCGGTAGACGACATCAAGGCCTTTGCCGAATGGGGCGCCAAGGGTGGCCAGAACCCGCGCGAGATCGCCTATCGCCCGGCCCGCGTGCTGATGCAGGATTTCACCGGCGTGCCCGCCGTGGTCGACCTGGCCGCGATGCGCGACGGCATCAAGGCGCTGGGTGGCGACGCGCAAAAGATCAACCCGCTCAACCCGGTTGACCTGGTCATCGACCACTCGGTCATGATCGACGAATTCGGCAACCCGCGCGCCTTCCAGATGAACGTGGACCGCGAATACGAGCGCAACATGGAGCGGTACCAGTTCCTGAAATGGGGCCAGGGCGCGTTCAACAACTTCCGCGTGGTGCCCCCCGGAACCGGCATCTGCCACCAGGTGAACCTGGAGTATCTGGCCCAGACCGTCTGGACCGACACCGATCAGGACGGGGCCGAGGTCGCCTATCCCGACACACTGGTCGGCACCGACAGCCACACCACCATGGTCAACGGCATGGCCGTTCTGGGCTGGGGTGTTGGCGGGATCGAGGCCGAGGCCGCGATGCTGGGCCAGCCGATCTCGATGCTGATCCCCGAGGTGATCGGTTTCGAACTGACCGGCCAGATGGTCGAGGGCACCACCGGCACCGACCTGGTTCTGAAGGTCGTCGAGATGCTGCGCGCCAAGGGCGTGGTGGGCAAATTCGTCGAATTCTACGGCGAAGGCCTGGACCGTCTGCCGCTGGCCGACCGCGCAACCATCGCCAACATGGCGCCGGAATACGGCGCCACCTGCGGCTTCTTCCCGATTGACGGCGAGACCCTGCGCTATCTGCGCAATACCGGCCGCGACGAGGACCGGATCGCACTGGTTGAAGCCTATGCCAAGGAAAACGGCTTCTGGCGCGATGCGGATTACGCCCCGGTCTATACCGACACGCTGAGCCTGGACATGGGCACCATCGTGCCCGCCATTTCCGGCCCCAAGCGCCCGCAGGACTATGTGGCACTGACCGATGCCAAGACCGCATTCACCCGCGAGATGGCCGAGACCTTCAAGCGCCCGATGGGCAAGGAAGTCGCGGTCAAGGGCGAAGACTATACCATGGAATCGGGCAAGGTCGTGATCGCCTCGATCACGTCCTGCACCAATACCTCGAACCCCTATGTGATGATCGGCGCCGGTCTGGTGGCCCGCAAGGCCGCAGCACTGGGCCTGAACCGCAAGCCCTGGGTCAAGACCTCGCTGGCACCGGGCAGCCAGGTGGTCAGCGCCTACCTGGAGGCCGCCGGCCTGCAAGAGGATCTGGACAAGATCGGCTTCAACCTCGTCGGCTATGGCTGCACCACCTGTATCGGCAACTCGGGCCCGATCCAGAAGGAAATCAGCGAGGCGATTGCCGAGGGCGATCTGGTCGCCACCTCGGTGCTGTCGGGCAACCGCAACTTCGAAGGGCGCATCTCGCCCGACGTGCGCGCCAACTATCTGGCCTCGCCGCCGCTGGTGGTGGTCTATGCGCTGGCCGGAACGCTGGATATTGACCTGACCTCCGAGCCGATCGGCACCGACAAGGACGGCAACGATGTCTATATGAAAGATATCTGGCCCAGCACCCAGGAAGTCGCCGAACTGGTCGAGCAGACCGTGACGCGCGAGGCGTTCCAGTCGAAATATGCCGACGTGTTCAAGGGGGACGAGAAATGGCAGGCGGTGGAAACCACCGATGCCGAGACCTATGACTGGCCCGCAACCTCGACCTATATCCAGAACCCGCCCTATTTCCAGGGCATGGGCACCGAGCCGGGCACCATCTCGAACATCTCGGGCGCCAAGGTGCTGGCGATCCTGGGCGACATGGTCACCACCGACCACATCTCGCCCGCGGGCTCCTTTGCCACCACTACCCCCGCCGGCAAGTATCTGACCGAGCGTCAGGTTGCCCCGCGCGAGTTCAACTCCTATGGCTCGCGCCGTGGCAACCACGAAATCATGATGCGCGGCACCTTCGCCAACATCCGCATCAAGAACGAGATGCTGGATGGCGTCGAAGGCGGCTATACCAAAGGACCCGATGGGCAGCAGACCTCGATCTACGAGGCCTCGATGGCCTATCAGGAGCAGGGCACTCCGCTGGTGGTGTTCGGCGGCGAACAATATGGCGCCGGATCCAGCCGTGACTGGGCGGCCAAGGGTACCGCTCTGCTGGGTGTCAAGGCGGTCATCGCCGAAAGCTTCGAGCGTATCCACCGCTCGAACCTGGTCGGCATGGGCGTCATCCCGTTCGAGTTCACCGGCGGCGACAATCGCAAGTCGCTGGGCCTGAAGGGCGATGAAACCGTCGCGATCAGCGGTCTGGACACCATCCAGCCGCTGCAAGAGGTGCCCTGCACCATCACCTATGGCGACGGGTCCGAAAAGACCATCACCCTGAAATGCCGGATCGATACCGCCCCCGAGATCGAATATATCGAGAACGGCGGCGTGCTGCATTACGTGCTGCGCAACCTGGCCAAGGCCAGCTGAGCGTCAGCGAACCGACCAAAGAGAGGGCGCCTTGCGGCGCCCTTTTCTTTTTGCGAGGCGCTGCCTCGCGCTCCGGAGTATTTAGGGCGGAATGAAATCAGGGGCTCTCATCCAGAGGCTCATTTCCGGCCGATCAAACGACCGCGCCATGACAGGAACGACCCGCGCCCCTTCACTTTGCTTGAAATACTCCGGGGGAGCCGCCCGGAATGGGCGGCGGGGGCAGCGCCCCCTATTTCGCCGCGGCCTTTTCCAGCGCCGGGCGGATGGTGCTGTCGATCACCCGTTCGGTGATCGGCCCGGCAAAGCGCAGCATGATGGTGCCATCACCCGCGATCACATAGGTCTCGGGCACGCCGTAGACGCCCCAGTCGAGGGCGGTGCGCCCCTGCTCGTCACGACCCAGCGCGACAAACGGATTGCCCAGTTCGTCCAGAAAACCCTGCGCGTTTTCCACCTTGTCCTTGTAGTTGATGCCGTAGATCGGGATGCCCTCGCCCGCGAGCTTTTCAAGGCTGGGATGTTCGGCCCGACAAGGCGCGCACCAGCTGGCCCAGTAGTTGACCAGCTTCACCGTTCCGTCGCGCATCGTCGCATCGTCAAAGCCTGGTGCGCCGGGAAAGGCGGTCAGCACCAGCGGCGGCGCGGGTTGCCCCTCGCGCGCCGAGGGCAGCGCCTCGGGATCGTCGCGGAACATGCCGACAGCGGCCAGCAGAACAAAGGCGCCGAAAATCAGCGGCGGCGCCACCATCAGCGGCGAGATCCTAGCCATTGCGCGACATCCTCTGTTCGATCTTTTCCATTTCGGCGCGCAGTTTGCGGCCACGCCGCAGGCTGAGCACCACAAGACCGATCAGCAGCACCAGCGAGGCGCCATAGGCGCTCAGCACCGTGGCGGCATATTTGCCCAGATCGGGGATCATCCGTTTGCCCTTTCCCGTGCGATCAGCGCCTTGATCCGACGCGCCCGGATCTCGGTTCCGGTGCGGTAAAAGACCAGAGTCACGAACAACAAACCAAAGCCCAGCAGACACAGTAGCAGCGGATAGGCATAGACATTGCTCACCTTCTCCTCGGTATCGGTGCCACTGACCGCGCCCGCGCGCAGCACCGAGGCCCCTTGATGCAGGCCCTGGTTCCAGAAATAGACCGCATAGCGGCTGAGCACCGCAAAGACCGAGCCGACAAGGCACAGGACCGAGGTCAGGTCGGCGGCGGTATCACCATCCTCGATCGCCTCCCACAGGGCCATGTAGCCGAGATAGAACAGAAACAGCACCAGGAACGAGGTCAGGCGCGGATCCCACTCCCACCAGGTGCCCCACATGGGCTGGCCCCAGATCGCCCCGGTGATCAGCGCGATCAGGGTCATCACCGTGCCCACGGGTGCCGCCGCGCGCGCGGCCAGCGCGCTGACATGGTGGCGCCGGATCAGCCAGACCAACGAGGTCACCAGCATCATGAACCAGATGCTGGTGGCCAGAAAGGCCGCAGGCACGTGAACATAGATGATCTTGACGGTCGAGCCCTGCTTGTAATCGTCAGGCGTGAAGAAAAAGCCCCAGACCAGACCACCCACAAGGGTGATCGCGGTCAGCACCCACAGCGCGGGCAGCACCCGCTCGGTCAGGGCCAGGAACTTGCGCGGGTTGGCATATTCCCAGAGCGCGTTGAGTCTCGTCGATATCGTCATGGGTCCTATCTAGTGCGAAGCGGGGCGGTTCTCAATTGACTTGCGTCAACGCAGATTGACGCGGAGGACGGCGGCGCTGGCAAAGGGGAGCAGAGCGATGGCGGCGGCGGTGATCCCCGCCAGCATCAAAAGCGGCGTGGCCACCTCCATCCCCGCCGCACCGCGCCGCGCCACCTCGGCGCCAAAGATCAGCGTGGGCACGTAGAGCGGCAGCACCAAGAGCGACAGCAGCAGCCCGCCGCGCTTCAACCCCACGGTCAGCGCGGCGCCGAATGTGCCCACCACGCTCAGCGCCGGCGTGCCCAGCAAGAGCGAGACCACCAGCCAGACAAAGCCGGGGGCGGGCAGGTTCAGAAGCACCCCCAGCACCGGCGCGGCCAGCACCAGCGGCAGACCGGTGGTCAGCCAATGGGCCAGCGCCTTCATCGTCACCACCGATTCCAGCGGCAGCGGCGCGGTGGCCAGCAGGTCGAGCGTGCCGTCCTCCCAATCGAGCGCCAACAGGCGGTCGAGCGACAGGAGGCAGGCCAGAAGCGCCCCCAGCCACAGCACCCCCGGCGCAATCGAGGACAAGAGCGCCGATTGCGGCCCCACCGAAAACGGCACCAGCACCGTGACGATCAGGAAAAACGCCAGCCCCAGGCCAAAGCCGCCCCCGGCCCGAAAGGCCAGCACCAGGTCGCGTTTCAACAGGGCGATCACAGGAAATCTCCATCCGGGTCGTCGAGCGGCGCCGGGCGGGCGCGATAGGGGCCGACATCCAGCACCTCGGCCTCCAGCCCCAAGTCGATATGGGTGGCGATCAGGGCCGACCCGCCCTGCCCCAGATGCGCGCGCACCGTATCGGCGAACATCGCAACCGCATCGCGATCGAGCGAGACGGTGGGTTCGTCCAGCATCCAGATGGGGCGCCCGGTCACCAGAAGCCGCGCCAGACCCAGCCGCCGCTTCTGCCCCGCCGACAGATTGCCCGCGTGACGCTCGGCCAGGTCCCCCAGCGCAAAGGCATCGAGCGCAGGGGCAATGTCACGCCCGCCAAAGACGGCAGCCCAGAACAGCAGGTTCTCGGTCACGCTGAGCGTGGGTTTCAGCCCGTCGGAATGGCCGGCATAGGCGATCCGGTCCTCGGCGCCCTCGATCCGTCCTGCCAGCGGCGGTTGCAGACCGGCCAGCGTGCGCAGCAGCGTGGTCTTGCCCGCCCCGTTGGGGCCGCGCAGGATCAGCGCGC
The DNA here is from genome assembly GCF_059612545.1 of Ruegeria sp. SAZD011. NCBI lineage: Bacteria > Pseudomonadati > Pseudomonadota > Alphaproteobacteria > Rhodobacterales > Roseobacteraceae > Ruegeria > Ruegeria sp. SAZD011. The sequence goes on along the minus strand of NZ_JBXWQU010000041.1, from coordinate 113,209 downwards.
GGCCGGGGGCGAGCGCGAAGTTCAGCCCCTCGAGCACGGGAATGCCGCCGCGGGCAATGGCAAGATCGGTGACGGTGAGTGTCATGCTCCTCGCTTATCCCATTGGCGCGGGGGGCAAAAGGCGGGATTTGCCGCATCGGGGACGCTTTGCGCCTTGCGGACGGGAGCGAGGGGCGCTGCCCCTCGCACTCCCCGGAGTATTTGTGGCGAAATGAAGCGCAGGGTCAGACCGGGAGTGCGGCCAGCGCGATGCGGCGGCCCTCGCCCAGGAGCACGTTATAGGTGCGGCAGGCGGCGGGCGAGGTCATCGCCTCGACCCCCAGTCCGGCCTGTTCGAGGCTCTGGCGCAGGGCCTGCGGGATATGGGCAACCTCGGCACCGGTGCCGATAAAGAGCACATCGACCTGCCCCGCCAGCGCCAGCAGCGGGGCGGCATCCTGATAACCGGCCCAGGGACCGGGACCGGCCGGGCCGGTCAGCAGCGCGCCCTGATGAACCTCGCCGCCGATGCGGAAGAACCCCGGCCCGTAGCCATCGACCGGGCGGGCACCGGAATAGGTCACTTCGGTCAGGCGCATGGTCACTCTCCCAGGGTCCAGAATGGCAGCCCCGCCAGCGCCGCGCCCAGGATCAGCCCATAGGCGGCAAGGCGATAGGCCCGCTCGTATCCCGGCACAAATAGCGCCGCGCCCAGCATCGTGCCAAGCATATTCGGCACGATCAGCGCCAGTCCGGTGACGATCCAGGCCGGATCAAGCCGCCCCGCCAGCCCCATCATCGCCAGCACCATCCAGTCATAGCCGAAGAGGTAGAAAGTGATATTGGCCCGGATCGCCGCCGCCGGTTTGGGGCTGGCCATATAGACAAATATCACCGGCGGACCGGGCAGGCCCGCCACCCCGCCCAGAAAGCCCGAGGCGGCGCCGGTGGCGGTCACGGCACCGGGTCGCAGCGCGCCGTGATAGCGCCAGCCCAGCACCAGCCCGGCCAGCATGGTCAGCGACACGCCCGAGACCAGCAGGCGGAACAGCCCCGGTTCGAGCAGGAACAGCATGTAGAGCCCCAAAGGCAGGGCCACCGCCGCCCCGAGCAATAGCCGCGCCAGATCGCCCCTGTCCACATGCCGGGCGGCACGCGGCAGCATCGGCAGCGGACCGACTATATCGGTCAGCACCAGCGTGGTGATCGCGGCCACCGGCCCCAGCACGATTCCCGCCAGCGGCAGATAGATCAGCGCGGTGCCAAAGCCCGCAAAACCGCGGGTGCAGCCGGCCAGAAAGGCCGCTCCGATCAGCAGGGCGATTTCAGGAGTGGAAAGGGCGAGGAGCGGTTCCATTGCGGGCAGCCTGCCCCGATCCCGAGCGCGCCTCTAGCGCCAAGACGGGACCGGGAATGGCGCCAGTTCTCAGGCGTCGATATCGGCGAACTGGTTGCCCGAGGTGTTGGTGGGCTTGGACCAGTCGCGCTTGACCCCCAGCCACAACAGGATGGTCGAGGCCACGAAGATTGAGGAATAGGTCCCCACCACGATGCCCCAGATCATCGCAAAGACAAAGCCGCGGATCACGTCGCCGCCCAGCACGTAGAGCGAGATCAGCGCCAGCAGCGTGGTGATCGAGGTCATCAGGGTCCGGCTCATCGTCTCGTTGATCGAGAGGTTCAGGACCTCTTTCAGATCCTTCTGCTTGTATTTGCGCAGGTTCTCGCGGACCCGGTCGAACACCACCACGGTATCGTTCAGCGAATAGCCGACGATGGTCAGCAGCGCGGCGATGATGGCCAGGTCAAAGCGGATCTGAAGTTCGGAGAAGATTCCGATGGTCAGCACCACGTCATGCACCAGCGCGGCCACGGCACCCAGGGCGAACTGCCATTCGAAGCGCAGCCAGATATAGACCAGCACCGCCAGGATCGCGAGACCCACCGCCAGAATCGCGGTCTGGATCAGCTCTCCCGACACCTTGGGGCCGACCGATTCGACCGAGACGAACTTGATGTCCGGGGCGACGCCGCGCAGCGCGTCCTGCACCTTGGCAATGGTTTCGGCCTTGACCGCCTCGGCCTCGTCCTGGGCCTGGATGCGGATCATGGCCACGTTCTCGTCAGGGCCGAAGGTGGGGTCGAACACCTCGGTGATCGAGACATCGCCCAGCCCCAGCGGGTCGAGCGCGCCGCGATAGGCGCCCACATCCACGGCCTGGGTGCTTTCGGTGCGCACCGTGGTGCCGCCACGAAAGTCGATACCGAAATTCAGGCCCTGGATCAGGAACGAGGCAAAGCCGATCACGACCATCAGGGCCGAGATGCCCAGCCAGACCCGCCAGCGCTTGAAGAAATCGAACGTCGTATCGTCAGCAATGAGTTTCAGGCGCATGTCAGACCTCGATCGTCTTGGGACGGCGGCGTTCGAACCAGGTCACCACCAGCAGGCGGGTGACAAAGATCGCGGTGAAGACCGAGGTGAGAATGCCCAGCCCCAGCGTGATGGCAAAACCCCGAACCGGACCCGAGCCCATGGCGAACAGGATCACCGCCGTGATGAAGGTGGTGATGTTGGCGTCCAGAATGGCGCTCAGCGCCTTTTCGTACCCCAGTTCGATGGCACGGGCCGGGCCTTTGGCGGTTTTCAGCTCTTCGCGGATCCGCTCGAAGATCAGCACATTGGCGTCCACCGCCATGCCGACCGTCAGAACGATGCCCGCGATGCCCGGCAGGGTCAGCGTGGCGCCGATCACCGACAACAGGCCAAACAGAAGGCCCACGTTCACGACCAGCGCGATATTGGCGAAGATGCCGAACAGGCCATAGCTGGCCCACATGAAGCCCAGCACCGCCACGAATGCGACCACGGTCGCGACCTTGCCCGCGTCGATGCTGTCCTGCCCCAGTTCCGGGCCGATGGTCCGTTCCTCAAGGAATTCCAGCCCCGCAGGCAGGGCGCCGGCGCGCAGGAGCACCGCCAGATTGGTGCTTTCCTCGACGGTGAAATTGCCGGTGATGATGCCCGAGCCGCCGGGGATGTGGCTCTGGATGACCGGGGCGCTGATCACCTCGCCGTCCAGTGTGATGGCAAAGGGCGCGCCGACATTGTCGCGGGTGTAATCGCCGAACTTGCGCGCACCCGAGGTGTTGAAGCGGAAGTTGACCGCCGGGCGGCCGTTCTGGTCAAAGGCGGGCTGGGCGTCGACCAGTTCCTCGCCGGTGACCACGGGGGCGGATTCGATGGTGTAGAACACGCCTTCCTGGTCCAGCGATGGCGCCAGTTTCTCGCCCACGCCGACACGGGCATTGGCATCGGTGCCGCGCGAGACAACCGGGTTGAAGGTCAGTTGCGCCGTGGTGCCGATGATCTCTTTCAGTTCCGAGGCGCTGCCGATGCCGGGCACCTGGATCAGGATGCGGTCGGCGCCCTGACGTTGGATGGTGGGTTCGCGGGTGCCGACCTCGTCGATGCGGCGGCGCACGATTTCCAGCGCCTGGCGCACGGTGCGGTCATCGGTGGCAAGGCGCTCGGCCTCGCTGAGGGTCACGACGATCTCGTCCCCCTCACCGCGCACCTCGATATCGTTCGATCCGGCCCCGGTCAGGGTCTGGATCGGGCGGGCCAGCCCACGCACCAGTTCCAGAGCGCGGCTCATGCCCTCGGGCTGGCTGATCTTGACCCGGATCTCGTCGGGTTTCGAAGGCTGCTTGCGGATGGTGCCGACAGTCGCCCGCGCGTCACGCAGGGTGTTGCGAATTTCCGGCCACATGGCGTCCATCCGGGCGGCATAGACATCCGACACCTTCACTTCGGCCAGCAGATGCGCACCGCCCCGCAGGTCGAGCCCCAGATTGACCAGCGAGGACGGCATCCAGCCGGGCCACTGCCCCGCCGCCGCCGTCAGTTCGGGCGTTTCGCCGCGCAGCTCGATCGCGGCGCGGGCGTCGTTGCTCTGTTCAACGCGGGTATAGAACGCGTTCGGCAGGGCCAGAACCAGCCCGCCGATACAGACAAGCCAGATCAGGACCCGTTTCCAGGTATCTATTTGCAGCATGACCCTGCCTTTTTTCGCCTCGGTCGGCTTACTTCGCCGGTTCGGTCTTGTTCAGCACCTGCGCGATGGTGGATTTAACCACGCGCACCTTGACGCCCTCGGCGATCTCGACCTCAAGCTCGCCGTCTTCCTTGACCTTGGCGACCTTGCCGATCAGCCCGCCCTGGGTGATCACCTGATCGCCGCGACGCAGGGCGCTGACCATGGCCTGATGTTCCTTGACCTTCTTCTGCTGCGGCCGGATCAACAGGAAATACATGATCGCGAAGATCAGGATAAGCGGGAGAAACTGGGCGATTGCGCCACCATCCATGGGACATTCCTTTGTGCTGAGTGGCGGGGAGCGGCCCCGCGAAATTTCCGGGAACCTATGCGCAGAACCGTGGCATTGCAAGCCGCCCCGGGCGCGATATGGGGGCTATGCTTGTCGAAGCGCACAGCTATAGTCGAAAGGCCCAAGACAGAAAAAGGTGACAGATGCTCCGCTCCCTGATTGCCCTGATCCTGACCGTGCTGGTGCTGAGCGGCCTTCCGGCGCTTGCGCAGCAGGATACGCCTGACGAGGGTATCGACCGGACCGACCTGTTTTCCCCGGTGATCGTCGACGGTGAGCGTTTGTTTGTCCTGCGCGGCGCCAGCGGCCTGCCCGCCGAACGGCGTGCCGCCGAGGTGGTCGAACGGATCGAAGCGGTGGCTGCCGGGTCCGTGGCCGAGAGTGTCACGATCACCACCCAGCCCAATGCCTTCGGCATCGCCATTCTGGCCGACGGGGTCGAGGTCGTGACCGTCACCACAGCGGATGCAAGGCTGGAGCGGCTGGATATCGACACCCTGATCGAGGTGCAGGGCAATGCGATCCGCGACGCGATCCTGAACTATCGCGCCGCCCGCACCGACAGCGCCCGGCTGGAAAGCGCCATCGAAGCGCTGGCCTGGACCGGTGGATTCGTCCTGTTCACCTTGATCGGCTTCTGGATCCGGCGGCGGCTGAACCGCATTTGTACACGGCTGGTGCGACGCTACTTTGCCGGGCTGGAATCCGCCACCAATGCCCAGGTCCAGGCCGACGCCATCGCCGCGCTGATCCGCTTTGGCCTGAACTTCGTGCTGCTGGCGCTGTTTTTCCTGGGCATCTACTATTATCTCTCGCTGGTGCTGCTGTCCTTTGCCGAAACCCGCTATGTGGCGCAGTTGCTGCTGACTTATGTGACGACACCGGTCCTGAACATCGTGTTCGGTTTTGTCGGCTACCTGCCCAACCTGATCACCCTGGCAATCATCGCGCTGATCACCCGCTATGTGATCCGGGGTCTCAAGGTGTTCTTTGACGCGGTCGAGGCGGGCAGTTTCGATCTGGGCGATTTCGAACGGCACTGGATCGGCCCCACCTTCAACATCCTGCGCGTGGTGGTGGTGATGATCGCGCTGGTGTTCTCGTTTCCCTATATTCCCGGCTCGGATTCGGCGGCCTTTCAGGGGCTGACGATCCTGGTGGGCGCAATGCTGTCGCTGGGGTCGAACTCGGTGATGAACAACGTGATCTCGGGGCTTTTCGTGATCTATCGCCGCTCGACCTCGATCGGCGACCGCATTCGCATCGGCGAGCATGTGGGTGACGTGGTGCAGATCAAGCTGATGGAGACGCACCTGAAGTCGATCAAGAACGAGATGATCTCGATCCCCAACGCGCAGCTGCTGAATTCGGACGTGATCAACTATACCAAGCATATCGACGGCAACGGCCTCCTCGTCTACACCACGGTCGGCATCGGATACGAGGAACCCGCCGACAAGGTCGAGGCGATGCTGATCGAGGCGGCGCAGCGCACAAAGGGGCTCAAGGCCAGGCCGGCGCCCTTTGTCCTGTGGTCGGCGCTGGCCGATTACGCGGTCAACTACCAGATCAACGCCTATACCACGCGCGGCGCCATCATCCCCAAGATCACCTCGGATCTGCATCGCAACATCCTCGATGTGTTCACCGAAAACGGGGTGCAGATCATGACCCCCTCGTATATCGCCGACCCGCCCGAACCCAAAATCGCGCCGGCCGGCTGGGACGGGGTGCTGGCGCATCAGCGCAAAGAGACATAAGCGGCGCCAGTGTCACGCAAAACCCGTTGCAAAACGCCGCGAATCGGCGCTTTGATTTTTTCGCGCAAGCCGCCAGGCGCGGGGCCCACCCCCTTTCTCCGGTCCGGAAGGCGGCCCGGCCATCCTTGACAGAAGGAACAGGCGCATGATGATGGTGCGCTGCTATCTCGCCCCCTCGGAAATCGAAGGGCTGGGCGTTTTCTGCCATGACGACATCGCCCGGGGCGACAAGGTCTGGCGCCATGACAAGATGCTCGACATCACCTTTCCCGAAAGCAAGCTCGACAATGTCGAACCGCATGTGAAGGAATTTCTGGAGCGTTACAGCTATCCCGATATCAACCGGCCCGGCTACCTGATCCTGGAAAGCGACGAGGGCCGGTTCATGAACCATTCGATGTATCCCAATCTGGATTTCTCGGATGGGATCTGGGGCGTGGCGCTGACCGATATTCCGGCGGGTACCGAGCTGACCTGCGACTATGCCGATTTCCTGACCGGCGTGATCCACATGCAGCCGCCGCGCCACAAGATCGCGGCCCCCCGCGTCGCCTTCAGCTGAGCCGGGCCGCAAGGTCAACCGGGGGCCGGGAGCAACACCCGGCCCCTTTCTCTGTCCGCAAGCCGGCGGGGGCGCTACACCCCGGCGCGCGGATGGTGCATAACCGGGCCAGTGAATCACCCAGTCCAAGGACCAGACCCATGCACGACATCCGCGCTATCCGCGAGAACCCCGCCGCCTTCGACGCCGCGCTTTCGCGCCGTGGGAGCGCGCCGGTGTCGTCGGACATCCTGGCTCTGGACGAAGCCCGCCGGGGCAAGATCCTGGCCGCCGAGACCGCTCAGGCCGAACAGAACAAGGCCAGCAAGGAAGTCGGCGCCGCCAAGGCACGCGGTGACGAGGCCGAATTCGAGCGCCTGCGCGCGCTGGTGGCCGAGAAAAAGGCCGAGATCGCCGCGATGCAGGCCGAGGCCAAGGAGCTGGACGCCCAGTTGACCGACCTGCTTGCGGGCCTGCCCAACCTGCCCGCCGAAGACGTCCCGCAAGGGGCGGATGAGGCGGACAACGTGGAACTGCACCGCTGGGGCACCCCGCGCCAGATGGATTTCGCGCCCAAGGAACATTTCGACCTTGCCTCGGTTCAGGACGGCATGGATTTCGAGACGGCCGCCAAGCTGTCGGGCGCGCGGTTCGTGCTGCTTTCGGGCGCGGTGGCCCGTATCCACCGGGCGCTGGCGCAATTCATGCTCGACACCCATAGCGAACAGAACGGCCTGACCGAGGTGAACGGCCCGGTGCTGGTCCTGTCCGAGATGATGTATGGCACCGGCCAGTTGCCGAAATTCGGCGAAGACAGCTATCAGACCCGCGAGGGCTGGTGGCTGATCCCCACCTCCGAAGTGTCGCTGACCAATATCGTCAATGGCTCGACCATTGCCGAGGATTATCTGCCGCGCCGCTATACCGCCCATTCGCTGTGCTTCCGCTCCGAGGCGGGCTCGGCCGGCAAGGACACCCGCGGCATGCTGCGCCAGCACCAGTTCGAAAAGGTCGAAATGGTCTCGGTCACCCATCCCGATCATTCCGACGACGAACAGAAACGCATGCTGCGCTGCGCCGAGGGCATTCTCGAGGCACTGGGGATCCCCTATCGCACCATCGTGTTGTGCACCGGCGACATGGGGTTCGGCGCCCGGCGCACCTATGACATCGAGGCCTGGTTGCCCGGCCAGAACACCTATCGCGAGATCAGCTCGGTCTCGACCTGCGGCGATTTCCAGGCCCGCCGCATGAATGCGCGGTTCAAACCCGCCGACGGCGGCAAGCCGCAATTCGTGCATACGCTGAACGGCTCGGGCCTTGCGGTGGGCCGCTGCCTGATCGCGGTGCTGGAGAACGGCCAGAACGCGGATGGTTCGGTCACCCTGCCCCAGGCGCTGGCTCCCTATCTGGGCGGCAAGCTGACGCTGAACACGGACGGCACCCTGAGCTGATCTCAGGGAACCACACCAGACCGGAACGAGGCGAAGAAGTTACTTCTTCGCCTTTTTCTTTGCCTTCTTCTTGTCCTTGTCGTCCTTTTTCTTGCCGGACTTCTTCTTGCCGGATTTCTTCTTGTCCGACTTCTTCTTGACCTTGGCTTCGGCCTTGCGGATTTTCTCTTCGAAATCCTTCTTCTTCTGCTTGGCCTTCTCTGCCTTTGCCGCTGCCTTGGCCTTTTTGCGCGCCTTTGCGTCGGCCTCGGCCTGTTCGGCCAAGGCCGCTGCCTCGCCCGCCCGGACCTCGGCCTCGCTGGCCTCGTCACGGGGTGACGCGGGTTTGGCGGGTGCCGACTGCGCGGGGGCCGCGGCGGCGGGTTTGGCCCGGACAGGGTCGGACTTCTTTACCGTTGCGCCACGTCCGGCAACCGGGCGGCGTGTACGAGAGGTTCGCCCTGCCGGCTTGCGAGCCGGTGCGGGGCTGGCAGCCGGTGCGGCGGTTTTCGACGAAGGCGCCGATACCAGCGCCTGCGCCGCGGCATGAATGGCCTTGGCCCTGAGCGCGCCAATGCGCGGCAGGTTCATCAACCGTTCGATGCTGGCGGCGGCAACCGCCTCGGCACTGTCAAACCCGTTCTCGGCCAGCATTCTTGCCAATGCCGGGCCAACGCCCTCGATCTTCTTGACAGGGGTCATGTCAAACTTCCTTTGCCTCCCGTTTGTCAAAGATTACTCGTTGTATACACAATCTGTCTTTCCTCCGTGCCCCCTTTTTGCGGAATACGTAGTCTAGCCGGTCACCGTCTCGACCACGTCCGCGCGTTTCGGAAAGGGCACCAGGCATCGGGCGTCCTCATCCCAGAGCTTGAGGTTCAGCGCGGCCACCGCCTCGGCAAAGCGTATGCGGCGCGGCGCGTATTCGGGCGGCAGGTTGTAATGGCAGGCCCGCAGCCGATAGGACGGGATGCGCGCGTTGAAATGATGGATATCGTGCAGGGTGATACAGGCCACGGCCATGTCGAACCACCAGCCGAAATCCAGCGCCGACGACCCCTGCAACGCCGCCAGCTGCGGGTCCAGACCGGGGCGGCGGTCCCAATAGGTGTCCTCGAAATTATGCTGGAGGTAGACGAGGAACACCCCGATCATCCCGCCCAGAAAGGAAAAGCCCAGCCAGACCAGCAAGCCGGTCATCCCCGCCAGCGCCCAGAGCAGGGCCAGAAAGACGACAATGGAAAGATTGTGCAGCAACACCCCGCGCGCGCCGAACCGGGTCGCGTTCTTGGGCCAGCGGTAGCGGATAAAATAGGTGAACGCCGCCCCCAGCGGGATCAGGATGAACGGGTTGCGATAGAGCCGATAGGCGAGCCGCGTGCGCCAGTCTGCCCCCCGCCACTCCCGCAGGGTCATGGTGTGGATCTCGCCGGTCTCGCGGTGTTCCAGATTGCCCACCCCCGCATGATGCAGGTTGTGGTTCTGCTTCATCACCTCGAAGGGCGCAAATGTGAAGGGCGACAGGACGTGACCGGCCAGTTCGTTCTGCGTGCGCGTCTCGAACAGGGAATGGTGGCCGCAATCATGTTGCAGCACGTAAAGCCGCACAGCCGCAAAGGCAAAGACCACCCCGGCGGGCACCAGCACATACCAGCGATCCACATGGGTGATCGCCAGAGAGAGCGCGGTGAAATAAACCGCGAATGTCCCGAAATAGCTCAAAGCGGCAAGGCGGTTGTCCTGCACCGCGTATTGACGTGTGTATGCTCTCAGATCCATCTCCGCACCGCTCCCTCGGATGGCCGGGTTCTCTTGCAACAGACGACTTGGGTGCGCGACGCAGGAATGACAAGCGCGCCGCGACAAAGAAACCTTTGCGTACATAGTGATAGCGCCGCAAGCGGGTATTTGTCACCCGCTGCGACAATAAGCATCGCATGCTGGCATGCGTCTGCGACCTAGCCGCGCGACTTGAGGTGCTTGGTCAGGGCGCCGGCATTCTTCTTGCGCCGGCCCTTGTAGGGGTTCTTGTCCCCCTGCCCGCGCAGGGTCAGGCGGATCGGCGTGCCCGGCATGTCGAAATCGGCGCGCAGACCGTTGACCAGATAGCGCGAATAGCTTTCGGGCATCTTGTCGGGATGGCTGCACATCACCACGAATCCCGGCGGCCGGGTCTTGGCCTGGGTCATGTACCGCAGCTTGATCCGCTTGCCCTGCGGCGCGGGCGGCGGATGCTGTTCCAGCATGCCGATCAGCCAGCGATTGAGCGCGGCGGTGGGAATGCGGCGGTTCCAGACCGCATGGGCGCGCAGGATCGCGGCATGCAGACGGTCGAGCCCGCGCCCGGTCTTGGCCGAGACGGTCACCAGCGGCGCCCCACGCAGCTGCGGCAAAAGCCGCTCGAAGCTGTCTTTCAACTCGCGCAGCTTGTCCTGCTTGTTTTCCTCGACATCCCATTTGTTGACCGCGATCACCACCGCACGGCCTTCACGCTCGGCCAGGTCGGCGATGCGCAGGTCCTGCTGTTCAAAGGGGATGGCCGCGTCGAGCAGCACCACCACGACCTCGGCGAACTTGACCGCGCGCAGCCCGTCCGAGACCGAGAGCTTTTCCAGCTTTTCCTGCACCTTGGCCTTCTTGCGCATGCCGGCGGTGTCGAAAATCCGCATCGGCGTGCCGTCCCAGTCGATCTGGAGCGAGATGGCATCACGGGTAATTCCCGCCTCGGGACCGGTCAGCAGACGCTCTTCGCCCAGGATGCGGTTGATCAAGGTCGACTTTCCCGCATTGGGGCGGCCCACCACCGCAACCTGAAGCGGCTTGTCTGCGGTGATGACGGGGGCCTCTTGCACGCCGCCCTCGGCGTCATCCTCTTCACCCTCGGGGTCGAGGTCGACGTCGGTTTCCGGCGCCTGCTCTTCGGCGGCCTTCTCCATCTTGTCGGCCAGCGGCATCAGGATGGCATAGAGATCGTTCAGCCCCTCGCCGTGTTCGGCGCTGAGCCGGATCGGCTCGCCCAGCCCCAGCCCATAGGCCTCGATCACGCCGGCATCGGCGGCCGCGCCCTCGGCCTTGTTGGCGGCCAGGATCACATGCGCCGAGCGGCGGCGCAGGATATCGGCGAAGATCTCGTCATTGGGGGTCACGCCCGCACGGGCGTCGATCATGAACAGGCAGATATCGGCCATGTCCACCGCCCGCTCGGTCAGCCGCCGCATCCGGCCCTGCAGACTGTCGTCGGTGGCGGTTTCCAGCCCGGCGGTGTCGATCACCGTAAAGCGCAGATCGCCCAGCCGCGCCTGCCCTTCGCGCAGGTCGCGGGTCACGCCCGGCTGGTCGTCTACCAGCGCCAGCCGCTTGCCGACCAGACGGTTGAACAGGGTGGATTTGCCCACATTGGGCCGCCCCACAATGGCGAGGGTCAGAGACATGGCACTCTACTTTTCTAGACTCAGACGCGCCCTATAGCGCGTCCGCGCGTCAACGGAAAGCGTGCAGTTGGCCCGTGGCCCCCACGACATAAAGGGTATTGCCCGCCACCACCGGCCCGGTGGTAGCCCCGCCCGGCACCTCGACCCGGCTGATCATCGCCCCATCCTCGGGGTTGTAGAGCCGCAGATAGCCGTCATTCGAGGCGACGATTACCCGCCCACCGGCCAGAACCGGGCCGTAATGAGCATAGCTGGCGCCGCGCTTCTTGGGCTTGTCCTTGACGAAACCGGGCAGGTCCTGGGCCCAGATCACGCTGCCGTCGCTGGCGTCGAGGCGGACGATCTGGCTGCGGTCGCTGACCAGGAACACGCTGTCGCCCGCCGGCCAGACCGGTCCCAGCGCGCCTTCGGTCGCGGTCCAAAGCCGCTCGCCATTGTCGGCGCGAAACGCCACGGTACGGCCCGAATGGTTGCCCGCGTAGACGGTTGACCCCTGGATCACCGGGCTGCCGGTGACATCGCCGATCCGCGCCGCCGCGCGGCCCTTGCGCTGACCCGAGACCGAGGCCGCCCAACGGCGCACCCCGCCGTTGCGGAAACTGCCGATCAGGTCGCCCGAGCCAAAGGCAAAGATCACCAGGTCCGACGTCATCGCCGGCGCCGGTGCGCCCAGGACGTTGCCGACGCTGGGCGTGGCCTGAACCTGCCAGGCGATGCGCCCGTCCTTGATGTTGATGGCCCAGCCGGTATCGTCTCCGGCCACCAGATAGAGCAGCCCGTCGCGGATGGTCGGCGTGCCCGAACCGGTCGCGTTCAGCTTTTGCTGCCAGCGCATCGCGCCGGATTTGGCGTCGAGCGCGGTCAACATGCCATAGCCGGAAGAGACATAGAGAATGCCATCGGCATAGGCCATGCCACCGCCGGTGGCCTGTCCCTCGTCCTCGCCCGGCGGCACCAGATCGGTCTGCCAGGCCAGCCCGCCACCCGGCGTCACGCCCGAGACGCGGGCGGCGCTGTCGAGCGTATAGATCAACCCGCCCGCCACCACCGGATCGGCGGTGATGCGCTGACGCTTTTCATCACCCGATCCGATCGGCGTCGACCAGATCCGTTGCGGCGTGCTGCGCAGGGCGGGATGGGCGGTGCGGAACGCCTCGGTGCCCGGCGCCTGCGCCCAGGTGCTGTTGGCCTGTTGTGCCGGCAGGCGGATGGCGCGGCCCTGATTGACCACCGCGTCGGTGGCACCGGGGCGGATATCCTCGCGCTCACCGGGCAGGATCACCTCGGGTTCGGCACAGGCCGAGAGCAGCAGCAGCGCGCTGCCCATCAGGGATGCCCCGATCCGGGAGAAAGAGCTGGTCACCATGGTCGAACTCGCCTGTCTTTCGTTGTCTCTGTGCCGCCGCGCGGCGCTGTCCGTGTCCCGGGCTCAGCCCTGACGGGTGGGCAGCGGTGCGGGTTCGGCCCCCAGCGCCACCATCAACTGAGTTGCGCGCTGTTGCAAGTCCGTGCTGACCTCGGCGTCCTCGCGGATGGATTGCAGCCGGGCCAGCGCGGCCTCGGTCTCGCCCTCGGCGATGTCGATCAACGCCAGTTGTTCGAGCGCCAGCAGACGCAGCGGCGCGCCGGGCTGGGCCAGCGCCTCGTACCGCTGGCGGCGGTCGGCGACGGGCAGCGTGTCCGCCTGCAACAACAGCGCCTTGAAGGCGGCGATCTGGCGATAGATTTGCGGCAGTTCCCCCTGCGATGCGAGCGCCTCGAGCCGGGCAACCGCCGCCGCCTTGTCCCCGTTGCCGGATTCGGCCGCCGCCGTCAGCAGCGCCAAGACCGCGTCGCCGCCGGTGCTGGCGGGTTCGATCCCGGCCAGCGCCTCGGCCCGCGACGCGGCATCGTTGGAGGAAAGCGCCGCGATCACCGCATCACCCAGCGCCTCGGCGCGGGCGGTGACCTGCGCCTTGGAATATTCGTTCCAGGCCGCGCCGCCGACGATGGCCAGCACGGCAAGCCCGCCGATCCAGCCCCAGCGTTTGAGCAGCAGGAACATGCGGTCGCGGCGAACCTCTTCGGTGACCTCGTCAATGAAACTGTCGGTGTCGCTCATCCCTGGCCCCTGCCCTGTTATCCTGACCTTTTCCGGTTCCGGCCTCTCATACCGCGCGCCACCGGGCAAGCCAAGAGGTGCCGAACCTGCATTTTTCTTGTGCATTTGCCAAAATGGGGTAAAAAATGAACTGAACTGGACAGTTCAGTATGGACAAGACGCAACGGAAACCCCATGTCTCTGCGCAAATAGCCCGGACCCCGTATTTTGCCCGGGCGGGATTGAAGAAAGGTACTTCATGCGACTGGTTCCCTTCCTCACCGCGATCCTCGTGACCGTCACGCTTTACATGATGGTTTTCGAACGCCAGGCGCTGATGGCCTTTGCCAAGGCGGAAACCGCCAGCCAGGCCGAGGCGGACGCCGCGCCCGTCTCCGATCCCATCGGTGCCGCCATTGCCGAGACCGCCGCCGTAGGTGTGGTCGTTTTGCGCTCGCAGGCAACCGAGATCGACAGCGCGGTGGTGCTGCGCGGCCAGACCCGTGCCATCCGGCAGGTCGAGGTGCGGGCGGAAACCACCTCGACGGTGATTTCCGAACCCAAGCGCAAGGGCGCCTTTGTCGAGGCCGGCGATCTGCTGTGTGAACTCGACCCCGGCACCCGCCCCGCCAGCCTGGCCGAGGCGCGCGCGCGCAAGGCGCAGGCCGAAAGTTCGATGCCCGAGGCCGAGGCGCGGTTGGACGAGGCCAAGGCGCGGCTGAAAGAGGCGCGCATCAACGACAATGCCGCGCAGAAACTGGCCGAGACCGGTTATGCCTCGGAAACCCGCCGCGTATCGACCGAGGCCGCGGTCCGGTCGGCCGAGGCCGGGATCAAGGCCGCCGAGGCGGGGCTGGAAACCAGCCGCGCCAGCATCGAGGCCGCCACCGCCGCCGTGGCCGCCGCCCAGCGCGAGATTGACCGGCTGACCATCGAGGCCCCGTTCCAGGGCCTGCTGGAAAGCGACACCGCCGAACTGGGCAGCCTGCTGCAACCCGGTGCGCTTTGCGCCACCATCATCCAGCTCGACCCGATCAAGGTGGTGGGCTTCATCCCCGAGACCGAGGTGAACCGAGTGCAGGTCGGCGCGCTGGCCGGGGCCGAACTGGCCACCGGGCTTCAGGTGCAGGGTCGTGTCACCTTTCTCAGCCGCTCGGCGGACGCGACCACCCGCACCTTTGAGGTCGAGATCACCGTCGCCAATCCCGAACTGCTGATCCGCGACGGCCAGACTGCAACCATCGCGATCTCGTCCGACGGGGCCAAGGCGCACCGGCTGCCGCAATCGGCGCTGACGCTGAACAACGAGGGTGAGTTGGGCGTGCGTACCGTCGAAGAGGGGAACAAGGTGGGTTTTGTCCCGGTTGAACTGGTGCGCGACACCCCGACCGGCATCTGGGTGACCGGCCTGCCCGAACAGGCCAATGTGATCGTGGTCGGTCAGGATTTCGTGACCGAGGGCGTGACCGTGGAACCGACCTGGCGGGAGGCTTCTGAATGACCGGCATCGTCGACTGGGCCGCGTCCCGGGCGCGGATGGTCCTGGCCTTCATCGCAATCTCGCTGATGATCGGCGGGGTGGCCTATGTGAACCTGCCCAAGGAGGGTGAGCCGGATATCGAGATCCCGGCGCTCTTCGTGTCGGTCAGCTTCCCCGGCATTTCCGCCGAGGACAGCGAAAGCCTGCTGGTCAAGCCGATGGAGACCGAGCTGGCCGATCTGGACGGGCTGAAGAAGATGTCCTCTACGGCCGCCGAAAACTATGCCGGCGTGGCACTGGAATTCGAATTCGGATGGGACAAGACCGCGATCACCGCCGATGTGCGTGACGCGATGAACACCGCCCAGGCCAGTTTCCCCGACGGGGCCGAGCAATATACGCTGACCGAGATCAACTTTTCCGAATTCCCCATCGTCATCGTCAACCTGACCGGCGCCGTCCCCGAACGCACCATGGCGCGCATCGCCAAGGATTTGCAGGACGATCTGGAATCGCTCGACGCGGTGCTCGAGGCCGGGATCGCGGGCAAGCGCGACGAGATGCTCGAAGTGATCATCGACCCGCTGCGGCTCGAGGCCTATAACGTCACGGCGCTGGAACTGATCAATGTGGTGCAGAACAACAACCAGCTGATCGCGGCGGGCGAAATCGAGAGCGAACAGGGCTCGTTCGCGGTCAAGATCCCCTCGTCCTTCAAGACCGCGCGCGATGTCTATGACCTGCCGATCAAGGTCAATGGCGACCGGGTGGTGCGGCTGGGTGAACTGGCGCAGATCAACTATACTTTCGAAGACCGCAAGGGCACCGCGCGGTTTGACGGCGAGAACACCGTCGCGCTGCAAGTGGTCAAGCGCAAGGGTTTCAACCTGATCGACACGGTCGAACAGGTAAAGGAGACCGTGGCCAAGGCCCGCGCCGCCTGGCCGCCCGAATTGCAGGCCGCCGTTCAGATGGGCACCTCGAACGACCAGAGCCGGGTCGTGGGCTCGATGGTCAGCCAGCTCGAAGGCTCGGTCCTGACCGCAATCGCGCTGGTGATGATCGTGGTGCTGGCCAGCCTGGGTAGCCGCGCGGCGCTGCTGGTGGGCTTTGCCATCCCGACTTCGTTCCTGCTGTGTTTCGCCTTTCTGGCGGCGATGGGCGTGTCGATCTCGAATATCGTGATGTTCGGTCTGATCCTGGCGGTGGGGATGCTGGTCGACGGCGCCATCGTGGTGGTGGAATATGCCGACAAGCGGATCAAGGACGGCATCGGCCCGATGCATGCCTATGTCGAGGCGGCACAGCGGATGTTCTGGCCCGTGGTCTCGTCGACGGCAACGACGCTCTGCGCCTTTCTGCCGATGCTGTTCTGGCCCGGCGTGCCGGGCGAGTTCATGGGGATGCTGCCGGTCACGCTGATCTTCGTGCTGTCGGCCTCGCTGGTGGTAGCGCTGATCTATCTGCCGGTCATGGGCGGCGTTTCGGGACGCATCAGCCGCGTGTTCAACCGCATGTCCGACTGGCTGCGCGCGCGCACGCCCTGGGTGGTGCGCGCGGCCCTGGTACCGCCCGCGCTCTACGGCATGTTCCTGGGTGCGATGCAGCTGTTGAACCCCGCCTATCTGCTGCCGCCCGGTGCGCCGGGCGGGACGCTTGCCGGCGCGCTGCTGTTCCTCATGTCGGCCTTTGCCGCCTCGGTCACACTGGGCGCCGCCCGGATCGAGATGCCCCAGCGCCGTGTCGCCGCCCCCGGCGGGCACACGCCCTTTGGCCATGTGATCAAGTTCATCGCCGGCAACCCTGTGATGCCCATCGTCTCGATCTTTGCAGTGTTCTTCGCCGTCTATCAGGTGGTGTTCGTGATCTTCCCCGAGCGCTCGCTGGGGGTCGAATTCTTTGTCGAGAGCGAACCGGAACAGGCCACCACTTATGTCCGCGCGCGGGGCAACCTGTCGCTGGCGGAAAAGGACGTGCTGGTGCGCCAGGCCGAAGAGGTGATCGCGGCGCATCCGGCGGTGGTGAACGTGTTCTCCTTTGCCGGCGAGGGCGGGCTCGACCAGAACAACGGCGGTGCCCAGGCGCCCGCCGACACGGTCGGTCAGATCCAGTTCGAGATCATCCCGTGGGAGGACCGCCCCACCGAGACCCACCCGCTGACAGGCTGGCTGGGCAGCCGCATGAGTGCCTGGCTGGGGTTCGAGGAAGAGGTGGTCGCCGCCGAATATGACGGTGACTTCGTGCTGGAACAGCTGAGCAACGAGCTGGCCAAGCTGCCCGGCATGGTGGCCGAGATCGAGGCGTTGGGCCGTGGCCCGGCCTCGGCCAAGCCCGTGCATCTGCGTATCAAGGGCGACGATTGGAACACGCTGCTGGCCACCACCGGTCAGGCGCGCGCCACGTTCGAAGAGACGGCGGGCCTGATCAAGATCGAGGACAACCTGCCCCTGCCCGGCATCGACTGGCAGATCGACGTGGACGTGGCCAAGGCGGGCCGCTTCGGCGCCGATGTGGCCACCGTGGGCGCCATGGTGCAGCTGGTCACGCGCGGCGTGTTGCTGGGCGAATACCGCCCCGCCGATGCCGATGACGAGATCGAGATCCGCGTCCGCCTGCCGGAAAAGGACCGGGTGCTGAGCACGCTCGACACGCTCAAGGTACGCACGCCCGAGGGGCTGGTGCCGCTGTCGAACTTCATCAGCCGCAAACCGGTCGAGAAACTGGCCAAGATCAATCGCGTCGATCAGAAACGCTATTTCGACGTCAAGGCGGATGTGGAGCCGGGCCTGTTCAAACTGGTCTCTGCCGACGATCCGCAGGTGGAACTGGCCGTGCTGCGCGCCCTGCCCGAAGGGGTGGCGCCGACCGGCGAGGTGGTGACCCGCCCCGCCGATGGCGCGCAATTCCAGATCGAGAGCCTTGACGGGTTCGACAGTGCAGCCGCCGCGCGCGACGCCGTCGCGGCCGGTAGCGTGCGCTTTGCCCCGATCAATGCCAACGAGCGCATCGCCACCCTGACCCAATGGCTGGAAACCGACCCGTTCGGCCCGGCGGTTGAATGGGAATGGACCGGCGATCAGGAGGACGAGAAGGAAAGCCAGGAATTCCTGTCCAAGGCCTTTTCCGCCGCGCTGGGATTGATGTTCATCATCCTGCTGGCGCAGTTCAACAGCTTCTACAATTCGGTGCTGGTACTGCTGGCGGTGATCCTCAGCACAACGGGCGTGCTGATCGGCATGATGGTGATGGGCCAGCCCTTCTCGGTGATCATGACCGGCACCGGCATCGTGGCGCTGGCCGGGATCGTTGTGAACAACAATATCGTGCTGATCGACACCTATCAGGAATACAGCCGCTACATGCCCCGGATCGAGGCCATCGTGCGCACCGCCGAGGCGCGGATCCGGCCTGTGTTGCTGACCACGATCACCACCATGGCAGGCCTGACACCGATGATGTTCGGGCTCAGCCTCGATTTCATCAATGGTGGCTATTCCATCGACAGCCCCACCGCGCTGTGGTGGAAACAGCTGGCCACGGCGGTGGTGTTCGGCCTGGGCATCGCAACCATTCTGACGCTTGTGGTGACGCCGTCTCTGCTGGCGCTCAGGGTCTGGACCTCGACCTATCTATTGATGATCTTGCGCGGCCTGGCCCGGATCACCGCGGGCCGTTCCAGCCGCATTGCCCGCGACATGATCCTGCGCCGCTCGGCCAAACGGCTGAAAGCGACCGAGATCATCTGGGATCCGATGCAGGCCGAACCGCCCCAGATCGCACCCGATCAACCGTTGAAGGCCGCGGAATAACCCCTTGGTCACCCGCTCGCGATGAAGCCCGAGTCGGGCTGATCAGCGGCAAAGGCAGGTCCAAATCGGGCCCGCCCCGCGCCTGATTGACAATGAAATGGACGCAATCGCCCAGCGGTTGCGTCCATCGTTTCCGGAACCGCTCCGAAATGTGGCAAAACCTTGAAAAGATCAAGGCAACCGGGCATGTTGGACCGCAAGGAAAAAGGGGACCTGCTCAATGCTCAACAAGGGTATTACCACGACAAGTACCGCGATCTCGGCCCTGGTTCTGACAGCCACATCGGCATCCGCGCAGACCTATGACTACTACTTCTGGTGGTGGGGTGGCTGGAGCTATGGCGGCGGTGGCGGAACCAGCTCCTCGGTGCCCGAGATCGACGCTTCGACCGGGGCTCTGGCGCTGGCCGCGGTGGCGGCCGGGCTGTTGCTGGCACGCGAGATGCACCGCCGTAAAAGCCGCTGAGCCTGCGCGTCAGATCAGGGACCAGTCACCGGTGAGCAGCGCGGTCAGCGCGACCAGCCCGTTGGCCACCGCATGCGCCAGGACAGCGTCACCCAGACGCCCCCGGCGCAGCGCGACCAAGGCAAAGACGAGGCCGGCCAGACCGGCCTCGATCACGCGCCCATGAAGAAGCGCAAAGGCAAGGCTGGTCACAGCGACTGACAGGGCCGTTTGCCAGGCCGCAGGGCCAGACAACAGTCGCAGCAGGTAGCCCCGGAAAAACCCCTCCTCGATCATCGGCACCAATAGCGTCGTGCCCAGTATTCTGCAGAGGATCCATCCTGCCAGCGTCGCTCCGGTCAGTTCTGACAGCCCCGCGGGCGCGGCGCCGCCGCGAGAGAACAGGATCCAGCCCGCCCCCACCACGAGACCGGCCATCAGGGCCACCGGGTCCAGGCGCCAGTCAAGCGCCAGCAGCGGCTTGCGAAACATCCACAACGCCGCCGCCATCAACCCCGCCTGAAGGGGATACCCCAGGGCGGGGGATTGCCACAGGCTTTGCACCAGCAGGCCCGACAGCATGAACGCGATGAAGGGCGCGATCAATGCCGCATTCAGGTCCTCGCGAAGGGGCTCGGGCGCCCCGGTTCCGCGCGACGTGACCGCCGCCCGGTGCAGCGAGGGTCGCGCCTGCACCACCCAGATCACACCCAGCGCCAAGAGGGTAAAGAACAGCCAGCCTGCAAAGCTGTGAAATCCGTTCACCGCCAGTTCCGGCGACAGCCGCGCCCCGATCGCGATCAGGGCCGCTATGCGGAATATGTTGAACACCCAGCTGACCAGCAGCGCCATCGGAAACACGATCAGCCAGAAACGACCCAGCCGCAGCGTGTCACGCATCAGCACCGAATAGATGGCAAAGAACCCGGCGGTCAGGGCGAAACCCTCGATCCCCGAGCAGGTACCAGCCATCTCGACAAAGAAGCCCTCGGTGCCGATGGTGGCGGTCTCGGGGCTGAGCACCACGTGAAAACCCAGCGCCGCCAGCACCACCGCCACCCCGTAGAAGGTGGTCAGGATCAGGCCGCGAAACGCCCACCAGAGCGGCGCAAGCGCATCGGCCAGATCGGGGATCAGCAGCGCCACCAGCACCACCAGCGCCAGCCCGGCGCCACCCTCGCGCAGCAGGCCCGGCAGCTCGCGGCGCGGCAGCAGCAGGAACAGGGCACCGATCGCAGCCAGGACCGCCCCCGCCAGCAATGTGGCCAGATGTGCCTGGAAATCGGCGTTCAGACTGGCCGGATCCGCCCTAAGCCAGGGCACGAAGATCAGGCCCAACCCGATCAGATGCACTGCCCACCAGCGCCGCGCCTCGCCATCGGGATTGTCGGCGGCGGCGACCAACCGACGCCGGAGATGCGGCCGGAACCAGATGAACAGACCCAGACCGATCCCGACACACAGGATGCGGATGGTCGCACCCCGCAAGGCCCGGCAGGCGGGTTCGCTATCGGTAAGGCTGCATTCAACCGACGAAAACACTTGAAAGACCAGGATGATGGCCAGCATCTCCAGGGCAAATAGGACGGTCAGTTTCTGAAACTGGTGCCGCAACACGGCGTTGATCCTCGTAACGCGCCCGCAACCCACGGGCGCGTTCCAGCTATCGCGCGAAAAGGGCATGACTGTGAAGGGCAAATGACGGTTCCATGGCGCGCGCGCGCGTCAGGCTGCCTCGTCCTCGCCCGCCTGCTGCCGCGCCCAGAGCTGCGCATAGCGCCCGCCACGTGACAAGAGCCCGTCATGGGTGCCCTGCTCGACGATCTCGCCCTTTTCCAGCACCACGATCTTGTCGGCCTCGGCGATGGTGCTGAGGCGATGGGCGATGGTGATCACCGTGCGCCCCTCGCCCGCCAGCGCCAGCGCTTCCTTGATCTCCTGCTCGGTCTCGGTGTCGAGCGCGCTGGTCGCCTCGTCCAGCAGCAGGATCGGCGGGTTCTTGAGCAGGGTGCGCGCGATGCCCACCCGCTGTTTCTCACCCCCCGACAGTTTCAGCCCGCGCTCGCCCACCTTGGTGTCGTAGCCTTCGGGCAGCGAGGCGATGAAGTCGTGGATCTGGGCCGCGCGCGCCACCGCCTCGACATCGGCCTGGGTGGCATTCTCGCGTCCATAGGCGATGTTGTAACGGATGGTGTCGTTGAACAGAACGGTGTCCTGCGGCACGACGCCGATAGCGTCATGCAGGCTGGTCTGGGTCACATCCCGGATGTCCTGCCCGTCGATGCACAGCGCGCCGCCGGTCACATCGTAGAACCGGAACAAGAGCCGCCCGATGGTCGACTTGCCCGAGCCGGTGGCGCCGACGATGGCCACGGTCTGCCCCGCCGGTACGTCGAGTGTCACGCCCTTGAGGATCTCGCGATCCGCCTCATAGCCGAACCGTACGTCCTTCAACGTGATCTCGCCGCCGCTGACCTTGAGCGGCGCGGCACCCGGCTTGTCGCTGACCTCGGCGGGCTGTTCCAGCAGATCGAACATCTCGCCCATATCGACCAGCGCCTGCCGGATCTCGCGATAGACGGTGCCCAGAAAGTTGAGCGGAACGGTGATCTGGATCATATAGGCGTTGACCATGACGAAATCGCCCACGGTCAGTTGTCCCGCCTGTACCCCCAGCGCTGCCAGCACCATGACCCCGATCAGGCCGCAGGTGATCAGGAAAGACTGGCCAAAGTTGAGAAACGCCAATGAATACGAGGTCTTGAGCGCCGCGCTGGCATAGGCCTGCATCGACTGGTCATAGCGGTTCGCCTCCCGTTCCTCGGCGCCGAAATACTTGACCGTCTCGAAATTCAGCAGGCTGTCGATGGCGCGCTGGTTGGCCTCGGTATCCTGATCGTTCATCTCGCGGCGCAGTTTGACCCGCCATTCGGTCACCGCGAAAGTGAACCAGATATAAAGAGCGATGGTTCCCACCACCACGGCCAGATACCAGACATCGAACAGGTACATCAGGATCGCCGCCACCAGCACCAATTCCAGGATCAGCGGCCCGATGGAAAACAGCATGAAGCGCAAGAGGAACTCGACCCCCTTGACCCCGCGCTCGATGATCCGGCTCAGCCCTCCAGTCTTGCGGGTGATGTGATAGCGCATCGACAGCCGGTGGATATGGCGAAAGGTCTCCAGCGCCAGCGCCCTGAGCGCCCGCTGACCGACCGGGGCAAACAGCGCGTCACGCAACTGCTGGAACCCCACTGTCATCATCCGTGCCACGCCATAGGCCACGGTCAACCCGACCGCGCCCAGCGCAAGCGGCGGCACGCCCTCGCCCGCCAGCGCGTCGACCGCGCCCTTGTAGAGGATGGGGGTATAGACCGCGATCAGCTTGGCCAGCACCAGCATCGCCAAGGCCGCCACCACCCGGCGTTTGACCCATCCCTCACCCTCGGGCCAGAGATAGGGTGCCACCCGGCGCAGGGTGCGCCAGCCCGAGCGGCGCTCGGCGGATGCGGTCTGATCCGCCGGGGCGGTGTGTGCCAGTCGTCTCATCACGTACCCTCGTTGCGGTCAGAGCGTCGGTTCGGGGTAACCCCTAGAGCGTGGCGGCACAAGGCCGCCGCTTACTCGGGCACGGTAAAGACCTGGCCGGGATAGATCAGGTCGGGATTGCGGATGGAGTCGCGATTGGCCTCGAACACCTTGACGTAGAGCACGCCATCCCCGTAGCGCTCGCGCGAGATGGCCCAGAGCGTATCGCCCTTCTGCACGGTGACCACGCGCACCGGCGGCTGTTGGGGCGTGGTGCCCGGCTCTGCCGCGGTCTGGGCCGGGCGCAGCACCTCGGGCGCCTCGCGCTTGAACGGGGTTTCCAGCCGACTCAGCACCGCGCCCTGCCCATCCAGTTCGTCCAGCCGCAGCGTATAGACACCGGGCGCGATATCCGAGATTTCGCCGCGCCATTTGCCCAGCGCATCGGCGGTCATGTCGGCCACGGCGCGGTTGTCGAAATAGGCCCGGATCAGCGAGCCGACATTGGCGCGACCCGCAAGGCGTACATTGCCCGCATCGTTATAGCCGATCGTGTCCAGCGCCACCCGCAGCGGTTCCGCGGTCTGGGGTTGCTCGGCGGGCTGGACCAGTTCCACCCCGCTCTCGTCCGAGCGCAGCACCGCCACGCGGGCGGGCGCTTCGGGCGTGGCGGCGGGTTGCGGCGCCTCGGCGGTCTGCTGTTCGGCGGTCTGTTCGGTGGCGGGCTGTTCGCTGACAGCCGGTTCGGTTGCGGCGGGCGTGGCCGGATCCGCTGTTGCCGCGGCGGTCTGTTCCGGTGAGGTGGGCTGCGGTGCGGGTTGGGGCGCCTCGGCCGTTTCAGCCGGTTCCGGCTCCGGCGCGGGCGCAGGGGCTGTCGCCTCGGCACTCTCGATCACAGGTGTTTCGGCCGCATCCTCTGCGGGCGCTTCGGCGCGCGCGGTGTCCGTGGAGGGCGCCGCTTCGGCATCACTTGCCGCTGGTGCGGGCTCGGGCGCGGCTTTTGCAGTCTCGACCGGTTGCGCTTCGGGCTTGATCTCGGCGGGTTCGGATTGCGCCTCGGGCGTGGCCTCGGCAAGCTCGACGGGTTCAGGCTGCACCTTGGGCGTGGCCTCGGCAAGCTCGACGGGTTCAGGCTGCACCTCGGGCGTGGCCTCGGCAAGCTCGACGGGCTCGGGCTGCACCTCGGGCGTGGCCTCGGCAAGCTCGACGGGCTCGGGCTGCGCCTCGGGCGTGGCCTCGGCAACCGCAACCGGCTGCGGTTCGGGCAGCGCGGCAAGGATGTAGTCGCCAGACAGCGCCTCTTGCCCGTCGCGGGCGGCGCGCAGGGTCAGAACGCGGGCGGCGGCGCTGAACGGCACCGTCAGGAACTCGGCGAATTTACCATCGCGGGGCACTTCGAAATCATGCAGTGCCGCGCCATCCAGCAACACCGCGATTCGCGCGCCTGCGGGCGCGGTGCCGGAAAGCAGCGCGGTGCCGTCCGGCTCGACAAAGATCTGATCCAGTACCGGCGCAGCAAGCGCGGCAGGCTGTTCGGTTGTCTCAACCGAAGCGGCGGCGGCTGCTTCGGGCGCGGCCTCGCTCTCTGCTTCGGCGGTGGCCTCCGGTTCCGTCGTGGCGGTCTCGGCTGTGGCCTCGGGTTCCGAAGCAGGCGCGGCTGCGACTTCTGGCGCGGGGTCGGACTTGGCTTCAGCCGTTGGCTCGACCGCTGCAACCGCGGGGTTTTCCTCTTTTTCTTCAGAAGCTTGTGGAGCATTGGCCACAACGGGAATCGGCGCTGCCGGATCCTGCCTGCCGCCGATCAGCCCACCGAAATAGAGCCCGGCCACCCCGACCACCAGAACGCCCCCCGCAACGACTGCCCAGCCAATACCGCCAAGCCCCCCGGTTCCGGTTTCTCCTGCCATGTCCGTCCTTCCCCATTCACGGATCAGACTCACGGTCCGGTCCGTCCCATCACGGTTGAGCCGCCCCGCCGTTCCCGATATCAGAGCCCCATCTCTCTGTTCACGGAATCCCGGAAAGGCCGCTCATGACCGTCAAATCCGTTTGTATCTATTGCGGATCGCGCGCCGGAGCAATGCCCGCCTATGCCGAGGCGGCCCGCCGGATGGGCGCCCTGCTGGCCGAGGCGGGTTGGCGGCTGGTCTATGGCGCCGGCGATGTGGGCCTGATGGGAGAGGTCGCGCGCGCGGCCCAGGCCGCCGGCGGCGAGACCTTTGGCGTGATCCCGGTGCACCTGCTGCGCCGCGAGGTCGGCAAGACCGACCTGAGCACATTCGTCGTCACAGAAACCATGCACGAGCGCAAGAAGGTGATGATCATGAACGCCGACGCGGTGGTGGTGCTGCCCGGCGGCCCCGGCTCTCTGGACGAGCTGTTCGAGGCGCTGACCTGGCGCCAGCTGGGCCTGCATAACAAACCCATCCTGGTGATGAATGTAGACGGTTACTGGGACCCCTTGCGCGCACTGATCGAGCGCACGGTGGACCAGGGCTTTGCCGATGCCTCGCTGGCGGACTACCTGACCTGGGTCGATACGCCCGAGACCGCGATGGCGGCCCTGCGCTCCGCCCTGTCCTGACGGATCAGCGACAGCGAGAAGACCGCCACCGCCCCCCAGATCAACGCAAAGGCGATGCCGTGCCAGCGGGTGAAGGGCTCGCCAAAAATCACCACCGCGCACATGAATTGTAGGGTCGGGTTGATATATTGCAGCACGCCGACGGTCGACAGCGGCACCCTGCGCGCCGCATAGCTGAACAGGATCAGCGGGATCGCCGTCAGCGGCCCCGACCCGATCAACAGAAGAGAGGTGGCCAGATCGCCGCCGAACGCCCCCTGCCCACGCAGATGGAACCAGGCCAGCACCGACAGGAACAGCGGCATCATGATCACGATCTCGGCAGTCACCGAGATCACCGGCCCCAGCGGCAGGAACTTCTTGACCGCGCCATAGAGCGCAAAGCTGCAAGACAGGATCAGCGCCACCCAGGGTGCCACGCCCAGCCCCCAGGTCAGCAGGGCAACCGCCAGCGCCGCCAGCACCACTGCCAGCCATTGTCCGCCACTCAGCCGCTCGCCGAACCAGAACCGCCCGATCAGCACCGCGATCAGCGGAAAGATGTAATAGCCCATCGAGGCCTCGGTGGCGTGTCCTAGCTGGATCGACAGGATGAAGACGAACCAGTTGAGCGAGATCATCACCGCCGCCAGCGCGATCAGCCCGGTCTGTCGCGGGCCGGCATAGGCGCGGCGCAGTTCTCCCAGCCGCCCCTGCATCGCCAGATAGACACCGAACAGCAGGACAGACCAGAAGGTGCGATGCGACAGCACCTCGGGCGGGGGCACATGCGCGAGCAGCTTGTAATAGAGCGGCGAAAGACCCCAGACCAGACAGGTCCCGATCATCGCCAGAATACCGCGCCCGCGCTCGTCCATGCCCTGCCCGCCCCTGCCCGTTTACCGCGCGGTGATGCCCCGCGCGGAGCCGCTTGGCAAGCGCGCGTTGTTGCTCACTCGGTCCAGTCCTGATGGCGACGACCCGGATCCATGAAATGCTCGATCATCACCGGGGTCGCCAGCGCATAGGCATCCTCGAGCGGCAGGTCCAGATGCCGGTCGAGCGTCGCGATCCCGCGTCGAAGCGGACCCTGATTGCACGCGGCCAGGTCACGGGCCAGCGCACCCACATGCGCCGCCAGCGTCTCGTCGGGCAGGATGCGGTTGATCAGCCCCGCCGCCAGTGCCCAGTCGGCGCCATAGGTGGCGCTGGTCATCGCCATTTCCTTGACTGCGCGCGGCCCGATCAGACGCGATACAGCCACAGCGGGCGTGGTACAGAAGCCGCCATTCTTCACCCCCGGCAGACAGAATCGCGCGGCAGGAGAGGCATAGGCCAGATCACAAGAGGCCATCAGTTGCAGGCCGGCGGCGGTGGCAATCCCCTCGACCATGGCGATGGTCGGCTTGGGGCACCGCGCGAGGTCCAGCATCAACGCAGCGCAGGCCGCGAAAAGCTCGCTGACAAAGGCCTTGCCCTCGTCGGGGTCGGCCCGGTGGCGCGCAATCTCCTTGAGGTCATGCCCGGCGCAGAAAATGCGCCCCGGCCCATGGATCACCAGCACATGCACCCGATCATCGACCATTGCACGCCTCAATGCGTCGTGCAGCGCCGCGATCATCGCCCGCGACAAAGGATGCGCGGGCGCCCGACCCAGGGTCAGGGTCAGCACAGCCTCGCTCAGTTCCTCGCCCACCAGCGGTTCCTGGGACATGTCTGTCATGCGCTCGTCCTCCCGGCGGCAGAATGCCCTCTGCCACCCCGCCTGGCCAGCCCCTTCATTTCGCAAAAAATACTCCGGGGGAGTCGCCTTCAGGCGGCGGGGGCAGCGCCCCCTCCTCTGCCAAAGAAAAAACCCGGCCCCCGAAACAGGGACCGGGTCGAAAGCCTGCCAGCTTGCGGCGCTTACATGCGCGAGGCGACGTTTTCCCAGTTGACCAGATTGTCGAGGAAGTTGGTCAGGTAGGCCGGGCGCTTGTTGCGGAAGTCGATGTAATAGGAATGCTCCCACACGTCGCAGCCCAAGAGAGCGGTCTGACCAAAGCAGAGCGGGTTCACACCGTTCTCGGTCTTGGTCACGGCCAGCGAACCGTCGGCATTCTTGACCAGCCAGCACCAGCCCGAGCCGAACTGCCCGGCACCGGCGGCCGAAAACTGCGACTTGAACTCGTCGACCGAGCCAAAGCTCTCGACCAGCGCCTTTTCCAGTTCGCCCGGCATCTTGCTATCGCCCGGGCCCATCATTTCCCAGAACTGGTTGTGGTTCCACAGCTGGCTGATGTTGTTGAAGATGCCATTCTGCGCCACGGCGGTCTTGTTGTAGGTGCCGGTGATGATCTCTTCCATCGACTTCGATTCCCACTCGGTCCCGGCGATCAGCTTGTTGCCGTTGTCGACATAGGCCTTGTGGTGCAGGTCGTGGTGATATTCCAGCGTCTCGGCGCTCATGCCCTTGGAAGCCAGCGCATCATGTGCATAAGGAAGGTCGGGAAGTTCAAAAGCCATCTTGGCCCCCTGTTGAAATTTCTGTTGCGGTCCCATGGTTACATGCTTCCCGGGCGGGCAGAGGTCAAGGGCCGAGACGGCAAAAGCGGGGTATGGGGCACATGTTCACCGGATTGCGCAAGATGGCCTACCGGGCGCGCGGTTATTATGCGGGCGCGCTGAATGGCGAGCCCTTCCGGCTCGACCCCTATCATTCCAAATTCTGGCGCAAGGCCACGGCCGGCGGCTGGGAGCCTGAAACCTTTGCCGTGCTCGACCAGCACCTGTCGCCCGATCGCGACTATGTCGATATCGGCGCCTGGATCGGGCCGACCGTGCTTTATGCCGCGCGCCGGGCGCGCCATGTCTGGTGTTTCGAGCCCGATCCGGTGGCGCTGCGCCATCTGTTGTGGAATCTGGAGCTGAACGACATCCGCAATGTCTCGGCCTTTGGCGTGGCACTGTCGGACGGGTTCGGGCTGGCGCGCATGGCCTCGTTCGGGGGCGAGGCCGGGGATTCGATGACCTCGCTGCTGGCGTCGGGGGCGCATGGCACCGAGGCGCTGACCATCGGCTGGGACCAGTTCGCCCAAACCGGCGACCTGTCCGGCGTCTCGCTGGTCAAGATGGATGTCGAAGGGGCCGAGTTTGGCGTGGTGCCGACGCTGGCCAACTGGCTGCGCGCCCATCGCCCCGCCTTTTACCTGTCGACGCACGCCCCGTTTCTGGAGGAAGCGGCGCGGCCCGAGGCGATGGCAGGCCTTGCAGGCGCGCTGGACTTCTACGCCTCGGCCACCGACGAGGCCGGCGCCGCCGCCGACCTGACCGCGCCCGAGGCCCAAAGCCGCTTTCGCAGTTTCCTGTTCAGCGGCTGAGGGAGCGGACCCAACGGTACTTCGACCACTCAACGGATCGTGCAGAACACGCCGTCGCGCTAGGATATCTCTGACGCAAGTCCTCTCCTTTCGCGGCAAATGATCATCCCGAAACATAAAAGCCCGGCCCCCATCAGGGACCGGGCAATTCAATCGCTGGCGACAAAGCCGCCGAAGCGCTCAAAACACGCCGACAGCGCTTCCCGGTTGTGCAGCCACTTTCAGCAGCTTGAACACGTAATCGGCGACCGACCGGAAGCAGATGATGCAGAAGCTGCCATCCTCCTCCATCCAGAAGGCACCGGCCACCTGCGCCAGGCGCGAGCGGCGGAAATCGCCGGGGCCGAACGCGCCCGGGGCGAAATCGACCGGGGCGAGCTTGGCCATCACTTCGCGCGCGTTTGCGCCCGAGACACGGAACATGGCGCGGGCGTCGGACACATCCACCGCCAGGCTATGGGCATCGCCCAAGGCCTTGGTCATGGCGGCCAGCTTGTCGCCGACCTCGGCATGGGGCACCAGCACCAGCAGCTCGTCGGGCGACATCCAGCACAGACCGCTTTGACCCGCCACATTGGCGCGGCGCTGGCCGGGCATGTCCTGCCCGGTGGCGCCGGTGGCCGCTGCGATGACCGGTTTCGAAGCCAGATCGCCCCGCAGGGTGATCATGCCTTGCAGGCCGCATTCCTCGCCCCGCACGATGCCGTCATAGGCGGCACCCATCAATGCGCTGACAGGTTTAGACATTCTGTTTCGCCCCTTCCTTGTCATAGAAAACCGGGTCCACGATCTTGGCCTTGTAGGTCTTGCCGTCGGTGCCGGGGAATTCGACGATCTCGCCCATCCTGTCCGGCCCGTGCTGGATCAGGCCCATGGCGATGCCACGGCCCAGGTTCGCCGAGTAATAGGTCGAGGTGACCCGCCCGATCATGTTGCGCTGACCATTGGCGTTGACGCCCTCGCCCACCGCATAGGCGCCATCCGGCAGAACCGAGCCGTCGACCGTTTCCAGACCCACCAGTTTCCAGCGGTCGCGATCGGCCATGTGGCTGCGTTCCTGCGCGCGCTTGCCCAGGTAATCGTCCTTTTTCTTGGACAGAGCCCAGTGCAGCCCCAGATCCTGCGGGATCACGGTGCCGTCGGTCTCGTCCCCGATCATGATGAAGCCCTTTTCGGCGCGCAGGATGTGCAGGCACTCGGTGCCATAGGGCATGACGCCGAATTCCTTGCCCGCATCCACCAGCGCCTCCCAGAAGGCCAGACCCTGGCTTGCCGGAACCGCGATCTCGTAACTCAACTCGCCCGAGAACGAGATGCGATAGGCCCGCGCGTCGAACTCACCGATCCGCCCGTCGCGCCATTCCATGAAGGGCAGCGCCTCGGCCGACAGATCCATGCCGCCGCCCGCCTTGGCGTTCAGCTTTTCCAGCACCTTGCGGGCCTTGGGGCCGACCACGGCGATCTGGGCATATTGCTCGGTCACGTTGGCGACATAGACTTTCCAGTCCCACCATTCGGTTTGCAGCCATTCTTCCATGTGGCCATGGATACGCTCGGCGCCGCCGGTGGTGGTGTGACACAGGAACGTGTCCTCGTCGATCCGCGCAACCACGCCGTCGTCGATGAGGAACCCGTTTTCCGAACACATCAGGCCATAGCGGCATTTGCCCGGTTTCAGCGTGCTCATCATGTTGGTGTAGAGCATGTCGAGGAACTTGCCCGCGTCCGGCCCCTTGACGATCAGCTTGCCCAGCGTCGAGGCATCGAGCAGGCCGAGGTTCTCGCGGGTGTTCTTGACCTCGCGATTGACCGCGTCATGCACGCTTTCGCCCGGACGGACATAGGCAAAGGGACGGCGCCACTGGCCGACCGGTTCCCAGTCGGCGCCATTGGCATTGCTCCAGTCATAGATCGGCGTCTTGCGCACCGGCTGGAACACCTCGCCGCGCGCCTCGCCGCCGATGGCACCCATCGAGATGGGCGTATAGGGCGGGCGGAAGGTGGTGGTCCCAACCTGCGGGATATCCGCGTTCAACGCATCAGCAAGGATCGCCAGGCCGTTGATATTGCTCAACTTGCCCTGATCGGTCGCCATGCCCAGCGTGGTATAGCGCTTGGTGTGCTCGACGCTTTCATACCCCTCGCGCGCGGCCAGCTGCACGTCCGAGACCTTGACGTCGTTCTGGAAGTCGAGCCAGGATTTCATCCGCAGCTGCACCTCGGCATTGGCGGGCATCAGCCAGACGGGTTCCATCGCGTTCTCGCCCTCGGCCGCCCCCTCGGGCGCCTTGGTGCGCTTGGGGGTAAAGCCTGCCGCCTTGGCCGCGGCCTTGCCCGCGGCATCGGCATCGGCCATTACCTGATCCAGCGCCAGCGGGCCGTTTGCGGACCCGGCAGCCACCACATATCCCTTGCCATCCGCGCCCAGCGGCGGGCGGTCGGGATCGGGGCGGAAATGCGCATTGGCGCGGTCCCAGATCAGCTTGCCACCGCAATGGGACCACATATGTACCACCGGCGACCAGCCGCCCGACATCGCGACCGCATCGGCCTCGACCTCTTCGCGGGCGCCGCCGACACCGTCCTGGTTGCAGATCGAGATCTTCTTGACCCGCTTGCCGCCCTTGACCTTGGCAATCGCCTTGCCCGGATCGACCCGGATGCCCAGCGCGCGCGCTTCGTCGGCCAGCGCGCCGCCACCCTCCTTGCGGGCGTCGAGAATGCGCAGCACATCGACTCCGGCCTGTTTCAGAATGATCGCGGTGCGATAGGCATCGTCATTGTTGGTGGCAACCACCACGCGCTGGCCCGGGGTCACGCCCCAGTTCACCACATAGTCGCGCATCGCGCCCGCCAGCATCACGCCGGGCACATCGTTGCCGGCAAAGGACAGCGGGCGTTCGATGGCGCCGGTGGCGCTGACGATCTGCTTGGCGCGGATCCGCCACAACCGGTGGCGCGGCCCGGGCACGCCGGGGGTATGGTCGGCCACCCGCTCGTATCCCAGCGCATAGCCGTGGTCATAGACACCGGCGCCCATGGTGCGGGCGCGCAGGGTGACGTTGTCCATCGCTTCCAGCTCGGCCACGGTGCGGCTCACCCATTCGTCGGGCGAGAGGCCGTCGATAGTGCCGCCATCGACCGGCGCGCGCCCGCCCCAATGGGCGGTCTGCTCGATCAGCAGCACCCGAGCGCCCGAGCTTGCTGCCACCTTGGCCGCCTGCAACCCGGCCACGCCGCCGCCGATCACCAGGATATCGGTATGGACATGGAAATGCTCATATGTATCGGCATCCACCAGCTCCTTGTTGGGCGCCTTGCCCAGACCGGCCGAGCGGCGGATGATCGGTTCATAGACATGTTTCCAGAACGGCGCCGGGTGGATGAACATCTTGTAGTAAAAGCCCGCCGGCAGAAAGCGCGACAGATAGGTGTTCACCGCCCCGATATCGAAATCGAGGTTCGGCCAATGGTTCTGGCTGGCGGCCTTGAGACCATCGAACAGCTCGGTCGTGGTGGCGCGCTGGTTCGGCTCGAACCGCGTCCCCTCACCCAGACCGACCAGCGCGTTGGGTTCTTCGGCGCCGCTGGCCACCACCCCGCGCGGGCGGTGATATTTGAACGAACGGCCCATCATCATCTGGTCGTTGGCCAGCAGCGCCGAGGCGAGCGTATCGCCCTCATACCCGCGCATGGTGGTGCCGTTAAAGGTAAAGGTCACCTGTTTCGAACGGTCGATCAGGCGGCCCTGTTTCGCGAGACGGGTGCTCATCTTACGTGAACCTTTCGCAAGAGAAAGACATGACAGAGGCGGACATCAGGAGAATTCCCTCCAGCTCCAGCCGGGGCGTTTGGCGCTGATCGCGTCGCGGATTTCCTGCGGCGGGCCGCTGACCTGCGCCGAATAGGTGCCGAACACTTCCAGCGTGGCGGTACAGCGGGCGGCATGGAACCACTTGCCGCAGCCCGAGGCATGGCGCCAGCGTTCCAGATGCACGCCCTTGGGGTTTTCGCGGGTGAACAGATAGCCATGAAGCTCGTCATCGCTCGAGCCCGGGCCAAAACGCTTCAGATGCGCTTCGCCGCCCGCGGCGAGTTCGGTTTCATCGGCCTCGACCCCGCAATAGGGACAGGTAAGGATCAGCATGTCTTCATCCTTTCGGCGGCAGGCCGGCCGCATGGGCCAGCGAGAATTCGGTCAGTTTTGCGCGCAGCGCGTCGTCTTCAAAGGTGCCGGCGTCCAGCTCCACCATGCCGCCCATCGGGCGGCCGGTGAACGAAAGCGGCTGCGCGCCCAGTTCCAGCGCCTGGGCCTCTTGTGCCTTGCCGGGGCGGTACATGGCGCCGTCGCGGGTGACGCCGCAGACCATGTTGCCATGCAACAGGAAACACAGCCCGCCGAACATCTTCTTTTCGGACAGGCCCGGCTCGACGCCCAGATCGGCGCGCATCGTCTCGGCCAGGGCTTCGGAATAGGCCATCACGCCCCCCTCGCGACTGCGCGGCGGGCAGAGTTTTCGACGAAAACTCTGCACAAGATTTTTCGGAGAAAAATCTTGGTCAATGCGCCACCCCTGCGGCCACGCTCTCGTCGATGAAGCGGCCTTCCTTGAAGCGGTCGAGCGAGAAGGCCTCGGCCAGCGGCGAATGGCCCGTTGCCATCAACTGTGCCATCGCCCAACCCGATCCGGGGATCGCCTTGAACCCGCCAGTGCCCCAGCCGCAGTTGATGAAACAGCCGCCCAGCGGCGTTTTCGAGATGATGGGCGAGCGGTCCCCGGTCATATCCACGATGCCGCCCCATTGGCGCAGCATCTTGAGCCGGCTGATCATCGGGAAGGTCTCGACCAGGGCGCGCACGGTCTCCTCGATATGGTGGAAGCTGCCGCGCTGGGTAAAGTTGTTGAACCCGTCGGTGCCGCCGCCGATCACCATCTCGCCCTTGTCGGATTGCGACATGTAGCCATGCACCGTGTTGGCCATCACCACCACGTCCATGCAGGGTTTGATCGGCTCGGAAACCAGCGCCTGAAGCGCCAGCGCCTCGACCGGCAGGCGGAAGCCCGCCATCTCGGCCAGCTGGCCGGAATGGCCCGCCACCACGACGCCCAGCTTGCCGCAGTCGATCGACCCTTTGGTGGTGTCGACACCGACGACCTGGCCGCCCTCGCGGCGCACGCCGGTGACCTCGCATTGCTGGATGATGTCCATGCCCATGGCCGAACAGGCCCGCGCATAGCCCCAGGCCACCGCATCGTGACGCGCGGTGCCGCCCCGCTCTTGCCAGAGCGCGCCCAGCACCGGGTAACGCGGCCCGTGCAGGTTGATGATCGGCACCAGTTCCTTGACGCGCTCGGGGCCGATCCACTCGGTCTTGACCCCTTGCAGCGCGTTGGCGTGCGCGGTGCGCTTGTAGCCGCGGATCTCGTGCTGGGTCTGGGCCAGCATCATCACGCCGCGCGGGCTGAACATCACGTTATAGTTCAGGTCCTGGCTCATCGTCTCGTAGAGCGAGCGGGCCTTTTCATAGATCGCCGCCGAAGGATCCTGGAGGTAGTTCGAGCGGATGATGGTGGTGTTGCGCCCGGTATTGCCGCCGCCAAGCCAGCCCTTCTCGATCACGGCCACATTCTGGATGCCGTAATTCTTGCCAAGGTAATAGGCGGTGGCAAGCCCGTGACCGCCAGCGCCGACGATGACGACGTCATAGCGCTTCTTGGGTTCGGGCGAGCGCCAGGCGCGCTCCCATCCGGTGTGATAACGCAGCGCTTCGCGCGCAACGGCAAAGGCGGAATAGTGCTTCATGTGCGAATCCGATCCGGTTCGTGACTTGGTGGCAGATATGCCGTGCCCCCCCAGCATAGCCCCGTCCCGGACCGCCGCAATATTGCGAGATTGCGACATGGCACCGCCTCGCGTCCTTTTGCCCCTTTTTTCAGCGCACAGGCAGGTCTAGATGAAGGGCATCAACGCGGAGCGCTCATGACATTCTGGATCCTCGTCACCCTGATGGCCCTGACCGTGGCGGCGCTGCTGGCGCTGTCGATGCTGCGCGCACGCGCTGCGGCGGAACCGGCGGCGGCCTATGACCTGCGTGTCTATCGCGATCAGTTGGCGGGCGTTGACCGCGATCTGGCGCGCGGCGTGATCGACGCCGCTGATGCCGAGCGCATCCGAACCGAGATCTCGCGCCGCATCCTGGCCGCCGATACCCAGATGCGCGCCGAGGCCGAAGGCGCCGGGCAGTCCCGCCGCAAGGTCGGGCTGGCGGCACTGGTTGGTGCGGTGGTGATCGTGGGCGGCACGATGACGCTCTACTCCCGGCTGGGCGCGCCGGGCTATGGCGACCTGCCGCTGCAACTGCGCCTCGACATTGCCGAGGCCAACCGCACCGACCGCCCCGGCCAGGCCGAGGCCGAAGCACGTGTGCCACCGCAACCCGCGCTTCAGCTGGAACCGGGCTATGCCGATCTGCTGGAGAAACTGCGCGACACCGTGGCCCAGCGCCCCGACGATATCCAGGGCCATATGCTGTTGGCCCAGCATGAGGCCAATACCGGCAACTTCCAGGCGGCCTATACCGCCAAGGGACGCGTGATCGCCCTGCTTCAGGGCGATGCCAGTCCGCAGGATTTCACCGAACAGGCCGAATTGATGATCCGCGCCGCCGGCGGCTATGTGTCACCCGAGGCCGAGGCGGTGCTGTTCGAGGCGCTGCGGCGCGACCCCGAATACGGGCCCGCGCGCTATTACTGGGGCACCATGCTGGCCCAGATCGGGCGGCCCGACCTTGCCTTCAACACCTGGGCGCGCACGTTGCAGACCGCTCCGGCGGGCACCGCCTGGGGTCAGGCGATCCGCGACCAGATCGGCGAACTGGCGATGCGGGCCGGGGTCAACGACTATACCCCGCCAGCCCCACCGGCCGACACCGCCTCTCTGCCCGGACCGCGGCGCGAGGATGTCGAAGCCGCCTCCGAGATGGACGCCGAGACCCGTGCCGAGATGATCCGGGGCATGGTGACCCGCCTGTCGACCCGGCTGGCCACCGAAGGCGGAACGCCGCAGGAATGGGGTCGCCTGATCGGCGCCCTTGCCGTGTTGGGCGACACCGACCGCGCCCGCGCCATCCTGGAGGAGGCGCGTCAGGTCTTTGCCGAAAGCGCGGATGCGCTGGTGCTGATAGAAAGCGCCGCGCAAAAGGCGGGGCTGGGCGAATGATCTGCGACACGGTCGAGGAATTCGCCGCCGCCCTGCCCCCGTTCAGTGCGCTGGCCGGGCTTGATCTGGGTGACAAGACCATCGGTGTCGCGGTCTCGGACCGGATGCGCGGCGTGGCCACCCCGCTGGAAACCATCCGCCGCAAGAAGTTCGGGCTGGATGCCAGCGCCCTGCTTGCAATTGTCGAGCAGCGCGAGATCGCAGGGATCGTGCTGGGCCTGCCCCGCAACATGGATGGCAGCGAGGGGCCGCGCTGTCAGTCGACCCGCGCCTTTGCACGCAACCTGAGCCGCCTGACCGAGGTTCCGATCACCTTCTGGGACGAGCGCCTGAGCACGGTAGCGGCGGAAAAGGCACTGCTTGAGGCGGATACGACACGAAAGCGTCGCTCAGAGGTGATCGACCACGTCGCAGCGGCCTATATCTTGCAAGGGGCGCTGGATCGCCTGCGCAATCTCTAAGGGGCTTTGGCCGATGTCCGACATGGTCTGGAAACGCAACGAGGTCGACAGCCCCTGCATCCGCATCTGCGTGGTGCACCCGACCGAACGCATCTGCACGGGTTGTTTCCGCACCATCGACGAGATCTCGCGCTGGTCGAAGATGCAGCCCGAAGAGCGCCGCGCCATCATGGAAGACTTGCCAGGCCGCGCGCCGCAACTGCGCAAGCGCCGGGGTGGCCGGGCCGCGCGGCAGGCGCAGGAGTGAGCCTTTCTGTCCCGAAGCAGATGCCGACCGTAGCCCGTCTCCGGAACGCATGGGCGGCATCCCGTGATGCGGGGCTTCACGCCGTCAGCAGGTCATCGTTTTCCACAACCTGGATATCGGCGGCTGTCAGTCCCGGATAAGCCCCGTCGATCCACGCCACGATGACGCCGTCGTAAAGAACAAGCGCAACGCCCTCATTGTCGGGTTCCTCCTCGACGGTCACATCGCCGCTGCTGCCGCTGGGCACCTCGATCCGCACCCGATCATCGGCGGCATTGAAATCGTCGATCCGCGCAACCGCGGTCTCCTGCATCCAGGGCCCGACAACGAATGTGTCGGCCCCATCGCCGCCGGTGGCCTGATCGCCGCTGCCCAGCCACAACTCGTCATCGCCCGCGCCACCCAGGATGGTGTCAGGATCCAGTTGGTCCATCATGCCCGAGGCCTCAGTGCCGGGCCGGCCGACAAGTGCCATGATCGTGTCATTTCCGTCGCCACCGTCCAGCAGGTCGTATCCGGCACCGCCGTCGAGGCTGTCAGCGCCCGCCTCGCCAAGGATCCGGTCCGCTGCATAACCACCCAGCAAGCTGTCGTTGTCATTGCCGCCCAGCAGCGTATCCTTGCCCAGACCGCCGCGCAGCACATCGGCGCCGTCA
The DNA here is from genome assembly GCF_059612545.1 of Ruegeria sp. SAZD011. NCBI lineage: Bacteria > Pseudomonadati > Pseudomonadota > Alphaproteobacteria > Rhodobacterales > Roseobacteraceae > Ruegeria > Ruegeria sp. SAZD011. The sequence goes on along the minus strand of NZ_JBXWQU010000041.1, from coordinate 75,821 downwards.
CCGCCCGCCAGGCTGTCTTCGCCCTCCTGACCACGCAGGACGTCATCTCCGGCGCTACCCAATGCGATGTCGTTACCGTCCCCGGCGTCGATCGCATCCGGCCCAACCCCGCCATCGAGGCTGTCATTGCCAGCACCCCCCGACAATCGGTCACCACCATAGCCGCCCAGCAGAGTGTCGTTGCCCGCGCCTCCGTCCAGAAGATCCAGCCCGGTACTACCATGCAGCAGGTCGGCACCGTCGCCGCCGGAGAGAGAGTCGTCGCCCTCCTGACCGCGCAGCACATCGTCTCCGCTACCGCCTTCGGCGGCGTCATTGCCGTCGCCGCCAAAGACCGCATCCGACCCGCCGCCACCGTCAAGACTGTCATCGCCGCCATTGCCGGACAAACGGTCATTTCCAAAGCCACCCTGCACCGTGTCGCTCCCGGCACCACCAGACAAAAGGTCCTGACCGGTACTGCCATGCAGGAAGTCGTCACCGCCCTCTCCCGACAGCGTGTCGTTGCCACCCGCGCCACGCAGCGCATCGTTGCCGCTGCCGCCATCGGCGCTGTCATTGCCGAGCCCGGCAAAGATCACATCATCGCCGCCGCCACCAGACAGGGTATCGTCCCCCGCACCACCGCTGATCCTGTTTGCCAGGTCCGTTCCCTGAAGCAGATCGTTGCCCTCGGTACCGGTGATCTCGGGGTTTTCAGGCGGTTCTTCGCGCCCGCCCGAGCTGTCGTCATCGTCACTTTCATCAATTGCCCAAACGATCGTCCCGACCGTCAGGGCCGTGCCGAGCAAAATAAGAGCCGTCAGCATAATCACATTCCCCCAAACCCAAAAAAACTGTGCAAAAATATCACATTTTTCAGGAAGTTAGCGGGGTTTTTCGGATTGTTTCCAGTTTACATCCTGCTCGCGAAAGAAAGTCGCGCATTTCACGCAAAAGGACGTGTTCTTCACCGTTTACGGGTACTCGATCCACTCTCTGACCCCTCCGGGTAGTTCGGGCCGGAAATAGGCAATCATGCGGCCATCGGGACCGGCATCGACACTTTCGGCCCAGGGGGCAACCCCGTGCAGGCAGTGCCGATGCAGGAGATAGGCCTCGCCCGGGCGCGCATGCAGGGCGATTCGCGGGCAGGTTTCGAACACTTCGCGCCGCGCGAACTGATAGGCGTCGGTCACGTCGATCCGGTGCCACTCCTCGGGGGGATACCCTTCCATCGCGCGGGCCAGGGCGGGACCAAGGATGCGGTGGCTGCCCTCCCACAGGATCAGCGGCGCGGCCTCGGGCGGCGCCTCGGTCAGCGGCAGGCCGAGGATCCAGCCATGCGGTTCATCGACATGACGGCGCCGGTCGGGGCCCGAGGGCTTCAACCCATCCACATGCGCCGCCCCCCGGTTCAGGCGATAGCGAAAGGCCGCCTCGCCCTCGCCCCGGCGCGGACGGGGATAACCCGGATAAGTCACCGAGACCTGTCCACGATGCAGCGGCAGCATACCCAGGTGACGGGTGATGAAGTCGATCGCCTGGCCCGCCAGCGGCGGACCGTCCCCCACACGGCCCGTTTCGTCATTGTCCAATGCATCGACGCCGATGAACCATGTCCCCTCGCAATCGAGCCATTGCGCATGGGCCGGGTCCGTCACCGCCCGCCGCGCGGCAGGCAGAACATGAGCGACCCAATCCGCCAGCACCGGGTCGAAGGGAAACCGCAGCCATCCCCGGCGCAGAAACTCCTCTACCATCCCAGCGCCTTGCGCAGCATGTTGAGCGCCACCAGGGTCAGGAACACCGCAAATATGCGTTTCAGCGGCTTGGGGTCCATCGCATGGGCCAGCTTCACCCCCCAGGGGGTGGTGATCAGGGTCATGCAGATGACCACGCCGAATGCCACCAGATTGACCGCCCCCACCGTCAGCGGCGGCCGCTGCGCCGGGTCGATCTGTAACAGCAGGAACCCCAGCACCGAAGGAACCGCGATAATCACGCCAAAGCCCGCGGCGGTGGCGACAGCGCGGTGAATGGGCGTGTTGTAAAGGCTCATCAGCGGCACGCCAAAGCTGCCGCCGCCGATCCCCATCAGTACCGACAGAAAGCCCACCATGGGCGACAGGATCAACCGGCGCGGACCGACGGGCATCGCCTCGCCCAGCCGCCAATGGGCACGGCCCAGCCCCAGATAGGCGCCGATCACGATGCCCAGCACGCCAAACAGCGCCTGCAACGCGACCGAGCGCAGCGAAGCCGCCACCATCACCCCCAGAACCGCGCCCACCGCGATCCCCGGCCCCCAGCCGCGCAGGATATCCCAGTCCACCGCGCCCTTCTTGTTGTGGCTCAGGACCGAGCGCAGAGAGGTCACGATGATGGTGGCGAGCGACGTGGCCAGGCACATCTGCATCAATTGCGGCCCGCCATAGCCCAGCGTCTGGAACGCATAGAAAAAGGCCGGGACCAGCACGATACCGCCTCCCACGCCCAGCAGCCCCGCCAGCACCCCGGCAAAGGCGCCGATCGCGATCAGCAGGGCCAGCATCTGCAACAGCAGCATCGTATCGGGCATAGGGCAGTCTCCGCTCTTGGGTTCCGTCAGGGGTACAACGCCGGCTTGGCAAGGAAAAGCGGTCTTGTAGGACAAGTGCGCGTGTCCAACGTCACATGAAGTTGACCTTCACGTCGTCAGCCGACCTTGAATATGCAGCAAAATGGAGAACGGCAGATCAGCGTCCGAAGCAACCAGTATCTTGAGCCTATGCCCATATGGAAACCCGTTTGCACCGTCCCTTTGGAAACGAGCGCTTCCGTCGTATGGTTAAACAATTGGATGGAAGGATAGTGCCATGGAATATTACGAACTCGGGAGCTACTCCCGGAAAGTGACAACAAGGTCTGATGCAGCCCAGCGTTGGTTTGATCGGGGTTTGGCCTGGACATACGCCTATAACCACGAAGAGGCGATCATTTGTTTTCAGAATGCCGTGGCTGAAGATCCGGGCTGCGCTATGGCGCACTGGGGCATCGCCTACTGTATCGGGCCAAACTACAACAAGCCTTGGGAGGCGTTTGAAGATGAGGAAAAGCCTGACTGCCTAAGACTGGCGAAGTCGTCCATCGGTTCAGCCATGGCGCTGCTCAACCAGCTAACACCGGTTGAGCGCGCTCTGATCGAAGCCATCCCGGCGCGCTACCCCACATCATCGGATATCGAGGATTTCAGCCCTTGGAATGATGCGTTCGCCGATGCGATGCGAAAAGTTCATGCCCAATTCGGTCAGGATCTCGATGTGTGCGCCATATTTGCCGAGGCGATCATGAACCGGACACCCTGGCAGCTTTGGGATCTCCCGACAGGGAAACCGGCGGATGGGGCCGACACGCTTGAAGCCATCGCGTTGCTCGACAAAGCTTTTGCCTCGCTTCCCGGCGCATGGCAGCACGCTGGACTGTTACACATGTACATTCATCTGATGGAGATGTCGCCGCATCCCGAGCGGGCGCTTCGTCATGGGGATGCACTGAGCACTTTGGTACCCGATGCCGGACACCTGCTCCATATGCCGACCCATGTCGACGTCTTGTGTGGAGATTACATGAACGTGGTGCTACGCAATCATGCGGCGATTGTGGCAGACCGGAAATTCCTCGAGCGCGAAGGACCGGACAACTTCTACTCCGTCTATCGGTGCCACAACTATCACTTCAAGATCTACGGTGCGATGTTCCTGGGGCAGCCCACAGCTGCACTGGAAACGGCCGAAGAACTCATCGACACCTTGCCATCGGAAACTCTTCGCCCTATGGCCGACTGGTTTGAAGGCTTCGTCCCCATGAAACAGCATGTGCTGATCAGATTTGGACGGTGGCAAGATATTCTGGATCAGGATCTGCCAAAGGATGAAGAGCTCTATTGCGTAACGAGCGCCATGATGCGCTATGCGCGCACGGTTGCGTTGGCCAACCTGCACAGGATCGAGGAGGCCGAGCAAGAAAAGGCGGAGTTCTATGAGGCGTTGGCGCGGGTCCCCGAAAGCCGCATGCTGTTTAACAACACGTGTCGTGACATTCTCAAGGTCGCCGAACAAATGATGCTGGGTGAACTCGCCTATCACAAGGGAGAGCACGAAACCGCTTTTGATCATCTGCGCAAATCTGTGGAGATCGACGACAACCTCCCCTACGACGAGCCCTGGGGATGGATGCAGCCCACCCGCCACGCGCTCGGTGCCTTGCTCCTTGAACAGGGCCAGATGGAGGAGGCAGAGGCGGTATATCGCGCCGACCTTGGCCTGGACACCACGCTCAGCCGAGCATGCCAGCATCCGGGAAATGTGTGGAGCCTGCACGGACTTCACGAATGCCTCACCCGGCGTGGCGAAACGGTTGAGGCCGCCCACATCAAGCTGCAGCTGGACAAGGCGGCGGCTCGATCCGAGGTGCCCATCAAGGCATCCTGTTATTGTCGGCAGAAAGCATTGGCGGCGGAATAATCCCTGCCAAAGGCAGAGCTCTGGTCATTCACAACGTTCGCATCTCCTGCCAAGGCAGACTTTTGAGACGATGGGCTGACGATCGGATCATCGGGCCGGGACAGCTGCGCGCCACAATGCCCCCCGACAGGCAAAAGGCCCGCTCAGGTCAATTACCTTTTCTCCAACGCAAAAGGGCGAGGTTTCCCCCGCCCTTTTCATTTAGTTCTTGGTCTTAGCTAAACTTCTTGATCTCGCCCGACTTGAGCCGCGACAGGTAGGAGTCGAGCTCTTTCTTGACGATCGGCATCAGCAGATAGAGTGCGATGATGTTGACAACCGCCATGGCAAAGATCGCCGCATCCGAGAAGTCGATGACCGGGCCCAGGCTGGCCGACGCGCCGATCACCACGAAGATGCAGAAGATCACCTTGAACACCAGTTCCTTGGTCTGGCCTTCGCCGAACAGGAAGGTCCAGGCCTTGAGGCCGTAATAGGACCAGCTGATCATGGTCGAGAAGGCAAATAGGATCACCGCGATGGCCAGGATGTACTTGAAGAACGGGAAGGCCGAGGAGAAGGCCGCCGAAGTCAGAGCCACGCCCTTGTTGCCGTCCACGGTCTGGATGGTGCTTGCGCCCTCGTCCAGCAGATAGAGGCCGGTATTGGGATCGCTGACCAACTGACCGGTGATGATGATCACCAGCGCAGTCATGGTGCAGATCACCACGGTGTCGATGAACGGCTCCAGCAGCGACACGAAGCCTTCGGTGATCGGCTCCTTGGTGCGCACCGCCGAGTGGGCGATGGCCGCCGAACCCACGCCCGCCTCGTTCGAGAAGGCGGCCCGCTTGAAGCCCTGGATCAGCGCGCCGACCATGCCACCGGCAATGCCCAGCCCGGTAAAGGCGCCGGCAAAGATCTGGCCGAATGCCCAGCCGATCATGTCCGCGTTCATCAGGATGATGACCAGCGCGGTGGCCACATAGAGCACGCCCATGAACGGCACGACCTTTTCGGTCACGCTGGCGATGGATTTCAGGCCGCCGACGATCACGGCAAAGACGATACCGGCAAAGATCAGACCGGTGATCCAGCCCGGGAACTCACCCACAACATTGGTGATCTGCGCATGCGCCTGGTTGGCCTGGAACATGTTGCCGCCACCAAAGGCGCCCAGGATACAGAAGATCGAGAACAGGATGGCCAGGAACTTGCCCGCCGGAATGCCACGCTCTTCAAAACCCTTGGTCATGTAATACATCGGGCCGCCCGAAACGGTGCCGTCTGCATATTCGTTGCGGTATTTCACACCAAGCGTACATTCGGTGAATTTCGACGCCATGCCCATCAGGCCGGCGAGGATCATCCAGAAGGTCGCGCCCGGACCGCCGATGCCCACGGCAACGGCCACACCGGCGATGTTGCCCAGACCCACGGTACCCGACAGCGCGGTGGCCAGCGCCTGGAAATGGCTGACCTCGCCCGCGTCATTGGGGTCGGAATAGTCGCCCTTGACCAGCGAGATGGAATGCGGAAACGCCCGGAACTGGATGAACCCGAAATAGAGCGTGAACACCGTGGCGGCGATCACCAGCCACATCACGATCCAGGGAAAGGAAGTGCCGGGAAAGGGGCTGAAGATGAAATTGACGAACCAGCCGGTCGAGCTGGCGAAGATCTGATTGACCTTCTCGTCGATGGACTGGGCCAGGACCGGTGCCGCGCTCAGCATGGCCATCGGCGCGGCCAGTGCCGCGGCTTTGGTGGTTGTGTTCATGATATCCCTCGTCTGTTGGCCGTTTACGGCACGATCGTGCAGGGCACGGGGGCGCATTGTGCGAGCGTTCCGGCAACCGAGCCGAAAACACGCGCGGCCAGGCCGCTTTCACCCTGACGTGCGATGAAGATTTGTGCCGCACCGCTCTTGGTGGCGATGTCACACAGCGTGTCGGCGACCTGCCCGTAGCGGATCGCGGTCTCGACCTCGACGCCGCTGCTGGCCAGTTCCGCCTTGAGCGGGGCCAGGATCGCGGTTTCGGCGCGCGCCATTTCCTCGGCGCGGCGCTTGTGGCGCTCTTCGATCTCGGTCGGTGTCAGGAACGAGTAGGGCGACCATTCCAGAACATGTGCGACGATGATCGAGGCTCCGCCAGCCTTCGCCCGCTCCATGGCGAAGTCGAGCGCCCTGCGGGACGCCGCGCTGCCGTCGTAGCCGACGACGAATTTGGTTGTCATGTCTTCCTCCCTGGGAATGCTGCGCGTCTTTCTGACGCACTTGTAAAGTACACCACAGATCAGGCGATTTGTTTCGAAAATTCCTTGTCAGTCGGAAAATTTTCGGAAAAAATCCTAATCTGAATGATGAAGTGAGAAAATTTCCGATGGATAGCCTAGACAAGAAGATTCTTTCCGTCTTGCAGCAGGACGGCCAGATCTCGATGTCGGCCCTGTCCGAGCGGATCGGGCTGTCGTTATCGGCGTGTCACCGGCGCGTCAAGCTGATGGAGGCAGAGGGCATCATCCGCAACTATGCTGCCCAGATCGACCGCCAGACCGTGGGGCTGGAGGTGCAGGTCTTTATCGAGGTGAAACTGAATTCGCAACGGCGCGAGGACCTGGAAGCCTTTGAAAAGGCGATCCTGTCGATGCCCGAGATCCTGGAATGTCACATGATCACCGGCGAGTTTGATTTCCTGATCCGGGTCTGTGTGCATTCCCCCGCCGATTACGAGGCGCTTTACCGCAGCTCGCTGTCGGCCATCCCGGCAGTATCTCAGATGAAGACGCTGCTCAGCCTGTCGACGGTCAAGGAGTTTCGCGGCTATCACCTGCGCTGACGCCTCCGGGCGTTACCCGTCCCGTCCGGGGTCCGCCGGATTGCTGGAAAACAGCGCGATCTTATTGCCCTGCGGATCGCGCAGATAGCTCACATAGAATTGCGGTCCGTAATCGGGGCGAAACCCCGGTTGCCCTTCATCCCGACCGCCAGCGGCAAGGGCCGCGGCATGCAGCGCCCGCACCTGAGCCTGATTGCGCGCCTCAAAGGCGACCATGGCCCCGTTACCCGCCGAGGCCGCACCACCGTCAAAGGGGGGTTTGACGTAGAAATCCGGAAAGACAGGGACCTGTCCCGGCGCCACCGGCAGCGCATAGCTGAGACCCTCGGGCCCCTCTTTCAGACCATAGCCCAGCGCCGGCAGGAAGGCCGAATAGAACCGTTTCGCGGCAGCGATGTCATCGGCGCCAACGGTGACATAGGCAATCATTGCATCCTCCCTTTTCCCAAGGTCGCGGCGCTTACCCGGTGACCTGTTCCAGCGCCGCCTCGACCAGTTCCGGCCCGGCGCCCGGGCGCACCGCGCCCTCGGACAGCATCCGCCGCCAGCCGCGCGCACCGGGACGTCCGGCAAACAGGCCCAGCATGTGCCGGGTTACCTGATGCAGCCGCCCGCCCGAGGCCAGATGCGCCTCGATATAGGGCAGCATGTCACGCGCCACCGTCACCGGGTCGCTGGCCTCGCCTGTGCCATAGATCAGCGGATCGGCCTGGCACAGGATATCGGCGGGCTGGTGATAGGCCGCCCGCCCGATCATCACCCCATCCAGCCCTGCATCCAGATGCGCCCGCGCCGCCGCAAGCGTATCGATGCCGCCGTTGATCGAGATATGCATCTCGGGAAAGCGCGCCTTCATCCGGTGCACCAGATCGTAATCGAGCGGCGGAATATCCCGGTTCTCCTTGGGGCTCAGCCCCTGCAACCAGGCCTTGCGCGCATGGATGATGACCCGCTGGCACCCGGCCCCGGCGATCTGCTCCAGAAAGTCGGGCAGCACGGTCTCGGGGTCCTGCTCGTCGACCCCGATCCGGCATTTGACCGTCACCTCGACATCGACCGCCGCGCGCATCGCCGACACACATTCGGCCACCAGCCCGGGATGTTTCATCAGCACCGCGCCAAATGTCCCCGATTGCACCCGATCCGAGGGACAGCCGCAGTTGAGATTGATCTCGTCATACCCCGCCTCGGCCCCCAGCCGCGCCGCCTGCGCCAGTTCCTTGGGGTCCGAGCCGCCCAGTTGCAGGGCCACCGGGTGTTCTTCAGGACTGTACTCCAGCAGATGAAGCGCCCCCCCGCGCACCAGGGCCGGCGCGGTCACCATCTCGGTATAAAGCAACACCTCGCGGCTCAGCAGCCGGTGCAGGTAGCGGCAATGCCGGTCCGTCCAGTCCATCATAGGGGCCGTAGACAATCTAGCGTGTTGATTTATTTGCATTTTTTGTGTATCTTCAAACTGTTGGCGGCGGATGCTGCTACGCTGGAATACGCCCCAATATCCCCGAATTTTCCCCTTTACGACGACTCATTGCACACACAGCGCACACGAAAATGGCCTCCATCACCAAGCTCCTCCGGTGCCTGACCTGCGTCCAGATCAGACCAAAGGGCGGCTCACACGAGCGAGACGTGCCTTTGCCGTAACGACGCCGCACGCTCACGCCCGCCAGGCGGAGACCCGGGTCGATCAAGGGCTGGCGCCGAACGCGTCGTCCGTCTCCCGCCTCCAGACCTTTGGCGACCTCATCGAGGTGTCTATAGCCGATATGTGAGAGGTAAGGAAACCACCGCGTCGTGAGCCAAGGCCGCCACGCTCTCGACGCCCAAGCGCGATCCCAGCAAGGAGAAGGTCGGGCACCTCGACCGGCAAAAGCTGATCGACTGTGGCAAGATGCGCAAAGCAAGGTACGGGCCTGGTCACGCTCGGGATCGATATCGACGTGATCAAGATGATCATCCCCCACGCTGCAGCCGTGCACGGGCTCGACATCTCGCCGGAACCCGTCGGTCTGGCGCGCGTCGCGCTCAAGCGTCTCGGGCTGATCGGCAAGGGCACGGAGCGGGATCGGCGCCCCACCATCGATGAGTTGAACCGCCTCTTCCGTTGCTTTGATGATAACGAACGACTGACCTTGCCGATCACGCGGATCGTGAAGTTCGCGGTGGCCACGGCCATGCGGCTCGACGAGATCTGCCGCGTCGAATGGACCGATCTCGACGTCGACCGCCGCATCCCTAGGGGCTATTGAACGTGACCTCGGTGCCAATCTCCTCATGGATCACACTGCGAACAATAAACTTCCTACCATCGAAATCTTCGGTCTCCAGTATGTTGAAGCGATACGCACCTGGTTGCACCACGGTCCAGCTACTTGTTTGACCAAACAGGATTTCCCGGGCTACCGTTGGGAGATTGTCCAATGGACAAGTAACGACAGTCACGGGCGGCATGGCAACTCCAGTAGCGAGCCAAAGATGACCGATGGCATTTTTTCTAGCAACGATCTCCAGTGCATTTTTGTCTGGCTCAAGCGCAACGCGAACCTCTGGACCGCTGTTGTCGACAACCAGCGCGCCATCAAGCCTGTCTTGCAGCTTCCGATTGCTCTCCAATATGTTGCCTAGACGTGAGAGCGGTTTTTCGTCGTCCCAATGGAGCCCTCCGAGCAGGGCCGCGACGTAATCCTCACTCGGAGAAAATGCCATGTTGCAATCGCTGCAAACCCGAACCGTTTTCAAGTTCGCCGGGTACGGCTTGTTCAATAGGCATTTCGAAGGAACATGGTCCCGAGTGCTTGAAGCCCCAGTGATGGCCTTATTGCAATGAATACAGTATTTGCTCGAAAATTGCCCACCATTCCGATGCGCGCCGATCCTAGCGTCAGAAGACCGGATTCTCCACCCTCGGGCGTGATATCAGCGGCGGCTACAAGGTGGATGCGTCGCGCGGCACGAACGTGGACCGCGTTTCGTCCGAATGGTTCTCGCGGCCGGATGACGAGCGGTATCTGTCGCTCGACGATCTCTTTTCATCCCTATTAGGCCGAGCGGAGCGGAGCCGGACGCGCACGGTGGAGAGCGCGGCGATCCGGGTCGAGGCCAATCGCGAAGATCCGGAGAACCTGGGCCCTGTCCTGCCGGGTGCGGATGAACCGATCGCGCCGACGCATTGGTCCTTCGGCCAACTCTCGAGCCTCGTCGGCGCGCCCGCGGCCTATCTGCGGCAACTGCCCGCGCCGCTGGCGGGGATCAACCTGCAGTACGGTCTGACCAACCACCGGGCCGAGCAAATCAAGACGATGGAAGTCGCAGATGGCCGCACGGAACTGCGCGCCGTGAGCCACCACAGACCGAGGAAGACATCGCCCAAGAGCTTCGCCTCCCCGTCCGCGTCATGGTCACGCGCGACCTGATCCTCGAGCCTTTGGGAGAAGTAAGATGACAAAGCTGAAGCTTGGCCCGATCCATGACGACAAGCCGGTCAAGCAGCCGTCGAACTCCCCGTCGATGTGCACCGCGATCTCTGCGACTAAGCGGCGGTCCTCGGCCAACAGACCGGACAGAACCTTGAGCCCGCCCGCCTCGTTGCCCCCATGCTCGACCGCTTCATGTCAACGGAACGCAGGTTCGCCGCAGCGCGCAAGACGGGATCGAGGGCGAACCACAAGAAGCCAGACCCATCGAAGCCACTGGATACCGATCAGGGCTAAGTATTTGTGAAATCGAAAGTCTTTTGGCAGATCGCATTGCACACGGATCGCCCTACCCACCTCAGGTTGCTAGGGAGTCGATCCGATCCTCCATTTCGGTGACGACTTCGACGCAGTCTTCCGTCGCGTCACATCGACCAATACTGCGGGTCGGCTTCGCCTATGGGCCGCCATACGGCTGCTGAACCACTTGGATTCAATGTTGCATTCAGTGCATTTGGAGATCGGCAACCGTTAGACAGCTATGCAGATGTTTCAGCAGCTCTGATCGCCTTGGTGGCCAGCCTTATGAACTGGTCCTGCTCCTCCGGTCCGAGACCCGAAAGTATTTCCGCCTGAAGCTCCTTTACGATCGGCAATATCGCGTCATAGGCCTTTGCCCCATCGTTTGTGAGCCTGACCTCTCGTGCACGCCGATCCGTTTTGCTGACGGACCGCTCGACAAAGCCCTTTTGTTCCAGCCGGTCGATGACGCCACCGATTGTCGCCTTGTCATACGCTATTCTTGCCGCAACGCTTGCCTGATCCAGTCCAGGGGTCGCACCGATGGCATCGAGTGCCGCGAACTGAACCGGAGTAAGGTCGTATCCTGCCGCTTGCATACGGTGCATGAACACTTGGGTCGACAACTGGTTCAATCGGCGGATCAAATGCCCAGCCATGCCAAAGACGTTCATACCTGATATCCTGAGTGTGTTTTTCGGTTCCAGTCACTTTGTATTATACCTGGAAAGGTATGTATACATACCTTTTTCATGCGATATAGTAAGTGTAAATACTATACGCAAACCGCAGCACGAATCCTGGAGAAAACAATGCAGTACTATGTGGACGGGTTCCGGCCCGGCGATCCGGACGTCAAGGCCCCTGCCCCAGGTCGAGAGCAACCACATGGCGGTGCTATCCCGGCAGCTGTTGATGTCCTGATTGCCGGCTGCGGGCCTGCCGGGCTTTGCCTTGCGGCGCAGCTGGCGGGCTTTCCCGAGATCACGACGATGATAGTCGAGCCCAAGCATGGCCCCATGGAAAAAGGCCAGGCCGATGGCGTGAATGTGCGGTCGATGGAGATGTTCCAGGCCTTCGGATTTGCCGACAAGGTAAAGCGCGAGGCCTACTGGGTGAACCAGACCACGTTCTGGAAACCCGATCCCTTGAACACCGATCACATCACGCGTGTCGGAATCGCGCAGGACGTGGCGGACGATCAGTCAGAGATGCCGCACACCATCGTCAATCAGGCGCGCATTCACCAGCTTTTCCTCGACGTGATGAAGAATTCCCCGACCCGGTTGGAGCCGCACTATGGACTGCGGGTCGTGGACTTCGCAATCGACACAGGCACAGCGGATCATCCCGTAACCGTCACACTGGAACGCGTTCAGGCAGATGGCAGTCCGGGTGACACGATGACCGTGCGCGCGAATTATGTCGTTGGGTGCGACGGGGCCCGCAGCACTGTGCGCAAGGCGATTGGCGGCAAACTGCATGGCGACGCGGCGCATCAGGCGTGGGGCGTGATGGATATTCTCGCCAATTCGGATTTTCCGGACCTGCGCCGCAAATGCCTGATCCAATCCGCCAAGGAAGGTAACGTGCTGATCATCCCGCGCGAAGGCGGCTACCTGTTTCGGATGTATGTCGAGCTGGACAAGCTCAACCCCGACGAACGCGTCGCGAACCGGAACCTGACCTCCGATCATATCATCGCCGCGGCGAACCGGATCATGCGCCCCTACACCATCGACGTGAAAGAGGTGGTCTGGTGGTCGATCTACGAAATCGGCCACCGCCTGACCGACAAGTTCGACGACGTGCCCGAGGGCGAGACAACCGCGCGCAATCCAAGGGTTTTCACCGCCGGGGACGCCTGCCACACCCACAGCCCCAAAGCGGGTCAGGGTATGAATGTCTCCATGGGCGATACCTTCAACCTCGGCTGGAAACTGGCCCATGTCCTTACGGGCCGCGCCGATGCGAGCCTGCTGCACAGCTATTCCGCCGAACGGCTGGAAGAGGCCAGGCGCCTGGTCGAGACCGATCACAAATGGGCCCGCATCATGAGCGCACCACCGGGCGAATCCGAGTTGGACGGCACCGACATGCCGCGCTTTCAGAAACAGTTCATCGAGAACCTCGAATTCACCGGTGGCCTTGCCGTCCGATACGATCCGTCACGCATCATCGCGGGTTCGACACATCAAAGCCTTGCGGCGGGCCAGATCCTCGGAAAACGCTTCCACTCTGCCCCGGTACTGCGGCTGTCGGACGTCAAACCCCTGCACCTCGGGCATGTAGCCGAGGCAGACGGACGCTGGCGCCTCTATGCCTTTGCCGGACAAGACGACGTAGGCACCAAGGGCGGCGCGATCGAACGGCTGTGCGGCTGGCTGGAAAGCGACCCCGCCTCGCCCATTCAGAGGTTCACGCGCAAGGATGAAGATATCGACGCCCTGTTCGACCTGCGCGCAGTGTTCCAACAAGATTTCAAATCTCTGAGCTACGAGAAGATGCCTTCGCTGCTGCGGCCCGCGAAGGGGCACTACGGGTTGCGCGATTTCGAGAAAGTCTTCTGTGTCGATCACAAGTTGGGCGACGACATCTACGACATGCGCGGGATCGACCGAGCGAGCGGCTGTCTGATCATCGTGCGTCCCGATCAGTATGTCGCGCATGTCCTGCCATTGGATGCATTCGACGCGCTGTCTGCCTTTTTCAACGGAATACTCACGCCTGAAGAGCACCCATAGACAGCCAAGGCGCTGCATCGGCATAGATCTCTCGGCAATTCGAGGCTCAGCGTCAGGCTACATCTGCGATCCCGCAGCATCGACGGCAGCCAAGGCTGTCAGGTTCAAAAGCCCGCGCACGCTGACGGATTGCGAGGCAATGTGGACAGGCCGTGCGGCACCGATCAGAATCGGTCCGACAGATACCCCTTCGCCCATTTCACGCAGAAGGTTCAATGCGATATGCGCCGCATCCGCATTGGGCATCACGAGAAGGTTGGCAGAACCCGTCAATGGCGAATGCGCGTAGGCACGCTTGCGTTGCATGGGGTCCAGCGCTGCTCCGACGTGCATCTCGCCATCAATTTCGAATTCGACAGCGCGGGCGCGCAACAATTCGAGTGCCTGACGCATCTTTGCCGACGACAGGCTTGGACGATCGCCGAAATTTGCGTGACTAACCAGCGCGACACGTGGCGTCATGCCCATCTTGCGCACGGCTTCTGCCGACAGCGTCGCGATGTCCGCAACGTCCTCTGCGGTCGGGTCGAGGTTCGCATATGCATCGGCAATGAAAATCGTGCCTTTGGGCATAACCAAAGCATTCAGCGTGGAGAGCGCGCGCACGCCTTCCTTGCGACCGATAATGTGTTCAACCATGTCGAGTTGATGACCGAACCGCCCCCCGGTTCCGCAAATGACCGCATCCACCTTGCCATGAGCGAGAAGCAAGTTGGCCAGAACGGTCCGGTCGTTCCTGACCCAGCGATCCGCTTCGACAGGGCTTATCCCGTTCCTTCCAATCCGCTTGTGCAGATCTTCCGACAAGGTGGTGCGGTCCATCTTGTGCGGGTCCACGACCTCAATATCCTCACCCACTGCAAGGGCGAGCCCGAGGTCTTTGATCTTTGCCTCGATCCGCTCCACCGATCCGATGAGGACGGGTTTGGCGATGCCCTGTCGAATGGCCTGATCTGCGCAATGCAAGACCCGTTCTTCGACACCTTCGGCAAAGGCAACCCGCACAGGGTTGCGCATGGCCAGATCAAACACCGGTTTCATCAGAAAACCTGACCGGAAGACGTGTTGGCGCAGCTGCTCTCGGTAAGCCCCCAGATCTTCGATTGGCCGTGTCGCCACACCACTCTTTTCGGCCGCTTCGGCAACCAGCGGTGCGATCTCCATGATCAGGCGTGGATCGAATGGTTTGGGGATAATGTAATCCGGTCCGAATTTCAGCTTGTCGATGCCATATGCTGCAAGGACCGTATGTGGCGCTGCCTTGCGGGTCATTTCGGCGATGCCCAGCGCACAGGCCCGCTTCATCTCTTCGTTGATCTCGGTCGCGCCACAGTCAAGCGCGCCGCGGAAGATGAAGGGAAAGCACAGGACGTTGTTGACCTGGTTGGGGTAATCGCTGCGCCCTGTCGCAATGATGGCGTCGTCGCGCACTTCCCGCACCAATTCCGGGCGTATCTCCGGCTCGGGGTTGGCCATGGCGAAGATGATCGGTTTGGCCGCCATGCTGGCAACCATTTCCTTGCTGACCGCACCTGCAACCGACAGACCAAGGAAGATGTCGCTGGCAACCATGGCCTCGGCCAGCGAACGCGCGCTGGTCCTGGCGGCATAGGCGCCCTTGTACTGATCGAGATTATCGCGATCTGTGTGGATTGGCCCCTTGCTGTCGCAAACGATGATGTTGTCCTTCGACGCCCCGAAGCTGACCAGCAGGTCAAGACAGGCCAGCGAAGCGGCACCTGCCCCATTGGCCACGATCCGCACGTCTTCAATCTTCTTTCCAACCAGGATCAGGGCGTTCAGGATCCCTGCTGCGGTAACGATGGCCGTGCCGTGCTGATCGTCATGGAATACGGGGATGCCCATGCGTTCCTTCAGCGCCTTCTCGATGACAAAGCATTCGGGGGCCTTGATATCCTCAAGGTTGATGCCGCCAAAACTCGGCTCCAGACGCGCGACGACTTCGATGAACTGGGTCGGATCGGTTTCATCGACCTCAAGATCAACGCAATCGAGACCTGAAAACTTCTTGAAAAGCGCTGCTTTGCCTTCCATCACCGGCTTCGACGCCAGCGCGCCGATATTGCCGAGACCCAGGACCGCAGTGCCATTCGAGATCACCGCAACGGTATGTGAACGACCGGTGTACAAAGCCGCAGTACTCGGGTCGGCAGCGATCTCTTCACATGGAAAGGCAACACCGGGACTGTAAGCCAGTGCCAGATCGTGCTGGGTGGTCATGGGCTTTGTCGGCAGGGTCTGCATCTTTCCGGCAGGCCCCCGCGAG
Source organism: Ruegeria sp. SAZD011 (assembly GCF_059612545.1). NCBI lineage: Bacteria > Pseudomonadati > Pseudomonadota > Alphaproteobacteria > Rhodobacterales > Roseobacteraceae > Ruegeria > Ruegeria sp. SAZD011. Next base: position 59,774 of record NZ_JBXWQU010000041.1, on the reverse strand, counting down.
TGATAATTCAGCGCTTCTGTTTTCAGATCGGTCGTCATGGTTTTTCCTTGTCCAGGCGGTTTGGCAGGACGTCTGTTCGCCTCTCCATCACCAGCCGTCATATGATGAATGTGCAAATTCTCAGGTGTCTGTGCCGCCCGAAAACAACGCCGCAGACCTGCTCAGAAAGTGGACGGCGATCCCAATGACCACACCCCAGAACGCCGACCCGATCCCGAACAGGGATACACCTGAGGCCGTGAACAGAAACGTGAGCAGCCCGGCCTGAGCATCGTCAGACGCCAGCATCGCACCGGTGAATTTCAGGATGGGTTGCAAGAGCGCGAGACCAGCCAGAAGGGCAATCAGGGCAGTCGGCAAAAGCACCAGAACTTCGACGATGGTTCCTGCGAACAGGCCGCCAAGACAGAAGAAGACGCCACAGGCGATGCCGGCGACGTAACGGCGATCGGGGTCTTCATGACTGTCTGATCCCGCACAGAAGGCTGCCGTGATCGAGGCCAGAGCGGTTGTGACACCGCCCAGCAGCGCGGCCAGGACAGAGACAAGACCGCCAACGATCAGGATCGGATTCGCCGAAAGCTGAAAGCCATTGGCCCTCAGGATCGCCATGCCCGGAAGGTATTGGCCACTCAGTGTTGTGAGGAGCAAAGGCAATGCCAAGCTCAGCATGGCCCCCGCCGAAAAGACCGCTCCGCTGACTTCGAGGGACGCGAAAGCCACGCCCACGGTTCCAATCGAGGCATCGTAGAAGACGGCGCTGATCAACAGCGCCGAGACCAGCAGGACCAACACGGAATAACGGGGAAAGACCGTCGCGCAAACGGCGAAGACGACGATCAGCAGCGCAATCGCGGCGGGGTCGGTTGCCAATCCTCCGGCGGCCTTCAGGCCGAACCCGAAAAGGATGCCAGCCATCATCCCATTGGTCACCGAAGGCGGCAGGAGTTGTACAAGGCGTTCGAATACGCCGGAAACGCCGATGAGGACCAGAACCGCCGCCACGGCGATGTAGGCGCCGACCATCTCGGCGGGTGACAGGGATGTCCCGAGAGAGATCAGAAGGACCGTGCCAGGGGCCGACCATGCCATCGCGACCGGAACCCGGAACCACAGGCTCAGCCCGATGCTTGACAGGCCAGCTGCCACGGAAATTGCGAAGACCCAGGACGAAAATCCGTCCTTGGAAACCCCCATGGCTTCAGCCGCGCTGAGATAGATCAGGAGAGGACCTGCATAGGACACAAGGACAGCAAGGAAACCGGCCCCGATTGCGGAGCCGGAGATGTCGCTCAGGCGCAGCCCTTGATATCCGGCCGCGTCAGACAATCGTTGCCTCGGTCGCCTTGATGATATCCTCGCGGGTGACGCCATCGGCGCATTCGACGATGTGAAGACCTTTTTCGGTCACGTCCAGCACGCCAAGATTCGTGATGATGCGGTCGACCACGCCCTTGCCGGTCAGCGGCAGGGTGCATTCCTTCAGTACCTTGCTGTCGCCGTGCTTGTTGGTGTGATCCATGACAACAACGACACGGCCGACACCCGCGACAAGGTCCATCGCACCGCCCATGCCCTTGACCAGCTTGCCGGGGATCATCCAGTTGGCAAGATCCCCCTTTTCAGACACTTCCATCGCACCCAGGACTGCCGCGGCGATCTTGCCGCCGCGGATCATCGCGAAAGACGTGGCACTGTCGAAATAGCTGGTGCGCGCAAGCTCCGTGATCGTCTGCTTGCCGGCATTGATCAGGTCGGGGTCCTCTTCGCCCTCATAGGGGAACGGGCCCATTCCAAGCATGCCGTTTTCGGACTGCAAGGTGATGTCCTTGTCACCCACGTAATTGGCAACTAGAGTCGGAATGCCGATCCCGAGGTTCACATACATACCGTCTTCGAGTTCCTCTGCGGCACGTGCCGCCATCTGATTGCGATCCCAGGGCATTATGCTTCCTCCCGCTTGCGAACAGTGCGCTGTTCGATGCGTTTCTCGTGGTTCCCCTGGATCAGACGGTGCACGTAGATTCCCGGTAGATGGATGTGATCCGGGTCGATCGAGCCGCGCGGCACGATCTCCTCGACCTCGGCCACGCAGACCTTGCCGCACATCGCCGCAGGCGGATTGAAGTTGCGCGCGGTCTTGCGGAAAATCAGGTTGCCAGTGTCATCGGCTTTCCACGCCTTGACGATGGAAAGGTCGGCAAAGATGCCCTCTTCGAGGATGTACTCTTTGCCGTTGAATTCTTTGACTTCCTTACCCTCGGCAATCTGGGTGCCAACCCCGGTCTGGGTGTAGAAACCCGGGATACCCGCGCCGCCGGCGCGCATGCGCTCGGCCAGCGTGCCTTGGGGGTTGAATTCCAGCTCCAGTTCTCCGCTCAGATACTGGCGCATGAACTCGGCATTTTCGCCCACGTAGGACGACATCATCTTCTTGATCTGGCGGGTGGCGAGCAACTTGCCGAGACCAAAGTCATCGACACCCGCATTGTTCGAAGCGACGGTCAGGTCTTTCACGCCGCTTGCCACAATGGCGTCGATCAGAAGTTCCGGAATGCCACAGAGGCCAAAGCCCCCGGCTGCGACCAGCATCCCGTCATGCAGAAGGCCATCAAGAGCCTCGGCGGCAGAATTGTACACCTTTTTCATGCTGCGCGTCCTTTCGAGGCATTCTCGGGAAGGCGCAGTCCAAGAATGCGACGCGCCTCTTGCCAACTCGCCACCGGGCGATCGTTCCTGTCGCAGATTTCAACGGCCCGGCGCACCAGGGCTGCGTTGCTGGGAGCGAGCGTGTCGCGATCCAGTCGCACGTTGTCTTCCAGCCCGGTGCGGGCATGACCGCCCGCGGCGATGGCCCATTCATTCAGTTTGAGCTGATTGGCACCAATGCCCGCGGCGCACCATGGGGCGTCGTCCCCGAAGAGGCGTTTCACGGTGTGGATGTAATAGTCGAACACGTCCCGATCGACCGGCATCGCGTTTTTCACGCCCATCACGAACTGGATGTAAGGCGTACCCGCAAGCTGACCCTTGTCCGCCATATCCTTGGCTTTCAGGATATGGCTGAGGTCAAAGGCTTCGATTTCCGGTTTGACGTCATAGCTCAGCATTTCGCTGGCCAGCCAGTCGACCAGATCAGGCGGGTTCTCGTAAACGCGGGTCGGAAAGTTGTTCGATCCGACGGACAGGGAGGCCATGTCGGGCGACAGCGGCAACATCCCGCCGCGCGTCTGACCGGCACCCGACCGGCCACCGGTCGAGAACTGGATGATCATGCCGGGGCAGTGTTTCTCGATCCCCTCCTTCAGCGCGGCGAACTTCTCCGGATCGGAAGACGGGGATTGATCATCGTTGCGCACATGGGCGTGCACGATGGTGGCCCCGGCCTCAAAGGCCTCCTGGGTCGATTCCACTTGTTCTGATACCGTGATCGGAACGGCGGGGTTGTTGGCTTTCGTCGGCAAACTGCCCGTGATCGCCACGCAGATAATACAGGGATTGGTCATGAGTTCACTTATCCGTTGGACGCGACCGGACGGAGGCCAGCATGTCCGGGTTCAGGTTTCAGAAAGGATAGATCGAACAGTGCCGGACGCTTGCGCGATGCCTCGATGGCCTTGCGCTCGTCATCGATGAAGAACATCCAGGTCGCGTCGACTTTCTCGTGTTTCTTGCATCCGGGGCACGGGGTTTTCGCGTTCTTGCACATGGCTCCTCCTCCTGCGCAGGGGTTGATCTGTCACGCAGCTTTCGCTGTCGGGCTTGGCATCTTTTCCAGTGCGTCGACAAAGAACGGACGGAACCCTTCGGGGTGTTCGCTCATCGGGAAGTGGCCGAGTTCGTCCATGACCGCCAGCGTGGCGCCGGGAATAGCCTTTGCCGTGCGCTCGGCATCCTCCGGGGTGCAGGTGAGGTCATAGGCCCCGACGATGATATGCACCGGCGTCGCCGCTGTATCGATGGTCGGCAAACGCGGGATCAGGCTGTCGTCGCGCGTGTAAAAGCTCAGATCGCCGCGGAAAACGCCCGGACCGCTCTGCATGAACATCCAAAGCGTGTTCCAGCGTTCGGAGTTGGGCGCATAAGGCGAGATATTGGCCGACACGAGCGCCGCGCCCATTTCGCCGCCATGGGCGTCGGGACGGTGGAACCAGTCGATATCGTACCAGGCAGGCTGGAAGTCCGAGGCCTCTATCGCAATGAATCCGCTGAATTTTTCCGGGTGAAGCGCTGCGATTTGCAGGGCTATCCGCCCGCCCATCGAACAACCCGCAAGGACCGGGCGATCAAGACCCAGCCCGTCGATGACGGCCAGAACTGTTTCGATATAGGCTTCGGTCGTCAGCAAATATTCCTCTGTCTCGAACCCTTCGGGCGGCAGTGATTTGCCGTGCCACGGCATGTCGAAGGCGATCAGGCGGTACGATGCGGTGATCTCGGCGTCATTCATCAGATGACGCCACTGGCGGGTATCGGCGCCTGCGGTATGTAGGCAGATGACCGGACGCCCCTGCCCTGCCTCTTCGAAATAGATGCGACGCGGGGCACCGCCCACGGAGACGGTGACATAGCGACCGGTGATCGGCTCGATGCTCATGCTGCCAGCTCCTCTTTTGCGCGGGCGAGAGACAGCACTTCCTTGAAGAAGCGCAGGTTTTTGACGAGGCTCAGAATATCGCCGTCGATCCGACCGCGACCGATCTTCACCAGTCCGAAGATGTCGTGAAATCCAGGCTCGGGCCGCATTTCCCAGAACTTGTTCAGCGCTTCGGCATCCGTCCGCAGTGCAAAGCGCCAAGGCGTCTTGCGGCTGGGACCTTCGACCACCGAGACGATGTGCCCCTTTTCGAAGGACAGGTAGAATTCATCGCCACCCACCTCGATAAGCACGGTTTCGGAAAACAGCCGACCGAGGCGCAGCAAATGCGGCGTTGCCTCAAGGCGCTTTTGTATTTGCTTGAAGGTATCGATCACCTTGGCCTCCCATGCGTTCATAAGCTGGGGAATAGCTGCCACGATCGCGGCCCCGTGGGCCATGCCAGCGAGGGTATGGGTCAATACTCTGCCTTGCGACCTTTCGGGAAACGCCAGGTTCGCAAGGGTCGGGTCGCCGTCGGTATCACCCGATACCGCCGCGGGCATTGGGTAAGCGTGGGGATTCGGCAAAGTCTGTGTTGCGACGAGAGGCAGTCATGCAACTCGTGACCGGATATACAGATTGCCAGGAGGAGGATTTACCCATGGGCATCGTCAACCAAGAGAACATCACCGACGTCGTGATCGAGAGCCTCGGCAAACATGGCGACATCACCGACCGCCAGCGCGAACTCGCGACCGGCCTGGTCAAACACCTGCACGCTTTCATCAAGGACGTGAAACTGCAGCACGACGAATTCCTGTTCGTTTGTGACTACCTCGCCCGTGCCGGCAAGCTCTGCAACGACAACCGCCAGGAATTCATCCTGCTGGGCGACATCCTGGGTGTCGAGGTTCTGGTCGACATGATGACCAACCCGGTCGAAGGCAACGAAAGCGAATCCACCGTACTGGGCCCGTTCTATCGCGAGAACCCGCCGGTTCTGCCCAAGGGCGGCTCGACCATCCAGAAGCACTATGACAACGAAGAAACCGCCTATTTCGAAGGCTATATCAAGGATGAAAACGGCAACGGCATCGCCGGCGTGACGCTCGACGTCTGGGAAGACGCGCCGAACGGCATTTACGAAAATCTCGACCCCGATCAGCCGGAATACAACCTGCGCGGCCGGTTCGAGACCGACGAGAACGGCCATTACGCCTTTGTCGCCGTGCGCCCCGTCCCCTACCCGATCCCGGATGATGAAACCGCCGGTGAACTGCTGCGTTTCATGGGCCACCACCCGAACCGCCCCGGCCACATGCACTTCATCATCTCGAAAGACGGCTACCGCCCGCTGATCAGCCAAATCTACGACGCCGACAGCGCATGGCTGGACGAGGACAGCGTGTTCGCGGTCAAGGAAAGCCTGATCGGCAAGTTCAAACCGGCAGCTGCCGATCTGGGCACCGACCTGCATTTCGAGTTCGATTTCGTGCTCAAGACGGCTGCCGACGAAAAGGCGATCGCCGCCGAGTAATCCCCGATACCTCCCTGAAAACTGGCCCCCGCAAGACGGGGGCCTTTTTTCTTGTGGGGTGTTTGGCAGAGGGCGTGTGTTGGCAGTGCGGACATTACTGCCATTAGGTTCAATCCGTGATAAGGCCAATCTGGAAGCTATCGGAGCAGAAAATTGACAAGCGAACCATTCTACAAAGAGCATTGGCGAAGCATCGAACCTGAAAGGATGTCTGCCTATCGGAGTGGTTTCGGTTGGGATAAAGCGGCGGAACAGCTCTACATTCCTGCCGACATCGCTTTAGGACAATCGGTTGCTGATTTCGGATGTGGGCCAGGTAAAGTTTCTGTGGCGCTCGCCAATAAAGTCGGAACGGCTGGACATGTCTACGCAATCGACATCAACGCCGAGTTTCTGAACTTGGTCAAAGAGAATGCCGCTGCCGCCGGTGTCTCGGATCGAGTGACGACCCATTTGAATGATGGCGTCTCCTTGCCAATAGATGACGCCTCGCTTGACCGCGTCACGGCTCGAAACGCCCTCATGTACGTTGACGATCCAGTCAACACATTGGTGGAGTTTTATCGGGTACTTCGCCCCGGCGGACTGGCTCACGTAATCGACGGTGACTGGTACATGATGGTAGCGGAGCCCGTTGCCCATCAGCCTTGGAGAGAGTTCGTCGAAGCCGCATCGCACGCTTGCCGCAATTCGGACATGGGGCGGAAACTATACGTTTCATTCGTGGAAGCTGGCTTTCAGGACGTACGCGTTTCAATCATTGCCAACGCAGATGTTGAGGGGCGGCTGCTCGGCATGATCCGCAATATGGCGAAGTACGCCAAGGAAAGTGGCACGATTGACCACGACGCTGTTGATCACATCGTTTCACAAGTCGAACAAGCACATACCGAAGGGACATACATGGTTGTTTCGCCTCAATTCGTCGTTACCGGAAGAAAGCCCGGCTGAGCCGAACTTCGGTGGGAATGGGCTCAAACCGGTCATTCCCGTGCCCGTGCCAAAACTCCGGCCAAACAGCTCCAGGTCACACCTCCACGCCGCCGCACGGATTGCCCCAGACCCGCTTTCATGACACCCTGACCCGCGCGCATCCGTTCGGGGGAGGACGGCGAAAATGAACTTCAAACAGCTGACCTATTTCATCGCCGTCGCAGAAGAGCTGCATTTCGGGCGCGCCGCAGAACGCCTCGACATGGCGCAACCCCCGCTCAGCCGTCAGATCAAGCAACTTGAGGAAGACCTCGGCGCGATCCTGTTCAACAGGGGCCGGAGCGCGATCACCCTGACACAGGCAGGGGAGCGTTTGCTGAAGCGTGGCAAAACAATCCTCGCAGACCTTGAAGACACGCAACTGGAGGTGCGTCGGCTGGGACAAGGGGCCGAAGGACGGCTCAGGATCGGGTTCGTCGGCTCTGCGACATTCGGAATTCTGCCAAACATCATCAGATCGTACCGGGCAAATTACCCGGACGTGAACCTGAGCCTGGTCCCGATGAACAACGCCGAACTGCACCGGTCCCTGGTGTCACGGGAACTCGACGTCGTATTTGCCCGGCCAACCCTGAAAGACCCTGAGTTCCTGTCAAAGCACCTGGTCGAAGAAAAGCTGATCCTCGCCCTGCCCGATATCGTCGATACGGGCACCCGGACAGTGGCCAAGTTGGAACGGCTTATGACCCATCACTTGATCCTCTACCCCGAACGACCAAGGCCCAGCTATGCGGACATGGTTCTCAAGGCGGTCGAGGATGCGGGGTTTGAGGCGCCGTTGCGTATCTGGTGCATGGATCTGCAAACCGCGCTCAGCCTTGTCGCGGTCGGTGAAGGGGTGTGCATCGTCCCGGAATCCGTCGCGAATGCACCGCGCAAGGGGATGAAGTTTCTCGATATCGAACCCGAGATCGCGCGGACCGAACTGTCGGTGAATTACCGCCTCGATGAACAGGGCGTGCACGTCAAGAATTTCGTCAACATCGCGCAGAAAGTGGCGCGAAAAAGCCCTGTCAAAAAGGGATGAGCGTGCAGGGCGCGTCGGCCCTGCACGCAGGTTTCACACGCCCAGCCAGGTGTGCTGCGCGTCTTCGTCGGCCTTGATCGCCTCGGCATCTCCGGTCCAGACGATCTGCCCCTTACTGACGACGACCACGTCATCGGCAAGCGACGTGGCAAACCCGAAATTCTGCTCGACGATGATCATCGACAGACCCGCCGCTTTCAGCTCTTGCAGCTTGTCGTGGATCAGTTTGACGATAATGGGGGCCAGGCCCTCGGTCGGTTCATCAAGGATCAGCAGCTTTGGGTTCATCAGCAGTCCGCGCGCGATGGCAAGCATCTGCTGTTCGCCACCCGAAAGCTGCGTGCCGCCGTTTTCCATGCGCTCTCCCAGACGCGGAAACAGATCCAGTACCCGCTCCATCGTCCATTCAGGGTTCGAGCCGCCAAACCGCTTGGCCGCAATCTCAAGGTTCTCGCGCACTCTGAGAGACGGAAAGATATCGCGTGTTTCCGGGACATAGGCGATCCCGCTCTTGGCGATGTCAAAGGGTTGCCCCGCGATCGGCTTGCCACCCCACAGGATTTCGCCGGACTTGAGCGGTAAAAGACCCATGATCGTCTTCAGTGTCGTGGACTTGCCGGCACCGTTACGCCCGAGGATGGCCAAGACCCGGCCCGCCTGTGCCTGAAGCGACAGACCGTAGAGGACCTGCGTTTCCCCATACCCGGATTCGATGGCTTTCAGTTCAAGCATCTTCCCAGCTCCCCAGATAGATTTCCTTGAGCAGGCTCGACCCACGCGCTTCTTCCGGCAGCCCGTCAAAGACCACTTCGCCGTAGTTGAGCACCGTGATCGTGTCGGCCACGTCAAAGGCGAGGTCCATGTCATGCTCGATGATCAGCATGGTCAGGTCGCGCGGCAGGCCCGCCAGCAGATCGTGAAAACCTTTGGACATTTCCGGCCCGACACCGCTGGTCGGTTCGTCCATCAACAGAACAAGCGGCCGCGTGGCCAGCGCCACACCGACTTCAAGCTGGCGACGCACGCCATAGCTGATCTCGGACACTTTCGCGTGGATGAACGGCATCAGGTTCACTTGGCTTGCCACCTCCTCGACGATCTCGCGAACCTCGGGTTTTGCCAGGCTGTCCGACCACAGCCGCGTTGCATGGCCCGTGTGCACGGCGGCGGCAAGCCCAAGGTTTTCCTCGACCGTCAGACCATCGAACAACGTGTTCTTCTGATAGCTGCGCGAAAGCCCGCGACGGGCGCGTTTGGCCACAGGAAGTGCCGTGACATCTTCACCGGCGAGATGCACCGATCCGCTATCAGGGGTCAGTTCGCCGACAAGCTGGTTGAACAGCGTTGTCTTGCCCGCCCCGTTCGGCCCCAGGATCACCCGGCGCTCGCCCCGTTCCAGCTTCAACGACACGTTGCGCGTGACGTGGACGGCACCAAAGCTCTTGTCCAGATTACGTGTCTCAAGCATCGGTCAACGCCTCCTCCGGCTCTTGTTTGCGGGTTGCATCAGCCAGGCGGCGGTCGAAAACGCCGCCCCAGCGGGCCTCGATCCAGCCGAAGATGCCATTGGCGCGGCTCATCACGACGGCGATCAGGAGGCCACCGACAATAAGGTGCCAATAGGTCGTGACCGCGCTCAGTTCATGTTTCAGGACGACAAAGGCCGCCGCTCCGATCAGCGGTCCGACAAGCGTTCCAAGCCCACCGAGGATCACCACAACCAGCGCCTCGCCCGAGACGGTCCAACTCAGCAGCCCCGGTGAGATGTACATGATGTGTTGTGCGGCCAGCGCGCCGGTGAGGCCTGCGATCATGCCGGACAGACCGAACACATCGGCCTTGACCCGCCAGACCGTCAGGCCAAGCGCTCGCATCCGCTGTTCATTGTGCATGACTCCGGTGAGCGAGCGGCCAAGACCGGATCGCAGGATCAGCACCGCCGCACCATAGACCGCCCCGAGAATGGCCAGACAGAAGAGTGCAAAGCTGCGGCTGTCGTTCAGATCAACGCCGACGAAGCTCAAATCCAGCCGGGATATGCCGCCCAACCCATCATCGCCGCCAAAGATCGGCGCCTCGAACACGTAGGAATAGGCCATTTGCCCGAAGGCGAGCGTCGCCATGATGAAATAGATACCATGGCTGCGCGACCCGATTGCGCCGATGACCCAGGCCGCCGCGCCGGTCAGCGCAATGCTTCCCGCCATGGCGACGGGCGGCGCGATCCCCGCCTTGGTCGACAGGATCGCATAGGCATAGGCCCCGACCCCCATCAGAGCGCCATGGCAGAGCGAGACCATGCCACCGAAGCCCGCAACGATGTCGAGCGCCAGAACCAGCATGGCAAGGATCAGGATTTCGGTCAGGATCTCCAGACCGAAATATTCGGCCGTGAAAGCCTGGAAGAGGGCACCGGCCGCGAGCAGGACCAGAGCGGTGTAACGAAGCGTGTTGTGGCGAAACATCGTCTTATCCTCTCGCGGGAAAGAGGCCCTCTGGCTTGATCACAAGGACCGCAGCCAAAAGCGCATAGATGAGAACAGAGGCCAGCCCAGGGGCCAGAACGGCACCGAAAGTCTGCACAAAGCCGTAGATCAGCGATCCCGCGATGGCACCCTTGAGCGAGCCGAGACCGCCAATCACGATCACGATCAGCGTCGGGATCAGGATCTGGAGACCCATGTCGGGCGTCACACTGAGAAGCGGTGCCGCGACGGCACCGGCCAGGCCCGCAAGGGCACAGCCCACACAGAAGACGATGAAGAACAGCCGTTCCACATTGATGCCCAGACAGGCCGCCATGGCATCATTGTCGACACCGGCGCGGATCATCGCGCCGATCTGGGTGCGGCTGAGCACGAAGGCCAAGGCTCCGAAGATGGCGAGACCCAGAACGATGATGAACAACCGGTAGGTCGGATACTCGACACCAAGGAAGGTCAGACGTCCGCCAAGCAGCGCGGGCACATCGATGGCAAGAGCCAGATCACCCCAGAAGATGCGTGTCAGATCGAGCAGGACAAAGATCAGCCCGAAGGTGACGAGAACCTGTGCCATGGGCCCCGATTTCCGCATCCGCTTGATGAGGCCGGAATAGAGCAGGATCCCCACCCCGGCGACCGCCACGGGCGCCAGAAAGAACCCCATCCAGTAGCCGCCCACGGCAGCCAGCGAGGCCGCGAAATACGCGCCAAGAGCATAAAGCGAGCCATGCGCGAGGTTCACGAAATGCATCAGCCCGAAGATGACCGTGAGGCCGATGGAAAGAAGAAACAGAAGCATGGACAATTGCAGGGCGTTCAATGCCTGAAGCGTCCAGAATCCAAGATCATGTGCCATTGAGGGTCCTCCTCGAACGTTTTGTCCCGGCCACAGGCGAGCGGCCGGGACAGTTCGGTCAGTTGGAGACGGGTGCCATCTCGCAGCCATTGGTCGGATCAGCTTCCGCGGGGAGCTGAGCGAGGACTTTCTGCGTCAACCCACCTTCACCAGCGACGGTTTCGTAAACATAGATTGGCTGGATAATGTTGTTGGTCGCGGGATCGATCGCGAGCTGACCGCGCGGCCCCTCGAAGCTGACCTGACGCAGGGCATTTGCCAAAGCTGCACGGTCGTTCGCGCCCGTCTTTGTTGCCTCAATCAGCGCGCGAGCCGCATCGTAACCCTGGACGGCAAATTCCGACGGAGCGCGGCCGGTTTCCTTGGTGAAGGCGGCCACGAAAGCTGCGTTCGCCTCGCTGTCGATGGTCGGCGCGTAGTGCAGCGCCGTGATGACGCCTTTGGCGGCCTCGCCCTGTGCGTTCACATAAAGCGGCGAGGTCAGGAAGCCCGAGCCATAGAGGGGGAGTTCGGCTTTCAGGCCAAAGCTGTCATATTGCTTGACGAAGGAAATCGCCTCGCCCCCGGCATAGAAGACATAGACCGCGTCAGCGCCGCTGGCCTTGGCCTGGGCGAGATAGGGACCGAAGTCCTGTGTCTTTTGGAACGGCGTGAATTCCTGCCCGACGATCTCGCCGCCTGCTGCGGTGAAGGTCTCGGTGAAGGCATCGATCATCTGGCGACCGGCGGCATAGTCAGGCGCAAGCGTGAACACGCGTCGAACGCCCTGCTCGGCCATCCAGGTGCCCATCGGACGGTTGATCTGGCCGTTGGAAAACGACATCCGCGTGATGAAAGGCGAGCACGAGGCACCGGTGGCCTCGTCATTGCCGGCATTTGCCACGATCAGTGGCACGCCTGCGCCATGCACCATGTCACGCACTGCACCCAGAACACCGGAACTGACGATGCCCACCATGACATCGACCTTGTCTTGCAGGATCAGTTTCTTGGCCTTGCCAAGCGCGACAGGCGGCTTCACCTCGGTGTCTTCGCGGGCGATCTCGAAAGTGACGTCGCTCTCGGAACCGAACTGTTGCAGACCGAGGTTGAATCCGGTCTCGATTTCATTGCCGAGCGACGCGTAGACGCCCGAGAAAGGGAGCAGAAGCCCCACTTTGATGTCTTCTTCTGCCACAGCAGGCATAGCAAAGCTGGTGGCGAACCCGAGGGCCGCCAGGATTGCGCGTTTCATTTTGGATTTCCTCCAGTTGGTTTCCGACCCCTCCTCAGGGCCTATCCTAAGTCGCCGCCACCGACCGGGACGGTGACCCCGGTGATGTAGGCAGCATCGTCCGACGCCAGGAACAGGATCGGGCCTGCCTGTTCGTCGAGCGTTCCGTATCGTTTCATGAACGAGGACTGGATCGTCTGGTCGACGATGGTCTGGTACCAGTCTTCGCGTTGTTCTTCTTCGGCGTTGGGGTTGCGCGGCACGACCCGTGGTGGTGCTTCGGTTCCGCCCGGAGCGGTGGCGACCACGCGAATGCCTCGTTCGGCGACTTCCCAGGCCAGGCTTGCGGTGATCGCGTTCACTCCGCCCTTGGCCGCCGCATAGGGCACCCGGTTGAGGCCCCGCGTCGCAATGGACGACACGTTGACGATTGTACCCGAGCCTTGCGGCAGCATCCGTTCAATGGCGGCGCGGCAGCAGTAGAGAGTCGGGAACAGCGAACGGCGCACTTCGGCGTCGATCTGCTTGGGCTCGTAATGCTCAAAGGGCTTGGCCCAGATGGTCCCACCGACATTGTTGATCAGGATATCGATGCGGCCCCAGAGGTCCACGGCCTTTTGCATCGCCTTCTCGCAGCCCGCCCAGGTCTCGAGGTTGACCGAGATCGCCTCGGCCTCGCCCCCATGCTCCCGGATCGCCGCGACGACGTCCTTGCGGGCGGGTGAGCGGTCCACGATCAGAACACGCGCCCCCTCGCTGGCCGCCCGTTCGGCGACGCGGCGGCCGATACCTTGTGCCGCGCCGGTGACGACCATCACCTTATCGTCGAACCGGCGTGTCATGCCGCTTCGGCCTTCTCTTCGGTGGGGTTGAATTTCTCGTAGTAGAAATTCGCAGGCTCGACGCCCAGTTTCCCGAAATGCGCGCGCACGGCATCGACCATGGGCGGCGGGCCGCACAGATAGACGTCGCAATCCCCGTCGTGCAAGTCATCGCCGCCGAGGTGATCGGTCACGAACCCCTTGCGCTCATGCGCGTCTTCGTCGGCGGCCAGAATGGTGATCACGGTGACGTTGCCGATCTTTTCAGCAAGCGCGTTGACGCGGTCCAGTTCCACGAGGTCGGCGGCGCGGGTCACGGCATAATAAAGCGTGATCGGGTGCTCTGCTCCCTGCTCGGCCACCTGTTCCAGCATCGACAGGAACGGCGCCAGACCGGTGCCACCGGCGAGCCAAACCTGCGTGCGCTCGATTGGCCTCAGATAAAAGGCCCCCATCGGACCGGTTGCGGTCAGAGCGTCGCCAGGCTTCGCTTGTTCGCCAAGATAGGTGCTCATGACACCGCCGGGCAGGTTGCGGATCAGAAAGGTGGCTTGCTGCACGCCCGGTGCGGACGAAAAGGAATAGGACCGGTGTTTGTCCGTACCGGGGACTGTCAGGTTCACATACTGGCCCGGCAGGAAGTTGATCGGCTTGGCCAGTTTCACCCGCAGACCGAAGGAGGTCTCGGAGAGCTTGTCGACGCCCTGCACTTCGGCCTCCACGGCCTCGGGCGCGGTCTTGCAGATGGCGGACGAGGCCGGGACGCGCACGACGCAGTCGCTTTCCGGGATCATCTGGCAGGTGAGCGCATAGCCCTGTTCTGCCTCTTCGTCGCTCATCGACTCGTCCATGTAGAATTCCAGCTCGTACTCGCCCTTCTCGACGAAGCATTTGCAGGTGCCGCAGACGCCATCCCGGCAATCCATCGGCAGGTTGATCTTCTGACGGAAGGCCGCATCGGTCACCTTCTCATCGTCATCGCACTGGATGACGCGCGTGACGCCATCTTCGAAATTCAGGGCAACGTTGTAGGTCGTCATGGCATGCTCCTCCCTTGGCCGCGCACCCTGACGTGGATGCGCGGAGGTTTTCAGTTTCCCGGAGATCGGGGATCAAACGTGGTAGACGTCGATCACGTGGTGAATGTGATCGTTCTTCAGGACCACCTTCTTGTCGGTGATCAGCGGCCTCACGCCGCTGGTGTCGATCGTGTAGAACGACGTGCCCCAGTGGGTATCGGTCTCGTGGTAACGATAGCTCAGCGTTTGCCAGTTGAAGCGCAGCTTGATTTCGTCGCCCTCCCGGCTCAGCACTTCGATGCCCGACAGGTAGTGGTTGGTGCGCGGCTCCGGCAGCGAGGTCGCCGACGACCGGTCGGTCTTGATCCGGAACACGCGGTCCTCGATCCCCTGCTTGTTGGGGTAGTACATCAAGGACATCTCGTTCTGCGGATCCTCCGTCAGCATGTCGAAGTCATCCCATGTGGGCATCCAGAACGGACAGTCCTTGTGATAGAATGTCAGCCAGGTATCCCAGTCGCGGTCGTCCAGAGCACGGGCCTCCGCGAAGAGGAAGGCCTGAATGTCTTCGAAGCTCATCGCGCCGGTTGCAGGGCGATCAAGAGTTGCAGTTGTCATGTTCTTTCCTCCTCACTCGGCGGCGACCGACGCCTGAGGCGCGGTTTCGCGTTCCTTTGCGATGGCTTCACCCATCCGCTCGGACCAGTTGCTGTGTTGAATGACGAACAGACCTTCGTCCTCGGTGCGGGCGCCGGACAGAACCGGGTTGATGCCCAGGGCCTTGGCGTCTTCATCCGGGCCTTCGATCCATTGGGTCGCGCCGCGTGTCAGGTCATTCCACTTTGCGTGCGATGCGCCGGCGTAGCCACGCTGGGTGGCCCGGAACTCCTCGGTGTCATCCGGCGTCGCCATGCCGGAGGCGTTGAAGAAGTCCTCGTATTGGCGGATGCGGCGGGTGCGCGCTTCCTGGCTCTCGCCCTTGGGCGCGATGCAGTAGATCGTGACCTCGGTCTTGTCGACCGAGACGGGGCGGAAGACGCGGATCTGGCTGGAGAACTGGTCCATCAGGAAGACGTTCGGATAAAGGCAGAGGTTGCGCAGCACGCCCACCATCCATTCGGCCTTGGTCTTGCCGTACTTCTCGGTCCATTCCTCCAGACGCGGATAGTTCGGGCGGTTGGTCGGGTCGGCCCATTCGGTCCAGAGCAGGATGTGACCATTCTCGTAGGCATGAAAGCCGCCGCGCTGCTTGGCCCATTTGGACGCATCGGTCGCCTTGATGTTGTCTTCCTTGCCGTCATCGGTCCGGTGCGCCGTCGTGGCGACATAGTTCCAGTGCACGGCCGAGACGTGGTAGCCGTCGGCGCCGTTTTCGGCCTGAAGCTTCCAGTTGCCGTCAAAGGTGTAGGTGGACGAACCGCGCAGCACTTCGAGACCCTCGTCGGCCTGATCGACGATCATGTCGATCATCTTGCGCGCTTCGCCGAGGTATTCCTCCAGCGGCTTCACATCGGCATTGAGCGAGCCGAAGAGGAAGCCACGGTAGTTCTCGAACCGGGCAACCTTGGTCAGGTCATGGCTGCCGTCCTTGTTGAACTGCTCGGGATAGCCCGCGCCCTTGGGGTCCTTGACCTTCAGGAGCTTGCCGGTGTTGGAAAAGGTCCAGCCGTGGAACGGGCAGGTAAAGGTCTTCTGGTTGCGGCGCTTGAAGCGGCACAGCTGCGCGCCCCGGTGCGAACAGGCGTTGACCAGCGCGTGCAGCTCGCCGTCCTTGTCGCGGGTGATGACGACGGGCGTGCGGCCCATGGTCAGGGTGAAGTAATCGCCCGGGTTCGGGATCTGGCTTTCATGCGCCATGTAGATCCAGTTGCCTTCGAAGATGTGCTTGATCTCAAGCTCGAACAGCTCTTCGTCGGTGAAGATGTCCCGGCGGCAGCGAAAGATGCCGTTTTCCGGGTCGTCCTGGATCGCGCCGTCGAGCCGCGCTTCGAATTCATCGAGATTGGATTGGGTGAACATTCTTTAGTCCTCCTCCTGACTGCCTCAGCACCTTGTCTTGCGCCTTGGCCGGGTTTGATGGTCGTGTCGCGGGTCTATTCGCCAGCGACGGCTTTCATTGTCCGCCCGCCGTCACGGCGGAAGAATTCGATCTTGTCGGGATCAAGCGCAGCACCGATGCCGACGCCCTTGGGGATCTCGACACAGAAATCGCGGTAGATGATCGGCTCGGCGAGAATGTCTGCGGTCAGCAGGAGCGGGCCGAAGAGTTCGGTGCCCCAGGCCAGATCCTCGACGGTCGAGAAGAGCTGCAGGGCCGCAGCGGTGCTCAGACCGGTTTCCAGCATGGTGCCGCCATAAAGACCCAGTCCCGCCGCCTGCCCGATGGCGATAACTTCAGATGCGCGCTTGAGCCCGCCAGACTGGCCGATCTTGACCGCAAACACATCCGCCGCGCGGGCCGAGGCGACCTCCAATGCGTCCTCGGGTCCGTTCAGTGCCTCGTCCGCCATCACGGCAATCTCATAGCCTTTGGCCAGTTCCGTCATGGCGCTGCGATAGCGGGCGGGTACCGGCTGTTCGACCAACTCGCACCCCGCCTCTTGCAAGCCCTTCAGACCCCAGCGGGCCTCTTGCAGGGACCACGCAGTGTTCACATCGACGCGCACGCTGGCGGTGTCGCCCACGGCTTCCTTGATCCTTGCCACATGCGCCACATCCTCGCGGACAGACCGCTTGCCGATCTTCAGCTTGAAGATGTTGTGGCGGCGGGTTTCGATCATCTCCTGGGCCTCAGTGATGTCTGTCTCCGAATTGCCCGAGGCCAGTGTCCACGCGACCGGCAGACGCTCGTGCACGGCCCCGCCGAAAAGTTGCGACACCGGCACGCCCAAGCGCTTGCCCAGCCCGTCCCAGAGGGCAATCTCGACAGCTGTCTTGGCGATGCGATTGCCTTTGACCAGCTTGTCGATCAGCTGGATCGCACCATTCACATCATCGCCGTTTCGGCCAAGCAACGCCGGGGCGATATAGGTCTCGATCGCCGACTGGATGCCTTCGGGGCTTTCCGGTCCGTAGCTCAGCCCGCCAATCGTCGTGCCTTCGCCGATGCCTTCGGAGCCGTCCGAGAACTTGACCTTGACGAGCACGGCAGTTTGCGTGCGCATCGTCGCCATCGAAAGCACGTGACCACGAATGGTGGGGATGTCGAGGATCAGGGTCTCGATCTGGTCAATCTTGGTCACTGGGGCTCACCACATTTGCAGGTTTCTGTTGAATGCAGATTGCCCGCCCGCGCCGGATTCTGTCGATGATTGGAGGGGTCTTGGGTGATACCCTGACGAGACATGCGGGTGCCTGCGACACCTCTCGAACGAAAACAGGCGCCACCAATGGTGACGCCTGCAACGGATCCTTTGCGTGGATGGCTACCGATTAGAAGTCGACCTGGATTGCGACGCCGCGGTCTATTGCCAGGTTGACGACTGCGGCGGCGACGGCGAGGTCCTGCAAACCGACGCCGGTGCCGTCGAAGAGGGTGATCTGATCGTTGGCGGTGCGGCCCGGATGGGTGCCGTTGATCACGGCGCCCAACTGGACGATATCGGCTTGCGTGATCAAACCCTCCGCGATCGCGTGTTGTGCCTCGCCGATGCTGACCGACTGCGCCACTTCATCGGTGAACACGGTCGCGCGGGCCACAAGCGCGGCCTCGACCTCTTGCTTGCCCCTGGTGTCGGTTCCCATGCAGGCGATGTGGGTGCCCGGGCTGACGTGATCCGCCATGAGGGACGGCGAGAAGGCCGAAGTGATCGAAATGATCACATCCGCCTCATCCATTCCGGGCAGATCAACCGCCTCGAACGGCACGCCGGCCTCTTCGGCAACCTGGGCCAGGTTCGGCAGCATCTCGGGGTGGTAGTTCCAGCCGATGACCTTGTCGAAGGCGCGCTGTTCCAGCGCGGCGCGCAGCTGGAACGTGGCCTGACCTGTTCATCGCCGGTGTGATCCCCGGTCTGCTGGGCCTTGCGCTTTATATGGCCGCGATCCGCTTCGTTGCAGCCCGTAATCCCAGCCACGCCCCTCAAGGCGAAAAGACCCCGTGGCCGGAAAAGCTGAAAGCACTGTCCGGCATTTGGCCTTTCGTTCTGCTCTTCGGTCTCATCATCGGCGGCCTCTATGCCAAGCTCTTCACGCCGACCGAGGCGGCCGGCATGGGCGCGGGCCTTGCGATCCTGATTGCCACCTTTCACGGGCGGCTGACCTGGGCCGTGCTGCGCAGGGTGATCATCGACACGGCCTATACGTCGGTGTCGCTCTATACGGTCCTGTTCGGCGCGCTGATGCTGTCCAAGTTGCTGACCTTGTCGGGGCTTGCGGCCGGTGTCCTGGCATTGGTGCAATCCACAGGGTTGGAAGGCTATGCCCTGATCTTTGCGATCATGCTCGTGTTCATGGTGCTGGGTTGCGTGATGGACTCCATGGCGATCATCCTGATCTTCGTGCCGCTTTTCGCGCCCATCGTCGTCGCTCAAGGGTTCGACCTTGTCTGGTTCGGGATCATCGTGATCGTGGTGACCGAGATCGCACTGGTCACACCGCCGGTCGGAATGAACGTCTTCGTTCTCAAGGCCGTTCTGCCCGATGTACCGGTGGTTCGGATCTTCAAGGGCCTCGTCCCCTTCATCGCGGTCGATGTCGTACGCCTTGCCGTGCTGGTCGCCTTCCCCGCAATCACGCTCTGGCTGGGAAGCACCGTCGGATAGAGGCCGACCGGGCACAAAAACGAAGAGCGGCGGGCAAGGGAAATCCTTGCCCGCCGCTTTTTTTGTGCCGCATCCTCAGGCGCGCAGCAGGTCCGCAATGTGATCCGGCGCTTTCGGCACGATCCCAGTGGGATTGAGCGCCTTTATCGAATAGTAGCCTTGCAGGATGTGGTCGATGTCCACTGTCTCTCGCACACCAGGCAGGTCGAGCATCCGCGCGAGGTAGCCCGACAGACGCGGGTAATCCCTGACCTGTCGCCGGTTGGTCTTGAACAGGCCATGATAGGCGGCGTCGAACCGGATCAGCGTCACAAAGGCGCGAATATCCGTTTCCGTCAAGCAGTCGCCGAACAGGTAGCCGCCCGTCAGCCGCTCCTCAAGCTCGCCCAGCATGGTGAACACACCCTCCAGCGCCTCTTCATAGGCGCGCTGGGACGTTGCGAACCCCACCTTGTAGACGCCGTTATTGAGCAAGTCGTAAAGGCGCGGGTTGAGAGCGTCGATCTCTGCCGCCAGATGCGCGGGATAGAGCCGCAGATCGGAGGGCACGAGATGTTCGAAGGCGCTATCGAACATGCGCAGGATATCGGCGCTTTCATTGTTTACCATCACGTTCCGCATGGTGTCCCAAAGCACCGGAACCGTGGCGCGTCCGGTGAACTGCGGGTCGGCCCGGGTGTAGATCTCGTGCATATAGCGCGCGCCGAGGAGCGGATCCGCGTCAGCGCCGGCAAAGCCACCGAAACTCCATCCCTGATCCGTCAGGGTCGGGTTCACCACGGTCACCGGGATCAGGTCCTCCAGGCCCTTGAGCTTGCGCGCTATCAGCGTCCGCGACGCCCAAGGGCAGATCAGCGCAACATAAAGCCGATAGCGGCCAGGTTCGGCCTTGAACCCGCCCTCGCCTGTCGGGCCGGGCGCACCGTCCGGCGTGATCCAGTTGCGAAAGCTGGAGGTCTGGCGCACGAAGCGGCCGTCCTTGTCGGCCTTTTGCACCGGCTGCCAGTTTTCCATCCATTTGCCGTCCACAAGCATGTGTCGGTCTCCTCAGGTTGCGTGAAAGATGAACGACCGCATCGACACCGATCCGAGATCGATGGCATCGGTCATGAAAGTCAATTCGTCGCGCGCATCTGACGCGCCGGCGATGGTCAGGGCTGGCAAGTAGTGATCCACGGTCGGATGAGCTGCGGTGAGAAGTGCGCCCAGCCCTTCCGCATCCGCCAGCGCGCGGAAATCCCGGTCCACGAGACGATCGGCAAAAAGCGCATCGAACTCCTGCGCGAAATCCAGTGGCGTGCCACCCGGGCGCATGGCCCGCAGGTTGTGGACGACATTGCCCGAGCCGAGGATCAGGATGCCCCGGTCCCGCAGGTCCGTCAAAGCGCGGCCGATTTCCAGTTGATGGTCCAGCCCCCGTCCCATGTCGACCGAGACCTGAAAGACCGGAACATCCGCATCGGGATAAAGAAACTTCAGGACAGCCCAGGCACCGTGGTCGAGGCCCCAGGTATCATCCCCGGCGGCGCGGTGGCTGCCCAGAAGCGACACGACCTCGCGCGCCAGGTCGGGCTGGCCGGGGGCCGGGTAGCGCTGTTGAAAAAGCGCCTCGGGGAAGCCGTAAAAATCGTGGATCGTGCGCGGCATGGCCGAGACATCCACAAGGGTCGTTCCATTGGTCATCCAATGCGCCGAGACGACGAGGATCGCCTTGGGTCGCGGCAGGCTCTGGCCAAGCAGCGCCCAGGATCGACTGAACGGCCCGTCTTCGATCGCATGCATCGGGCTGCCATGCCCGAGGAAAACGACCGGCATCCGGTCAGAGGGCGCAAATCGATCCTTGAGGTCTTGTAGGCTGTGAATACGCATGATGGGCCGCTTTCGAGTGTGTCCGAGCGGCCCAAGGGCCGCCCGGGAGTGATGGGAAGATCAGGCGAACTGGCCCAGCGCCCGCTGCAGCGCCGGGACTTTCAGGGCGAAGGCACCGCTGCCGAGCGCTGCAATCGCACCCTGAACGACTGCCCAGAAGATCGGGAACTCCCAGCCGCCGCCTTCGGCCGAGAACAGCCAGCCATTGCCGGCATGAACCCAGGTGGCGCCCAGAAGCACCGGGATCAGCGCCAATGAGACAAGCCGCGTGCCGATGCCGAGGATCAGGGCGATCCCTCCGACGATCTCGGCAGCGATCGTGAAATAGGCCAGAAGCCCCGGCAGGCCGAGACTCTCGAAAAAGCCGACGGTTCCGGCGACGGTGAAGACGCTGATCTTCAGCCAGCCATGGGCAAGAAAGAGCGAACCGCTGGTGACGCGAAGTGCGAAGGCAGCATAGTCAGAATTCGTGTGCGTGGTCATATCCTTGTCCTTTTGTTGAAAGCCGCCCGGAGACAGCTTTTCTGTGAAGGAACATAGGCCTTGCAGATGACCCTCAAAATGGCGAATATCGCGAATTAATTTCCACGTTTTGTTCGCAATGATCACATGGACCTTTTTGATCAACTCCGCGCTTTTGTCGCTACCGCGCAGTCCGGCTCCTTCACCGGGGCGGCAGCACAGCTGGGCATGTCGAACCGATTGACCTCGAAATATGTGGCCGAGCTCGAGCAGCGTCTCGGTGTGCGGCTCTTTCAGCGCACAACCCGCAAAGTTGGCCTGACCCCGGCCGGGTCCGATCTTCTGTCCCGAGCCCCTGCCCTGCTGGACGATCTTGACGAATTGCTTGCCGATATCTCGGACTCCTCGAAAGGGTTGTCGGGCGTTCTAAGGATTTCCGCTCCGATCACCTTCGGCGAGGTCTACATCGCGGGTATGCTGGCACGGTTCTCCGAACTTCACCCAGGGATCACCATCGATCTCAGGCTGAGCGATGCCTTCAGCGATCTTGCCGCAGAAGGGATCGACCTGGCCTTTCGGATTGGACGCTTTGACATAGCCTCTCTCAAGGTCCGACGGCTGGGCACGTTCCAGAGCCTGCCTGTCGCCAGTCCGGCCTATGTCGCACGGGCCGGCCTCCCAGAAACGCCAAACGACCTCTCAGAACACAGTTGCATCGTCGATACCAACCGCCGGAATCCCCGGCGTTGGGCCTTCGAACATGACGGCACTCAGGTCGTGGTTCAGATCGAAGGCCGGTTTCACGTCAATTCGGCAAGTGCCGCGGTCGATCTGGCACGTCGCGGTCTCGGGGTCGCCTATGTGCCCGGTTTCGCCTTGCGCGGTGCGCTCGATTGCGGCGAGCTGGTCCGGTTGTTTGAAAGCCATACCGGGGAACGCGGCGACGTCGCTGCCGTCTACCTTGAAGGGCGCACGCTGCCTCGAAAGGTGCGCGCGCTGATCGATTTTGCGGTTGCCGATTTTGGCAATGCCGGTGCGTAACAGCCGCCGTGGCCCGGGCAGGACTCCGGCATGGCGGACGCATCAATCCGGAGCGGCAGCAGGGCACGGTCATACACGCGTCCCGATGAAATCCGCCTTCATCCGGGCGCGTCAGACCGCGTTGATCCGGCAGGCGGGGCCCGACAGTGGCAAGGTCGATGGCTATCGCAAGCGCGTCGATGGTCTGCGTGAGCGAGAGAAACAGGTTTCCGAGATCCGCGTGATCGGGCTGGCTGGCCCGGCAGGTCCTGCTGCCCAGATCGCCAAGAGCATGCCGGAAGCGCAAAGGTGAACCGGGCGGGAGGTCTGGCCGACCCCGCCCTGTCCGATCTGCGTCAGGTCGGCCGTGCCTGGCCTTGCGTCATCCACAGGAGTCCGAAAAGCATGAGAGCCGCACCCAGCGCCGCCGCGCCGGTTCGCACCGAGTTCCAGAAGGTCCAGCGCGGCAGATAGGTCTGCTGCCAGTACTCCCGCGTCGCGTCCAGCGACAAGTCCATCCCGGCCAGCGCCTCGTTCAGCGGCACGTTGAAGGCGACCGTGACGCCGAAGCATCCGACAAGATAGACCAGCGCGGCGAGCAGGATCAGCGTCGCCGCCGGGCCGTCGAGCCCGAACCAGGCATACCCGGCAAGGAAGACCGATATGCCGGCCATGCCGAGGAACAGAGCCATGAACAACCAGCGAAAGACCTCGCGGTTGATGACCTGCATGGCCTCCACGCCGCCGACGCCACCGGTAAGGGCGAGCGAGCGCATGATGAAGTCTGAAAAGGCGAGGAAGACGCCCGCGACCAGCGCATAGGCGAGGATCGCGAATTGCATCAGGACGAAGACGACAGGGGTCATCGGACAATTCCTTTCTTGGCGAAGGATGCGGCGGGACAGATGGCTGTCGCACCGCATCGAAATGTCGGTCAGCGGGTAGCGAAGCCGGTGATTGCGGGATCAGCACTTCGTCGAAACGCGAACAGGCAGAACCCGGCGATCGCGAGTTCCAGGCCCAGAGCGCCCAGAATGCCGCCCGAGGGTACTCCGTCGACGACAAGGCCCAGAACCCGGCCCGCCGGGAAGGCAAGGAAGACGGTCAGCGCAGCGATCACGGCGGCTTGCCGCAGCGCCGGCCGCACGATACCGGCCAGCATCACGGCTCCGAAGGCGGCGAGAGCGGCTCCGGGCGCGCGCAACTCGCTCAGCAGGCTGGGCTCTTGCCCCAGAACGATCCCGTAGCCTGCATAGAAGGCATGCGGAGCAACGAGGATGAAAGCGCCGATGCCCAGTGAAGTGATGCCAGCGACGCCGAGTGCGATTTTTTGAACAGGTGTCATCGGGTTTTCTCCGAATTGGTCCGACAACGAGGCTCAGGCCGCGACCATCCACGCGTCCGCCTTGGCTGCGGAATGCGCGAACTCGGCGAAATCGCGGGGCGGACGGCCGAGGGCCTGCATGACGCCGTTGGTCGTGTGGGCGTTGCGGCCGTCGAGCGTCTCGCGAGCGATCGCGGTGAAGACATCCGCGACGAAATCGCCACCCGCGGCCGCGACATTCGCGTGGAAATCCTCGAAGCTGATCGGGATATGGCGGATCTTCTGCCCGGTGGCCTCGCTCAACACCCCGGCCATCTCGGCGAAGGTCATCAATCGAGGACCCGTAACTTCGTAGAGCCGGCCCTTGTGGCCCTCTTCGGTCAACGCCGCGACCGCCACATCGGCAATGTCCTCGATATCGATGATCGGCTCCGCAATATCGCCGCCCGGCATCGGCAGCACGCCGGCCAGAACCGGATCGCGCAGATACCCTTCGGAGAAGTTCTGCGCGAACCAAGCGGCACGAACGATGGTGAAGTCCACGCCGGACTGGCGCACGACCTCTTCGCCCAGCCGGGCGTGGTGCTCGCCACGGCCCGAGAGCAGGACCAGATGCTCGACGCCGACGTCTTTCGCTGTCTCGACGAGGGACTCGAGCTTTTCGACCGCGCCGGGGAACGCAAGATCGGGGAAGTAGGTGACATAGGCTGCCCGGGCACCGGTCAGCGCGGGGGCCCAGGTTTCGGGCGCTTCCCAGTCGAAGGGAGTGCCGGAGCTGCGAGAGCCGCGGCGGACGGGAAGGCCCTTGGCTTCCAGCTTTGCTGCGACGCGGAACCCGGTCTTGCCGGTGGCGCCAATGACGAGGATGGGTTGGTGTTGCATGGGTTTCTCCCTGGTTCGAGTTGATGGACCAAGGGATAGGCAATCGCCGCCGACCCGTATTGACCGGGGTCGCCAACGTCTTGACCGACGCCGCCAGGGCCGGTCAGCGGCCGACGCGTTCCTTGCGGTAGCTCGCAGGTGTCATGCCGACCCAACGTTTGAAGGCGCGGGTGAAGGAACTCTGTTCGGCGAACCCCGTCAGAAACGCGATCTCGGCCAGCGAGTGCCGATCGTCACGCAAGAGTCCTTCGGCCAGGTCGCGCCGGGTCTCTTCGGTCAGGGTCTGAAAGCTCATGCCGTGCTCGGAAAGCCGCCGGTGGAACGACCGGGCGCTGAGCCCGAGATCGCGCGCGATCTCGGCCATCTTCGGTGCGCCCTCGCTCAGCGCCTGCGCGATGGCCTCCTTTGTCCGCGTAACCAGCGGGACCTCGTCGGCGATCTCCGAGAGTTCGCGTTCGAGATGATCCGCGAGGTAGCGGGAAATGCCCACATCCCCGAGGATGTTCGGCTGCGCCAGCATCTCGCGGGAAAAAAGGATGGCGTCGAGTTCCGCATCGAACCGGACTGGACTGCCGAACCAGTCCTCATGGGCGGCGACAGACCGTGGCGCGGGATGGCGGATCAGCACCTCGAGCGGCGCAACCGGCACCGGGCTGACCTGCCGGGCAATCGACACGGAACTCGCAAGCGTCGCCTCGTTCGACAACCGCATCCCCAAACGGCGCGCGCCCTCGCGATGCAGGATGAAGAGCGTGCCGCGCGGATCCTGGCGCAGCTCGTACTCCACAACGCTGGTCCAGAGCCGCGCATACCGTTCGACCCGCGCATAAGATGCGCCCAGCGTCGTTGCCGCCTTGAATGCAAGGCCGAGCGCACCGTATTCATCAAGCCGCATCGACGCCCCAACCCGCAGCGGCAGATCGGTGACATCGACCTCCGCCGCGATCCGTTCGAGCAGGCCATAATAGAGGCCGTCCGGGATCATCGCTTTCGGGTCCCATGCGCCTTCAGGATCTATGCCCGCGCCGCGCAGGAACGCCGCGCCGTCGATGGCGTTGCCGGCCGCAGCGACCACCTTGCGCGCGAAGAGAGAGGTTACATAGCCCATGGCGCCCATCCTAAGGCGAATGGGCGCCAGGGGCAAAGCACTGCGAATTGGCAGAAAGCGTGGGGTCTTTGTCCTAACCGACAGGCCGCCATTCGCGCTAGTGTCAGACCATGACACGCAGTGAATTCCATATGTCAACCCGGTCGCCGCGCCGCGTATTGATGGTCGCCTATCCCGGCGCCCACAACCTTGACGTGATCGGGCCGCTCGAGATCCTGGCAACAACGGCCTATTTCAGCGCCGATGGTCTGCAACCCTACGACATCGGCATCGTCGCCGAGAGGGCCGGGCCGCTCCCGGCAAGCTCGGGTCTGACGATCACCGCCGCGCTGTCCTTCGAGGATGTTCTGGCCGACGATCGCGCCATCGACACGCTGATGATCGCGGGCGGGCATGGCAGCTCGGCCGCGATGAAGGATCCGGCCCTGGTGGCGTTCTTGCGCGCCGCCGCCCCACGGGCCCGGCGGATCGCGTCGATCTGCACCGGGGCGCTCGTGCTGGCCGAGGCGGGTCTCTTGGATGGCAAACGCGCCAGCACGCACTGGTTCTGGTGCCCAAAGATGGAAACCGACTACCCGGACGTTCGGGTGGACCGGGATTCGATCTATGTGCGCGACGGCAATATCTGGACCTCGGCCGGTGTGACCTCGGGGATGGACCTGGCCCTTGCGCTGATCGAGGACGACCTCGGCCACGCGGCCGCGCTTCAGGTCGCACGCTTCAGCGTCATGTACATGATGCGGCCAGGGGGCCAGTCGCAATTCAGCGCGCATCTGGTGGCGCAGCGCGCCGAGGACCCGGCAATCAACGCCACATTGGATTTCGTCCTCGCCAATCCCGACGACCCGCTGACCGTGACGGCGCTTGCCGCGCGCGCAGGACTGTCCGAACGCACCTTCTCGCGGCGCTTCAAGCACGAGACGGGCTTGACGCCGGCGGCCTATGTCGAGGCGGCGCGGGTGCAGGCCGCAAGGGTCGCACTGGAGACGACTGCGAGAGGTGTCGAACTGATCGCGATGGAAACGGGCTTTCAGAACGCCGAACGGATGCGCCGGGCTTTCCAGCGGCATCTGGGTGTTTCCGCCTCGGAGTACCGCGAGCGGTTTCGCGGGTCGCACGACGCACAGGCGCCGCGCCTGGACGGCCCCGGCTAGACCGCCGCGCTCACCGATAACAGTCGATGCCCCCAACAGCGTGCAGACCGCCTCTGCGCGCAGACTCTCTTTTTTCTCGGAATGATACCAATGAAACATGCCACGATTTCGCTTTGCCTTTTGTCCGTTCTTGTCGGTGCCTGCGCGGACAGCGGTGCAGGCTACACGCCGATCCTCGACGGCCAACCCACGGCCGCCTTCCAAGCCGACCTATCCGCCTGCCAGGCGCTGGCCCGCGATCAGCGCCAGTTCGATCAGGAGACCGCAGGCGCGACCCTCCTTGGCGCCAGTGCCGGCGCGCTGCTTGGCGCTGCCGACGACGATGCGGATGCGGTGGGCGGTGCCATTGCGGGTGCAGTTGCCGGTGGTGTCGCAGGCGCCGTCAATGCAAGCGAACGGCGCGAATCCATCGTCGTGGATTGCCTGCGCGGACGCGGATACCGCGTCGTCGGATGACCGCTTCTGACGAAACACATCGAAACGGAGATCTCCATGCACACCCCAATATATCGCCCCCAGCGCCGCCTGTCCGGCGTGCTGTCCCTCGTCGATCTCGCCCGTTTGACCTGGTCGTCCAACGCGCATGCACCCCGTTTCCTCACATGGGCGCGTCTCAGGCGGGATACCGGTGTGCCCGAGATCGCGGGTGAGCCGACCGTCCATCCCATGCTGCATCGCAAGACCTGAATCCCAAGGCCATCGGAGGTGCCCCATGCCATCCGTCCTGATCGCCGGTGCAAC
Source organism: Ruegeria sp. SAZD011 (assembly GCF_059612545.1). Taxonomy (NCBI): domain Bacteria; kingdom Pseudomonadati; phylum Pseudomonadota; class Alphaproteobacteria; order Rhodobacterales; family Roseobacteraceae; genus Ruegeria; species Ruegeria sp. SAZD011. The sequence goes on along the minus strand of NZ_JBXWQU010000041.1, from coordinate 31,923 downwards.
CGGCTATCTCGGCCGCTTCCTATGCGCGGAGTATCACGCGCGCGGCTACCGCGTGACGGCACTGGTGCGGGACCGGCGTCATGCGAAGGATCTTGTTGCCGACGCGCTGATCGAGGCCCAGGCGACCCAACCCGAAACCCTGACCGGGTTGCTGACGGGAATTGACCTTGTCGTGTCCGCGCTGGGGATCACGCGGCAGGCCGATGGGCTGAGCTATCGGGTGGTGGATTTCGGCGCCAACCTGAACCTTTTGCGCGAAGCGGAACGAGCCGGCGTGGGACGCTTCGCCTATGTGCATGTCATACGCGCGCAAGCGATGCGTCATGTCCCTCTGGTGTCCGCCAAGGCGGATTTCGTCCACGCGCTGCAAGCGTCGGGGATAGCATCGACCGTGATCGCGCCGTCGGGTTACTTCTCCGACATGGGCGAGTTTTTCTCCATGGCGCGGGCGGGGCGGGTCTGGCTTTTTGGTTCCGGTGCCAACCACATCAACCCGATCCATCGCGCGGACCTTGCAGCAGCGGTCGCCGATGCGACCGAGGCCGGACGCGGCTGGCTGGACGTTGGCGGGCCCGAGACCTTTACCCACACCGAGATCGCCCGGATGGCCTTCGCCGCACTGGACCGCCCCCCGCGGATCACCCGGCTGCCCGACACGTTGCGCAAGGCCGCTCTGGCGTTATTGCCCTGGATCACCCCGCGCCGGATCAATGGGCCGGCTCAGTTCTTCCTGACGGCGATGTCGCTCGACATGGTCGGAGCGCCGTTCGGCACCCGCCGTCTTGCCGGGTATTTCGCTGCGCTGGCGGAACGCCCACCGTCGTCATCCCCTGCCTTGCCCGAAGGAGATCCGACATGACGCTTGCCCGCGCAGGCGGCTTGGCCTCCCTAACCTGTGCCGCATCCTATCTGATCGGTTTCGCCCTGTTGGTGACGCATTTCGCCCCGCTCGGCTATGGCACGAACGAGATCGACCCCGTCGCGGTGCTTGACTTAAACGACGCACGGCCCGGCATCCTGACCGCGTGGAACAGTACTATCTATCTGCTGAACGCCCTCGCGCTTGTTGTTCTCGTGGTTGCTCTGTCCGAAAGACTGGCGAACACGGCGCCGGGCTGGGCCGCTGTCACGAAGGGGTTCGGCCTTGTCTGGGCCGCTCTGGTCCTCGGCGCAGGCATGATCGCGAATGTCGCGCTGGAGCAGGTCGCGGAACTTCGCACGCGGGACCCTGCTGGCACGGCGGAGCTGTGGACGACGCTGCACGCGGTCGAGTTGGGGCTTGGCGGCGGTAACGAGATCGCAGGCGGCGTCTGGATCGGCTGCGTCAGCCTCGCGGCGCTGATCGGGGCACGGCTGTCCCGCCCTTGTCACCCCTCGCTTCACGGGGCTGTTCGACACCCGCAACGCAACGGCGACGGAGCCCTGCTGACGCAGGGGCGGCAAGCGACCAAACGGCCTGTCACCCGGTAGAGCGGTGACGGGCCAGGTCAGGCGACGCGTGTCATGCCAATCGGCCACCAAACGCGCGTTGCAAGGCCCGGACGAGCAGAAACAGCAGCAAGCCCGCCGGCCCGAACAGGAAAGTCACCGGCAAGCACAGTGCGACGGACCAGTAGGGCAAACCATTGCGACGCCCCTGCCGACAGATCCAAGCCCCGATCAGCAGGTCGAAGGCGAGGAAATGGATCCATCCCGCCATGAGCGCATCGGCGTGCGAGAAAAGGTCCCTCATCTCGGCGAAGCTGCCAAAGCCGCCGCTGGGGGCCGGAACGGCGATCAGGATCACGACGTAGCCCGCCGAGAGGATGCCGGGAATGACAAGCCCTGCGATCCTGTCCGACCAGACCGGGATGAGCGGCGACAGCAGGAGCGCGGCCCAACCGGCCATCGCAATCAGCCCGGCGAGCGAAAAGATCAACTCATGGTTCATCGGTTGTCCTCTCCGCACCGGGTCGGTCGAGATCGAGCGCGACATGCGGCGTGCCGTCGGATGTCCGTTCGGTCGAGTGACCCTCGGGGCCGACCTCGACCCTGATCCGCTTGCGAAGGTTGGAGAAGCTGTCGAACCGGACCACGTCGACCGCCTCGTCGAGGTCGAGCACCAGCCGGAACCAACCGGGTCGGAGTTGGTCGGCGGCCAGCACCGTTGCGGCGAAGGGCTGCGACAGGTAGCGGCCGGTCACCCGGCCGCCTGCCTCCCAGCCTTGTGGCGAGCGGTCGCGCAACGCGGCATGCAGCGCGTTCCAGTCACGGAACCCGTACCGCTGGGCGATCCGCTCCAGCGCCCGCGCGTGACCGATCGCCTCGCCCTGTTCGGCGAGGCAATCGCGCAACTGCTTCGCCGCCTGCTTGGCCTCGGCGATCGTCGACAAATCGCGTGTCATGCCCGCACTTGCCCAGCCGTGGTGAAAAGACCCCAGCGCAGGGACTGCGCGCGTGCGACTTGCGCCAACACGAGCGCCGTCAGCCCGACGAGCAGGACCTCCGCTACCGGGGCCGCGAACCAGATACCCGGCTCTCCCAACGCGCCCGCCAGCGCGAATGTCAGCGGCACGGCGAAAAGATAGGGTTTGGAAAGCCCCAGTATCGCCGCGCGACCCGCGTCGCCGATGGCCTGGAAATGCATGGCGATCATCATCAGCGGCCCCGCGGCGAAGAACCCGGCCGAAATCACCGGCAAGATGCGCGCGACCTCCGCCACGACTCGCGGATCCGAAACGAAGGCCGATCCGATCGGAGTGGCAAAAGCTGTCATGCCGATCTGTAGCGCCAGGCAATAACCGAAAGCCGCGAGGACCGCTGTCCGAAGGCTCGTGTCACTGCGACGCAAGGCGCCCGCCCCATAATTGTTGCCCGTAATCGTCTGCATCGCATGGGCAAGGCCAAGGAGCGGCAGGAAGGCAAAGGTGATCAGCCGCGTGACGATCCCGTAGGCCGAAACACTCGCGTCGTAATCCGGGGCCTCCACCCATTGCAGCGCGACGATGATCGCCCCCGATCCCAGCGCGAACCCGAGGAAATTGAGGCTTTGCGGCGCGCCGAGCGCGAGAATGTCCCGCCACCCCGACAGCGGCGAATGGTGCCAGAGCGCAGAGGGTCGCAACCCGGTGTCGCCAAAGACCCGGAATGTGAGGATAATGGCCAGCGCCAGGGCCTGTGCCATCGCGGTGCCATAGGCAGAGCCCGCCACGCCCATGTCGAACAGGCCGATCAGGACATAGTTGAAGCCCATGTTTGCAAGCGACACGAGCAGGCTCATCGCGGCCATGAACATCACCAGCCCTTCATTGCGCAGGGCATCGGAATTGACCGAAAGCACAAAGATCAACGGCGCGGCAAAGACACTGATGCGCAGGTAGATCAGCCCCATCTCGGCCAGGTCCTCTGACCCGCCGGCGGCCAAGACCGCAACCGGCTTGCCAAAAGTCAGGAAGAGCACGATCAGGATCAGACCGATAAAGACCGCGAGCCCGTGCGCCGCCGAGAACGTGGCGCGCGCCGCGTCAACGCGCCAGGCGCCGAACTGCCGGGCAAGGATGCTCGACATGCCCGAGGAGACCAGCGTGGCCAGCGCGACGATCAGCATGTAGAGCGGAAACATCAGCGTGACCGCGGCCAGCGCCTGCGGTCCCGCGAAATACCCGAGGAAGAGGGCATCGACCACGGCGAGCGCGCCGTTCACGCCCATGACAAAGATGATGGGAAGCGCCGTGCGCGCGTAGATCAGGCCAAGCGGCCCTTCGAGAAATGAGTTGGTCTGGGACGACATGACCCCGTTTTCCTTCCGGCTCAGGTCGCGCAAGGATTGGACGGGGCCCGCATTACCATCCGCGCGACAGGTGCCGTGGAGGACGAAGATCGTGTCTGCTACAGAACTTCACCGTGACAGATGTCGGCGGGCGGCAGGCGTCTGTTGCCTGACAGCCGTGTAGATGGGCCGTCGCACTCTTGTCAAGCGGAACGGTCTCCACGCCCCAAGCGCGTGCCCTGACCATCGCTGACCACCCTCAGTGCAGTCCGGTGGAACGCCAGCCCCCCTGGCGTCGGCCGCTTGCCTCCTGTCTCGGCCTCTGTTTTGCAAGACGCGCCGCGATCGTTTCAAGCAAGCCGAGGAGCACAGGCACCTGTTCACGAGGTGCCGCGGACCGCAGATGCCCTCTGGCATCCGCGCGACCTCAGGACATGCCTGACGCGGTTCCGGCGCCCGATTCCGCGCGCTATCCGCGCACCGGCGCCCATTTGGTCGAGCGGACACCCATCGCATAGCGCAGCAGCGCCCAGAAGATCGCCGCGTGCCCCATCACGAACAGCACCGCCACCGACGCGCCCGGAAGCTGCCGGCCCCAGCGGGTTGTCACCGCGGCCAGCGCAACGGCACAAAGCGCGACCTGCGCGCCGAACATCGCCACATAGAACGTGCCCTGATCCAGCAGGGCGATATTGGCCAGCAGCAGCAGTGGCAGAAGCACCGCCACCAGACGGCGCAGCACCTTGTGGCAGAAGAGTTGCACCGCATAAAGCCCGGTCCGGCCCGGATTCATCAGCCCCGCATAATGCATCAATCCACGCCAGCCGCGCTCGGTCGAGCGCACCCGCCGCCCGAATTCTCCGCGCAGGTTCGAGGTCACCGCCTCGCGCGCCACCGCGCCCGGCGCATAGGCCAGCCGGTATCCGCGCGCCACCACGCCCAGCGAGATCGCCAGATCGTCGGCCATGTCCGCCGGCACCACCCCGACCAGCCCCCGCCGCACCGCGTAAAGCGTCCCCTGCGCCGATACCGTGCCCGCGATCCGGTCTTCGGCCCGTTTCAGCGCATTGTCATAACGCCAGTAAAGCCGTTCGGCCCGCGCCATCAGCCCGTCGCGCCCCTTGATCCCCAGTTGTCCGATGCTGCCCCCGACACCGGGGTCGGCAAAGGGTGCCAGCAGGCGGATCAAGGCGTCCGGGTCCAGCAGGCTGTTGGCATCCGAGAAGATCACGATCTCGTCCTCGGGGATCATCGCCAACCCGTGATTGAGCGCTGCGGCCTTGCCGCCATGCTGTGAAAGCCCGATCACCTGGATATCAGCGTCACCCTCAGCCGCCGCCGCGGCCTCGGTCAGGGTGGCATCTTCGGACCCGTCCGAAACCACCAGCACCCGCACCCGGTGACCGTCCCGGCGCTGCGCCCTGAGCGAGCGGATCTTGGCGCCGATATCGCGCGCCTCGTTGCGCGCCGCGATCAAAACCGTGGCCGACTGCGTCACCGGCGGATGGGCCGGGCGGTCAGGCACCAGCCGCGCCAACCCGATCCACAGCAATCCATAGCCCACCAGCGAGAACAGGATCAGCCCCAGGCAGGTCCAGAACAGCACCGTCATGACCCCTGCCCCGTGTCCACCCGCCAGCCGCGCGCCAGCTGCGCCGCGCGCGCGCAGAGCGCGGCGAGGATCCAGGTGTATTTGATGTCCTCGTTGGGCATGAACAGGCTGGCGAACATGAACACCGCCATCGCGACCCCCAATGCCTGGGCCAGTAGCTGTGTCTCGGTCACCGGATGCAGCCCGGCCCGCAACGCCGCCCAGGCCGCGCTCAGCAGCGCGCCCAGGAACAGCGCAATGCCCACGATACCGGTTTCCACCGCCACCTCGAGATAGGCGTTATGGAGCTGCCGCGCCTCGGCCTCGCGCCCGGGATACCAGCGGAAGGCGTCGCTGGCATAATTGACCGGATAGGCCCCCGGCCCCAGCCCGGTCACCGGATGTTCGGCCCAAAGCGCCAGTCCGATCTGGTTGTAGCTGAGCCGCCGCAGCAGCGACCGGTCCGATGTATCGCCCTCGCCCAGGAAATCGCCCAGCACGCCGAACCGCTCGACCAGCGTATCGGGTGCGTTCAGCACCGCGACCACCAGTGCCGCCAGCGCCCCCAGCGCCACCACCGGGAACAGCCGGTGATGCCGCATGCGAAAGCCGATCAGCCCGATCCCCATGGCCACGGCAATCGCGCCCGATCGCGCGCCCATCATCGGCAGAGCCACCAGGCAGAGCAGCGAAATCAAGACCCACAGCCGCCGCCCGCGCCGGTCATAGAGCGCCATCACCAGCGCCAGCATCAGGCTCACCGCCATCAGATGTGACGAGGTGGTAGGGTTATAGGCCGAGGCCCCGGCGGACCGCACCGCCCCCAGCCAGGCGGCCACATCGGCCTCGTCCGCATAGGGCAAAAGCCGCAGTCCGAACACGGTCTCGAGGATGACAAAGACCGCCGAAATCGCGCCGCTGGCCGCGATCACCAGCACCATGCGCCGCAGGTGCCGAGGCGAGGTGACCGTCAGACCAAGGATCGGCACCAGCAGTAGCGTCTGCAAGAACCCTTTGGTATGATCATAGGAATAGCTCTGCCAGTCCGAGGCCAGATACGAGACACACAGCCAAATGGCGAACAGCAGGGTGAACATCGCCGTGGGCGACAGCCGCAACCGCCCCTGCATCAACGGATGGCGCCGCACCGTCAGCACAAGCGACAGCAGAACCAGCGCGGTAACCGCCTTGAACAGCGAGATCGGCAGTCTCTGATCGACCAGCAACGCGATCCCGTCGAGCTGGGCCAGCGCGACCAGCAGATAGGCGCCCAGCACGGTGTTGCCCAGCACGGCAAACCCGCCAAGCGCAGTGGCCAGAAGGCCCGCCGCCAGGGCCGGTCCGGACAGGGCGGCAGCGGCGGCCAGCAGCGCGCCGCCAAAGCCCAGCGCCAGCTGCCGCGGCGCCGGGGTCATCCCACGCGTCCCCGGATATCGACATAGGCCACCGCGACAGGCAGCGACCGCGACAGGTTGCGAAGCTGATCCAGATAGTCGCGCAGCTCGGCCGCCGACAGCTCGTCCCGGCCCAGCGTGATCAGCACCGCCGCACTGGGCGGCATGTTGCCCGGACGCACAGCCCGGCGCAGCAGCCCGGTATGTACCTGGTCGCTATAGGGATAGCTCTGCATCACCCGGCGGCCCACCGCCTCGGCCCGGCGCGGGTCCGACACGTCGAGGACCGCCACCATGTCATCGGTATCCAGCGCATCCCAATCCAGATAGGGTCGCATGTCCTCCTCGGCGGCGGCCATCGCCGGACTGGCGGCCGCGCCCGTCAGTTCGGTCGCCTCCAGCGCCGCCGGAGACAGAACCCGCAGCCCGGCCACGCCGGACAGATCGGTCTGGGTGCGCAGGCGGGTCGCCATGTAATCCCGGCTGAGCACAACCATCATCGCCAGAAGGAAGCCCGACACCGCCCCCATCACGGTCCGGTTCACCACCTTCGGTTCCTCGGGCAGAGCCGGGGGCTTTGCCAGGTCAACGATGCGCAGGGTCTCGATACTTTCCGCCTCGCTGATGCGCACCTCCAAGAGGCGCGCGTCGATATCGTTCAGCTGCCCCCGGGTGCGCTCGATTTCGGAATTCAGTCCCTCGAACCGGGTCTCCAGCTTGGCCAGCGCCGCGATGCGCTGTTCCAGCCGGGCGACGATCTTGTCGCTTTCGACCACGGCGGCGGCCAGTTCCACCTCGCGCAGCCGCGACAGGTTCAGCTCTTCCTTGGTGGTCTGGGTCAGACCGTCATGCCGGTTGAGCGGCCGGTCGGGCAGAAAGGCGCGCAGCTGAGCCTGGATGGCCAGCAGGCTGCGCCGGTCGGCATCACGCTGGGCGGATTCGGCAAACAGCCGGGCCAGCAATTCGCGCCGCTCGGTCTCGATCTCGACCACGCCCGAGGCGGTCCGCAACGCGTTGCGCTCTTCGATCAGGTCGGACAGGCGGCGCTCGGTCGCCAGTTTCTGCGTTTCGAGGAAGCTTGTTAGTTCGCCCGTGGTGGCGGCAACCTGCTCGCGGCTGCGAGTGCGATAGACCCGGGCCAGCACATTGGCCAGTTCAGCGGCAATCTTCGGATCTTCCCAGGCCACCGAGATTTCCATCACGAACGAGCTTTCGACCATCTTCAGTTCGATCGCGTCCTGGATCTCGGTCACCAGATCCTTTTCGCCCGCCGCTGCCCCGGCGCTGCCGGAATTGAGCCAGCGCAGACCGGCCTCGACCTGTTGCTTGGCCTCCTTGGCAAAGGCGAGCAGCGCCGGGATCTGCTGTTCTTCGGGCGCGGCCCCCGCGGCGCCGAACACCTCGAGCCGGGCGCGCTCGGCGATCTCGCGGCTCTTGAGATATTCGATATGGCTGCGGGTGATCACATTGGCGCTGTCCAGCGAGGACGAGCGTACATAGACCTGCGAATAGCGCAGTTCGGCGTCGGTGGGCTGGGCGGTCACCTTGGCCGAGGCCCGGTAGACCGGCGAGAAATTCAGCTTGTAGACCGCATAGGCACAGGACAGCGCCGCGCAGGCCAGCATCAGCAGCAGGATCAGCCGACGGCTCTGCCGCATCAACTCGGCCACATGGCGGATGGCGGCGCCCGCCTCGTTCTGACGCGGTGCCTCGCCACCCCCCTCGCGCGGGCCGGACGGGTCGGCGGGCCGGTTGCGGGCGGGGCTGGGCAGGTCGTGGATCAACTCTAGTCGCGACATGGCGAGGGGCTCTCCTGCAATGGGGCCACCGCCTCGGCGCCAAGCGGCGCCGCGAACGAGGGTCCGGAACGAGTGGTTGGCGGCGGCACGAGGCCGCTCCATACCCAGCGGGGAAATTCGGGACGACGCCCGGTGACGCCGGTACGCAGACGATCAAGCAGCCAGAGCGGCACCAGCGCCGACAGCGTCTCGGCCACCGTTATGGCGGCATGGTCTGCACGGGTCAGCCCGCCCGCCGCACCGGGCGCGGCAAAGCTGCTGTTGGGCGCGTATTCCGGCGCAAGGCCCGGCGCGGGCGGCAAGCCCAGCGCATCGACCATCGCCGCCACCGACGCGTCGCCACCCGCGACGAAGCCGCGATAGTCGAGCACGCTCACACGCTCGGGGAACTGGCGTGCGAACCGGCGCAGAACCCGCCGGTGATAGGCATTGGACAGCGCCCCGCGCAGCACCGCGGGCAACCGGGCCAGCCCCGTGCGCGGCACCCGGCCATAGGCCCAGAGCCGCGAGCGCACCAGACCAGCGCTGTCGCGATGGATCGCGACAAAACGCGCATCGGGATAGGCAGTGGCGATCCGGGCCGCCTCGTGCACGTGATGGGGCGATTTCTCGACCCAGGCCCGCGCGCCCTGCTGGCGGGCATGGGCAGTCATCGCCTGGTGAAAGAACACCTCCGGATCGCCAACGCGCTCCAACCGTCGCCTGTCCTCGTCCGTCAGGTCCAGCAGGCGGCCATAGTCGCTGTCCAGAAACGCCGCCACCGCCTGTGCGCGGGCGCTGGCATCGGTCCAGTCCCAGGCGCGCGCGAAATGCGAGAAGAACACGCTCTCGTGGATGCCCCTATGGCGCGGATCGGTCACCCCTGCCACATCCGGATGCGCCGCCAGCAGGTTGCCGATGAGCGTGGTGCCCGAACGTTGCAGGCCCAGAACAAAGATGGGGCGCGGCGCGGTCATGGCGTCACCGTGCGGGCGCCCTGCGGCGCCTGCCCCTTGCCGGCAGCGGCGAACAGTTCCAGCTGGCGCCTGGCGTTGACCCGCAGGTCGAACTCGCGCTCGACAAGCGCCCGCCCCTGCCAGGCCAGTTTGCTGGCCGCCTCAGGTGCGTCATGCACCGCGCAAAGCGCCGCCGTCAGCCCCGCCACATCGCCCGGCTCGGTCAACCAGCCGGTCTCGCCGGGCCGGATCAGTTCGGGAATGCCCGACACATTGGTCGAGATGGCGGGCCGGGCATAGGCCAGCGCCTCGATCATCACGTTCGGAATGCCCTCGGTCCGGCCATTGGGCCCGATGATCGAGGGCGCAACGCAGACCGAGGCGGCGCGATAGAACCCGTCGATCTCGCCGAATGGCCGCTGGCCGAGAAAATGCACCCGGTCTTCCAGCCCCAGCCCGGCGCTCAGCGCCTCGAGCTTGGCCCGATCCGGGCCGTCGCCCACGATGTCAAGCTGCCAGTCCGGCCGGTCGAACCCGGCCAGCGCCCGCAGCAGGACGTCGACGCCCTTGCGCTGTTGCAGCGAGCCGACATAGAGGATGCGGAACCCGTCTTCGGGCGGCGGCGGATCGCTGGGCGCGATGGCCGAGACATCGACGCTGGAATGGATGACGGCGATATCCTGCTGGCGGATGCCGGGCACATGCTCGGCCAGGAACCGGCTGGCATAGGTGCTGACCGCCCGCACCAGCGCGGCATCGGCGAATTTCTGTTCCAACAGGCGCTGGCTGCGGAAAATGTCATGCGCCCGGCAGCTGACCGAGTAGGGCACGCCGGACACGCGATGGGCGATCCAGGCGGCGGTGGCGGGATGACCGGCAAACTCGGCATGGATGTGATCGGCGCCCCAGTCGCGCAGCTCTTGCCCCAGCCGCAGCGCCGCGGGCAGCAAGGCCAAGGACTTGGCGGCAAATTTCGCCTCGCGCCCCTGATGCAGCGCGATGCTGCCCGCCAGCCGCGCGGCGGCCAGAGGATGGGTTGCCAGTGCCGCCAGCGAACGCGGCGAAAACAGCGGTATGTGCCGCGCGCGGCGTCCCGCCTCGGCCCCGAAATCGTGCAGGATCTGATCATTGCGCCAGGGCGCCAGGTGATACAGGCGCAGGTCCACCCCGGCCTCGAGAAACACCATCAGGTCGCGCAGGATAAAGGTCTCGGTGGTCTTGGGAAACTCGGTAACGATAACGGCCAGTTTCATGACATCCCCTCCTGCAAGGCGCCCGATCCGGCGCCACGACCCCGGCCCCACACGCGCATCCGGGTCAACAGCCGCACGGCGCGGCGCAGCGCGCCCACCGCGCCCAACACGGCGACCCATCCCACGTATCCCTGGAAACAGCGGATCTGCGCCCGCACTGCCAGGTCGTCGATCCAGCCGCAGCGGAAGCCCGCGTAATCCTCGCCGATATGAACCCGCGACAAGATCGCCGCCGGATCCGAGGCGGTGTTGCGCGCCTGCCCGGCAGTGGTCGCAAGGAACCCCGCCTCGCGGGCCAATGCGCGGGCGCGGTCACTGGTCTGATTCTGCGGCCAGCAGAACAAGACCGGCGCGCGGCCCATCTCGCGGGCGATCACCTCGCGGCTGGTGGCCAGCACCGCGCGCACCCGCGCGTCATAGGCGGTATCACTTTCCTGACCGGTTTCCGACGACCAGCCCCGCGCGGCAAGCGCCGGCGCGCTGACCGGCACGGCGCTGCCCAGAGGCACCGGCCGGTTGCGGCGCAGGTACCAGTCGTGCTTGTCCCCCGGCATCCGCGCCCATTGCATCCACGACAGCCGCCCCGCGTTCTCGGGCGTCAGGCGGTCGACCGTCTCGGGTCCCGTTGCGATGCGACCATGATCGGTGCCATGCGCCTCGATGCGAAACGTGCCTTCGGCCTCGAGCGCGCGAAGCTCGTCCCAGCTCAGATACCCATCCCAGCACAGCGGCTCCTCGTGCCCGATCATCGGGCGCAAGGGCTGCGGCGGCGCGATGAAATCAGTGGATACGAACAGCGCGGCACAGGCGCCGTGGCGGCGCAGGATCGGCGCGGCGGCCACCCAATTGTCCAGATAACCGTCGTCGAAATGCAGCGCCATCCAGTTGCCCGGCACCGGCCGCCCCGCCAGCCGCGCCCGCACCAGGGTCTCGCTGTCGACGATCTGCATCCCCATGCGGCGGAACAGGCGCAGTTGCCGGTCGAGCGAGGCCGGCCGGATCGAAATCTCGGAGCGCCACGGCAACCAGGCCGCGTTATCGCTGACACTGTGATAGGTCAGCACCGGAACCCCCGGCTCCAGCCGCCAGAAGCGCGCCGCCGCAAGGAAACCTGCGCCCCCCGCCAGCAGCCCGAGCGGCCCGGCCGCCGGGATCCCGGCCAGCGCCACCAACCCGCCGCCCGCGAGACCGCAGAGCAGCGTCACCGCCAGCATCCGCAGCAACAGGCGCCGACGCAGGGCGCGGCGGGCGGTGGTATGTGGTGTCAGGGACCGGGCATCGGACATTACCGCACCTCAGGTCGACAGAACGGTCTCGTCGAGCAGATAACGCTCGATCCGATACCGCTGATAGGGGGTGCGCGCCGCATAAGAGGCATGGCACAGGAAACCCGATTTGCCGACGCCCAGCGGAAAGACCGACTTCACCTCGGCCTTGATCTCGATCCGCAGGTGCCGCCCCGAGGCCAGCTTGCGGTCGACGGTCAGAGCATAGCTTCTGCGGCGCGGCGGCAAAGGGCTGACGAATTGCACAATCTGGTCCGAGATGCCGACCACGCCCGCGGTCACGACCTCACCCTCCATTTCGAATTGCGCCACCGTATTGCGCGGCCGGTGAAACCCCGAGCGCAGGAAATTGAACTGCATCGCCGGACTGCCGAGATTCAGCGCCATATCCAGAACGCCGCGCCCGGCCCGGCGCATCACGGTCAGCCCCACATGCAGGACAAATCCCAGCGTCGCCCAGTAATTCATCGGCGCCCGGCAGCAGAGCGAGTTGAACCGCCCGCGCAACCGCTTGCCCGCCGAATGCGGCAGCAGCGCCTGCGACATGCCCACAAGGCCCGGCTTGACGTTGAAGCGCAGGCCGAACCCGGCCGCTTCGCGCATGTAGAGATCAAGGAGTTCGGGCCGCACCGGACGCGGTCCGAAAAAGACCATGTCGCCTTTGACGATGTTGATCAGCTGCGGCAGCTCGTCCAGGCGGGATTTGCGCAGGTAAGAGCCGATATTGGTTTCCAGCAAGGTACGCCGCGGCAGCGTGGATTGGCTGGTCTGGGCGGCGGCGGCGGGCAACAGAGTTCTGAATTTCAAAATCTTGAAGGGTTTGCGATCCTTGCCTAATCGCACCCCGGAGTAGAATACCGGTCGCCCGGACGACACCAGCACCAGAACCGATAGAACCAGCATCACTGGCGCCACCGCAAACAATGCCAGCGCCGCAAGCACCTGGTTCAACGCCGCGTCGAAGCGCGGGTAGCGCGGCACATAACCCGACCTGACATTCGCCGGAGACATCAGCCCGCGCAGCGGGGCCGCATCCGCCGGAGACTTCTCTCCCTGCCCGGGCAACGGGACCACCGTGCCCTCGCGCAGGGATTGCCCGGTCGATGCCTCGCGTAACACCTTTGCCGGCAACGGAGCGATGGCATCGAACAGCCGCGCCCCCCCGTCGACACCGGCAAGATCTGGATCGATCTCATAGATGTCTATCTTCATCTGCCAAACCCCTCATACCCGTCTCGCTTGCCCGAAAATGGGCTCCCCCTTCGAAACGGTCACAATGTCGCCACCTTATCGACACATTAACCTTGAACATAACAGGCGGTTGGAAACAGTCTGTTTCCGAGACAGTTCAGCTCGATGGTCATTATTGTTTTGCCTTAATATGAGAATGTTAGCCGCCTCAGACCGCGACTGTCACCCGAATACAATTCGGGGGCGACACGATTATGGATAATTCCCGTGTCATGCTTCCCCGGCTTGCCATTCTGCTGCCCCATCTGCGGCCCGGTGGCATCGAAACATCGACCGTCGCGCTAATCCGGCAGCTACAGGGACACCGATTCCGAATCCGCCTGATCCTGGGCAGCCGCACCGGTGCGCTGCTGGATCAGATCCCCGACACGGTCGAGACGATCGACCTGGGCGGGCGGCGTGCCATGGCCTCGCTCTGGGCGCTGCGCGCGGCGCTGGCAGGAACGGACGCGGTCTATTCCGGCACCAATGCGCGCAACATTTCGGTCCTGCTGGCGGCAAGGCTGCTTCCGGCCCGCCACCGCCCGGCGGTGATCATCAGCGAACACAGCTCTCCCGCCGCCTATCTGGCGATGGCCCGGCACCCCGGCCCGCGTCGCTGGCTGATGCGGCGGCTCTATCCGCTGGCCGATCTGCTGGTGGCCCCGACCGAGGGGCTGGGCGCCGACTGGCTGGCGGCGCTGGAACTGGACCGGCCGGCGGTGGCAACCCTGCCCAACCCGGTCTTGTCGCCCGAGGCGCTGGCGCTGTCCACGCAAGTGGTACAAGGCGACGGCCCGTTCCGCGATCCGGCGCAGGTGCTGGCGGTTGGTCGCTTGCATCCGGCCAAGGGGCATGCCGACCTGATCCGCGCCTTTGCCCACGCTCTGCGGACCCGCCCCGAGTTGCGGCTGACCATCCTCGGAGAGGGCGAGGCACGGCCCGAGCTGGAGGCGCTGATTGCGGCGATGGACTTGCAGGACCGGGTCACCCTGCCCGGTTTCAGCCCGGACGTGGCGCGGCAGATGGCGGGCGCCGGATTGTTCGTGCTGCCCTCGCATCGCGAGGGGTTCGGCAATGTGGTGGTCGAGGCACTGGCCCAGGGTACGCCGGTGCTGGCCACCGATTGCGACGGGCCAAGGCGGCTGCTCGGTCAGGCCGGGGCGGCGGGCCGGATCGTTCCCATCGGCGATATCGACGCCATGGCATTGGGCATTGCCGAGATGGCGGGCGAGGAGAAGGCCCTGCGCGCGGCGCTGGCCGCCGCCCCCGCGCAGGCCGGGTTGTATGCGCATGCTGCTGCGGCGCGTATCTTTGCCGACCGGATTGACCCCCTTGCAGTGCGACCTCCGGGATGACAGCCTGAGGCGACCAGAGCCGAGGCCCCGATGCACCCGTTGTTCAGATCGCTTGTTCCGCTGCTGATCGCCGCCGCCACGGCGCAGGCGGCCCCGCTGGCCGAGCATCACGCGAGCGCGCCGGAACTGATGGCCCGCCCCGACCTGCGTCTGCAACAGCAGAACGGCACCCTCGCCCCCGCCCCCGATCCGGTCGGCACCCGGAAGGTGATCCGGGCACGGGCCGGGGCGAAACAGGCGGGCAAGGTGGGCAAGGCGGCGCTGATCCTGCCCTTTGACCCGCTTGGCCCCGGCGCCCGCATCCGGGTCACGGCCGAGCTGTTCCTGCCCCCCGGCAACCCGGCGAACTCGATCCACCTGTTCGATCTGGAATGCAAGTTCTGCGGCCAATCCGGCAATCCCGGGCTGCGGCTCTACCTGCGCCACGGCCGACTGCGGGTGGATCGCAAGAAGATCGGTGGCGGCCATGCCTGGACCGACGACAGCGCGCCCGCGCTGACCACGGGCCGATGGCATCTGGTCAGCTGGGAGCTGAACCTGGGCACCGATGCGGCGCCCGGCAGATCGCAGGTCTATCTCGACGGGCAAAAGGTTCTCGACAACCGGGGCCGCACCCTGCCCGATGTGCCCGCCGAGCGCGCCGCCATCGACCGCTTGCAGATCGGTATCACCGCCAATTCCAACCCCGAGACCGTCATCCTCTATCTGGGCGCGGTCACGCTGGAACGCTGGCCCTAGCCGCGCAGATACTCGACCCCGTCGAGCACCCGGGCCAGCAGCGGGCGCAGAACGAACCGGTACATCCGGGGCAGCACCGCGTGGCGCTGGGGAAACCCGTCCTTGAACCGCTCGCGCCCCTCGGCCCCGGCATCGGCACGGGGCACGCGGGGGTCGTCGCGTCCGGCCAGGTCCAGCCAGCGCGGCCCGCCCGGCTCGGCGCCGCCCGCCCAGCGCCGGATCGCGTACCAATAGACAAGGTAGGACCGCGGCAGACGCGCATCGGGATCGGCCCAGCCGTTGGACATGTTGAGCACACGCGGCCCGTCGCGCAGCAGGGAAAAGGCCCCGATCGGGGCGCCCTCGGCCTCGACCAGCATCAGCGCGCCGCCATGGCGGGCGATCCAGTCGCGCTGCGCCTCAAGCCCCGGCAGGCCCCGCGTGGTCAGACCCCGCGCGCGGGCAAAAGCCTCGGTCCAGTCGCGGACCCGCGCCATCTCGGCCCCGTCCGCGACCGGGCGCAGGGTCAGGTCCAGCTTGTCGAGCTTGCGCAGGTTGCGTCTTGCATGGGCGGTGCAGGCGGCAAAGATCTCCTCGGGCGTCAGGGCAAGGTCGATCAGGCCGGTGCAACTGTGCAGGCGCTGCCGCGCTGGCGGGGCCACCTGCCCGCCCAACCGCGCCAACACCTGTTCGACCGTCTCAGCCTCTGTATCTTCCCAGCGCGGGTTGATGGCGACGGTGATCAGGCCCGCATTACGCAGGGCGGGCAGAAGCGCCGCCAACACCGGTTCCAGATCGGCGGGGGCGGCCACCACCGGACCGCGCCGGAACGCGCCCAGCGCCAAACCGCCCGGCAACCGGCTGAGCCGCAGCACACCATAGGCGGCCAACCCGCCCGCATCGCGCTCGACCAGCACATGCCGATAGCTGTGCCGCCCGCCATCGTCCTGCATGAGGCCCGGCCAGTCGGGATCCTGTAGATAGCTGTAGCCGGGGCTGGCATCGCAAAAGGTCCTGACCGCCGCGTGCTGTCCGGGCGTCAGATCGCGGCTCAGCACGACCTTCACGACACCACCCCGCGCCGGCCCTTTTGCCAGCCGCTGGCCTTGCGCCGCAACCGCCGGACCCCGCGCGCGGCAAAGAAGGCCGCCAGCGTCGGATCGCCGCGCCGGTGGATCAAGAGCCGTTCCAGCGGGCGTTCGTCGGTCGAAACCTCGCGCACCAGCTCGTTGCAACGGGTAAAGTCGAAGCCCGCCGCCCCCCCCTCGAACGCGTCGCGGACACTTTGCATCACCGAGTTACGACCCACCGCAAGTTCGGCGTATTCCTCGTTGAAATCATTGGCCATTCCGTAATGCATGTTGTCATGCACCAGAACGAAGCGGCCCGAGATCGCCACATCTCCCACCTGTCGGGCGGCGAAGAAACAGGCCTCGGGGCCCAGCCGGGCAAAGAGTTTCTCGAGAAACGCCACCCCCTCGGGCGCGGCCCCGTACCCGGTGCCGGTCAGCCCCTTCCACGAGGCCCGCGAGGCCGCCAGATAGGCGTCGAGTGCCGCGCGCCCGTCCCGGTCCGAGCGCAGATCGCGCACCTCCATCTCGGCCAGCTTGCGCTCGCTGCGCCGGAACACCTGCCGGGTCTTGGACTTGAGCCCGCCCAGATAGCTGTCGAAATCGCCATTGGCCGTCACGCTGCAGGCACTCATGGTGGCCTTGCGCCGCACCGCCAGCCCGGCCAGCCGGGCCGCGCGTTCCAGCATCTCGGCATCCGGGGTCTCCAGCGGCTCCAGCCGCCAGAAGCTGAGCCAGTCGGGCCGCAGCAGCGCCGCCAGCGCCGCCTCGGCATCGGGCAGATCGGGATGCAGCAGCCATTGCGCCATGCCCGCCCGTCCCTCGCCCATGGCGGCCACCGCGCGGGCCTGCCCGGTGCGGAACATCGGCAAGGCGCCCACCAGCTTTCCCTTGTGGCGCAACAGCGAGACCACCAGCGGGCGGCCCCGGCCATATGTCTCGGCCCAGCTGAGAAGAAAGGCGTGGCTGGCAAAGACGCCTCCGCCGCTGGCCCTGGCCAGCGCGTGCCACTCACCTTCGATCGCGGCGAACCCGGCCGGATCGGTAATGCGTTCATACGCGTACATCCGTCCCCCCGACGGTTTCCGCCCCCACCCACTGCACAATGTGCCGGACGGAACGAATGATTCATGTTGCATGCAAGGCTGGAAAGCATTCAACCTTAATCTCGATGATTTGCACCGAAACACTTTGTTTCCCGGCGGACGCGACCGCCGCCCGTCTGTTCGGGCGCGACCCGGCCCCCGGCAGAAAGGCCTGACCCGTATCATGTCCGCCGCGCGCCTGCTGGCCAATATCGTGCTGATGACCGGACTGAAGCTGGTGGGGCTGCTGCTCAGCGTTCTGCTGATCGTGCTGCAAACCGCCGCCTTTGGCACCACCCCCGCAGCAGATGCCTATTTCACCGTACGCCGCTTCGTACTGTCGGCCATCGCCATGGCCTTTGAGGCGACCAACCAGCTGGCAGTGCCTGAATTCGTGCGCGAGGTGCAGAGCGGCGGTCATGCCGGTATGCGGCGGGCGCTCTTGCGTTTCGGCATCCCCATCGTGGGGTTGCTCAGCCTGATCGCGCTGGCGCTTTGGGTCTTTGCCGAACCGGTGGTACGGCTGCTGGCGCCGGGCTTCGACGACGACCGGCTGGCACAGGCGGCCGAGCTGTTGGGCGTGGTCGCGCTGTGCCTGCCGCTGACCGGGATCGCCGCGCTTGCGGGCGCGTTCAACTTTGCCCGCCGCCGGTTTGGCCTGACCACGCTGGCGCGGCTGCTGCCGCGCGTGACCTTGTTGCCGGTGCTCCTGGTGATGGGGGCGGCGGTGACGCCGCTGTCGCTGTCATGGGCGCTGGTCATCGGGGTCGCGCTGATGGCGCTGATGATCGTAGTGCAGGGCCTGCGCGACCTGCGCCGGATGGACCGTGGCGGACTTTCGATGCCGCGCCGGTCGACCACGCCGCGCCGGGCTGCCGCCGTCACCATCAACGCCGCTGCACAGATGGCGATGGGCTGGGCCGACGCGGCGCTTGCCTCGCTGACCGGTCTGGGTGGCGTCACCATCATGTTTGTCGCCCAGCGCCTGCTGAGCGCCGCCCCCGGCGCCGTCAATTCGGCCGTGAACTCGGCCTATTACACCGAATACTCCCATGCCGCCGGGGCCGAGGCTGGCGCCCGCCCCACCATCGCCGCCGCCGTGCGGATCAGCCTGTTCCTGACCCTGCCATTGGTGGCTTTCGTGATGATCGCGGCAACACCGCTCATTACCTTTCTGCTGGAACGTGGCGCATTTACCGCCGAGGACACCGCCGCCACCGCCGATCTGGTCCGTTTCCTGGCGCCGCTCTTGCTGGTGAACGCGGTGCTGGCCGCCTTTCTGCCCGCGACGCTGGCCGATGACGGGCTGCCGCTGGTGCGGGTGTTCCTGTGGTTCTCGGCGGTCGCGCTGCTGATCCGCTTTGCCGCCGGCCTGCCACTGGGCGCGCTGTTCGGCCTCAAGGGGGTGGCAAGCTCGATCCTGCTGGCCTCGACCGGGTCGGCGCTGGTGCTGGCACGCGCGCTCCATCGCCGCCACGGCGCGTTGGGCACCTGGCACGATCTGCGCGAGATCGCCCTGATGATCGGCGCCGCGGTGGTTGCGGCGGCGGTCTCGTCGCTGGTCTGGCGGCAACTGGACCTGGGCGACCTGGCCCTGCTGTGCGCCCATGCATTGACCGTCGGACTGCTGTTCCTGGCTGGATGCGCCCTGTTGCGTCTGCCTGAGATGCAGGCCCTGCTGGCGCTTTTGCGTCGCAGGCGGCGCTAGGGGTACCGGTTTCGGAAACAGACAGTTTCCAACGTGGTCGATTACCGTGGCCACAAGGCAAGTTATTGATTAGGATAATCGTATCCGGTTGCCTCGGGGGTTTCGAAGGCACCGATCGCAAGAAGCGTGATCCAAAGGTGGGGGCCTCGCCGATTTCGCTGGACAGCCATGCGACGCGCGTAAGCATGGCGCTGTTTCGGTGTTGCCGCCCTTCAGGATTGCCGCACATCTCGGGAGGGGGATATGGGCGTATTGTCATCCGAACTGGACAAGCTGTTGGCGGTTGCGCTGCTGCTTTGCGCTTCGCTCCTGGTGCGCCAGGCGGTGATCTTTTCCGGCCAGACCTGGATCCGGACCTTTTCACATACGCTGACCTTGCTTCTGTTGCCGCTGGTCACCTATTCGCTGACCTCTGTCATCTCGGGCAATATCGCGCTGTCGCTGGGCATGGTGGGGGCGCTGTCGATCGTGCGTTTCCGCAACCCGGTGAAATCGCCGCTGGAACTGGTGACCTATTTCCTGATGATCTCCTGCGGGATCGCGGCGGCGGTCAGCGTCTCGTGGCTGGTGCTGCTGGTCGGCAGCGCGGTGGGTACGCTGGTGGCGGCGGAACTGTTCAACCGCTGGTCGCGACGGGTCCGGGGGGTGCCGCTCTACACTACCTCGTTCACCGAGGGCAACGCGCTGCACACGCTCGAGGTGTTCTCCGAAACCGAGATGCCCGACCTGCTGGGCCATGCCGCGCTGGTCGGGTTCGACAAGACGCCCGAGGGGGTCGTCTATCGATTTGCCAGCCCCTCGCGACAGGACCTGCTGGCGCTGAGCGGTGCGGTCAACGGCCAGACCGGGATCACCCGCATCGCCTTTGCGGCGGCCTGAACGCCATGTGGCGGCGGCTGCGTCCCCTGGCCCTGCTGCCCGCCCTGCTGCTGGCGCCGGTGGCAGAGGCAGGTTGCAATTTTCCGACCGGGCAATACCGGGCGGAACTGGCGGATATTGCTTCGGTCCGGCGGATCGAAGTGAGCGTCGACAAGGCCCGAAAATGGGCCCGAAACGGGCTGCGGATCATTACGTCGGATGGCGAACAGATCGCCGAGAAATACAAGCGGAGTTTTGACGGAACCGTCTCGGTTTTCTACGATTTCGGCCGTTGCGACTTTCCTGCCCGACTGCGTCAGAACGGCGATTTCAAGGATCACGTGGAGCTGGACCGGGGCCGCTTGCTGCAAAGCCTGAACATCCGCCTTGACGAGGGCAATATCGCCCATGCGGTACGGTTCAAGCTGTTCCTGCAAAAAACTCGCAATTCCGAAAACGAGGTGCTGGCCACCCTGCTGTTGTCGCGGCTGGGCTTTCTGGCGCCGCGTACCCGGGTCGTCGATGTGGTGCAGAACGGCACGCCGGTGCGGATGCTATGGCAGGAAACCGTGGCCAAGGAGTTTCTGGAACACAACCGCCGCCGCGAGGGGCCGATGTTCGAGGGCGACGAGGCGCTGCTGGCACTGTGGTCGGACCGGGGCGGCTATCTGTACGAGGATCTGGGCCTGTCGCGGGTGGTCAACGACAAATGGGCCGAACGCGGCGCCGCCTCGGTGGCGATGACGGCAGATGCCTTCACCCGGTTGCAGGCCGCTTACGCCACCTACGGCAACGCCCATGCGCCCGATCCTTCGCAGGCCCTGACCGGCATGCCTGTGCCCGCAACCGACAGCGCCGAGGCCGCGCGCATCTGGTGGGACTACGCCGCGCTGATGTTCGCGATGCGTGCCAGCCACGGACTGCGCCCGCATAACCGCAAATTCTACTGGAACGCCTTTCTGCAAGGCATGGAGCCGATCTATTACGATGGCGAGGCCGATCCGAAACGGGCCGATCCGCGCTATCTGCGCGCACTCGACAAGGTACTTTATGGACCGCATTTCAACGCCGAACGCATGGCCCGACTGCAAGCGGCGGTGGCCGCGCTGGACAGCGCCGACCTGACCGCGCGCTACCGGGCGCTCTGCGACAGCGGCTGCGCACCGGATGCGGCGGCCCATCTGCTGGACCGTCTGGCCGCGAAACTGCCCGCGCTGGTCCTTCCCTCGGAGGGCACCGGGCCCGCCCTCGCCGATCCCTGGCCCGTCTTCCGCGCGCGCCTCTTCCAGCGACTGCCCGAGGCCCGCAGCCGGGACATCGCCGCCGCCGATCCGGTCAGCGGGATCGCAACAGCAGAGCTCTGTTCCCGCGACAACTGCGAAACTCAGGTTCTGGACCGCGCCGCCCATGTGGCGGCCCTGTCGGGCGCGGTGCTGGACGGCATGAAACTGACCATGACCCTGACCGCGCAAACAGCGGATGGCACGGCCTTTACCACCACACCCCTGACCGGCTGGGGCCTGACCCTGCGGCACAGTCCGGGCCTTGCCATAGAGCCGGACCCGCAAGGCCGGCGGCTGGTACTGACCCAGTCGGCACCTGACGACTGGGCCCTCTTGATGGGCGACCGGCTGGAGGGGGTCGAGATCGCGTTCAAGGGCCTGCCCCCGCCGCCCGCCGCTGCCGAGGCACCGCCCGAGCAGCGGTTCAACCCCTATGGGCTGACCGGCTGCCTGACCCTTTATGGCATGACCCTCTCGCGGGTGCGGATCAGCGCCGAAGGCGGCGGATGCGAAGACGGCGTCAACATCGTCTCCAGCCGGGGGGACATCGCGCTGCTCGAGGTCCACGATGCCGCCTCGGATGCGGTGGACATGGACTTTGCCGATCTGCATGTGGCCGAGGCAAGGATCACCGGCGCGGGCAATGACTGTCTGGATCTCAGCGGCGGCCACTATCGGTTCGATCTGGTACTGGCGGCCAACTGCGGCGACAAGGCGGTGTCGGTCGGCGAGGCAAGCGCGGTCGCCATCGGCGATCTGGAAGCGCGTGCCAGCGCCATCGGCATCTCGTCCAAGGACGGATCAAGCGTGACCGTCGACCGGGTCGGGATCGAGGCCACGCTGTTCTGCCACGAGGTCTTTCGCAAGAAACAGGAATTCCCCGGCGCCTATCTGCGCCTTGGTCCCGGCCAATGTAACGGCCCGGCGGGCTGGGTCGACGCCGACTCGGTCCTCGATCCGCGCGGGGACAGCGGATGAGCTTCCGGATCGAAGAAAAGGTGGTTCTGACGGCAAGCGACATGGCCCGCCTGCAAGCCGATCTGCAAGGCCGGGGCATGGTGCCGCTCTATCCCGCGCGGCTGATCCGCTCGGTCTATTTCGACACCACCGGGTTGCAGATGTTCTCGGACTCAGAGGAAGGGGTGCTGCCGCGCAAGAAGATCCGCCTGCGCCGCTATCCCGAACAGACCGACGCAGGCGCGGTGCTGGAGACCAAGATCTCATCGGTCGAAGGACGGTTCAAGACCACCCGGCCCGTCGATGCCGCAACCGAAACACGGTTGCTGAGACAGGGTCATTTCGACCGCGACTACGGCACCTTGATGCCGATGGTCGCGGTCAGCTATCGCCGCTCCTATTACAGCCTGAACGGGCTGCGCATCACCTTTGATCGCGACATCTCCTATGCACGCCCTGACGGGCAGCTGGCCCATCGCGAGTCCTGGACCGTTTGCGAACTCAAGGCCCCCGCCGAGGCGCCTCTGGATGCGCTGCACCATGTCCTGCCCGTCCCCAGACGGCGTTTTTCCAAGTTTTGCAACGGGATAAGCGCAGTAATCGCGCGCGCATAACGCCCCCAGGCGCGACGCTTTGGCGCTGTGTTTTATGCAAAAAACACGGGCCGCCCATTGAAACGCAATCGTTTTTTTGAATATATATAAACCAAGCGGTTTCGACCCGTCACCCAGATCGGTCGACCGAACCGAAAGGTGCCCTATGAAAGTGATCCTCCCTGCCCTGCTGATGAGCCTTGCCGCGTTGGTCGCGGCGCCCGTGCTGGCCGAAACCACCGCCCGCCGCGTCACCGTCACCGAATGGAAAACGGTCTTTGCCAAGGTCGAACCGCGCGACAGCCTCCCCGCCCGGTCGCGGCTGGGTGGCATCTTGCAGGAAATCAGCGTGGCCGAGGGCAGCGCCGTCACCCGGGGCCAGCAGATCGGCACCACGGTGGACGAGAAGCTGGAGCTGGAACTGCGCGCCATCGACGCGCAGCTCAGCGCGCTGGGATCGGAGCTGAGCAATGCCGAGGCCGAACTGACACGCGGCCAGAACCTGCTGGAACGCGGCGTGACCACCGAACAGAATGTTGACGCCTTGCGCACCCGCGTGCAGGTGATCGAGGGCCGGATCGGGACCACCCGCGCCCAGCGGGACGTCCTGTTGCAACGCACCGACGAGGGCCGCATCCTGGCGCCGATCACCGGCACGGTGATCGACGTTCCGGTGACCGAAGGCTCGGTGGTTCTGCCGGGCGAGATGATCGCGGTGATCGGCGGTGGCGGTTTCTTCCTACGCCTTGCGGTGCCCGAGCGGCATGCCGATTTCCTGGCCGAGGGCGACAACATCGCCATCGCCGGGATCGAGGGGGCCGAGACCGGCACCCTCGCCAAGCTCTATCCCCAGATCGAGAATGGCCGGGTGATCGCCGATGTCGAGGTTGCGGGCCTGTCCTCCGAATTCATCGGGCGCCGGGTACTGGTGCGCCTGCCGGTGGGCCGGGCCGAGGTGGTGGCGGTGCCACCCGCGGCGGTCGCCTCGCGCATGGGGCTTGATTTCGTGCGTGTCGCCGGACCGGATGGCGGCGCCACCGAACGTGTGGTGGTGATCGGAACACCGGTCGAGGCCGAGGGCGAAAGCCTGATCGAAATCCTGTCCGGCCTCAAGGGTGGCGAAGTGCTGGTGGCCGATCATGAGTGAGGGATCACAGGACACGCCCCTGGGCATCGCGGGCGGGCTGACACGCGGCTTCATCGGCTCGGCCCTGACACCGCTGATGATCCTTGCGGCCCTTGCCATGGGGCTGGTGGCGCTGATCAGCCTGCCGCGCGAGGAAGAGCCGCAGATCTCGGTGCCGCTGGTCGATATCCATATCCAGGCGCCGGGGCTCAAGGCCGAGGACGCGGTGAAACTGGTCACCGAACCGATGGAGACCATCGTCAAGGCGATCGGCGATGTGGACCATGTCTATTCGCAGACCGGCGACGATTATGCCATGGTCACCGCCCGGTTCCTGGTCGGTACCCCCGCCGATACCGCCATCCTGCGCGTGCATGACAAGGTGCGCGCCAACATGGACCGCATCCCGGTGGGCATCGGCGAGCCTCTGATCGTCGGGCGCGGCATCGACGATGTGGCCATCGTCTCGCTGACCCTGTCGCCGCGCGACGGGGCCGGGGATGTCTCGGCCAACGATCTGACCCGCATCGCGCGGGAATTGCAGGTGCAACTGGCCAAGATCGGCGATGTGGGCCTGACCTATCTGGTGGGCGAGGCGCCCGAGGCGATCCGCATCGCGCCCGACCCCGAGCGGCTGGCGCTTTACGGCGTGACGCTGCAACAGCTGGCGGCCAAGGTCGAGGGCGCCAACCGGGCGCTGGCCACCGGGCTGGTGCGCGACGGCGGCGAACAGATCGCGCTGGTGGCGGGTGAGACGCTGCATGCGCCCGCCGAGATCGCCAACCTGCTGCTGACCACCCGCGACAACCGGCCCGTCTATGTGCGCGACGTGGCCGATGTGCGCTTTGTCCCCGACACGTCCGAGCGGATCGTGGCCAATGTCACCCGCGACGACAGCGGCGAGATCCGCCGCAGTCCGGCGGTGACGCTGGCGCTGGCCAAGCGCGCCGGGGCCAATGCCGTGGTGGTGGCCGAAGAGATCCTGCACCGGGTGCATCTCTTGGAACACGACCTGATCCCCGACAGCGTCGAGGTCACGGTGACCCGCGACTATGGCGAGACCGCCAATGAAAAGGCCAACGAGTTGCTGTTCCATCTTGGCCTGGCCACCGTGTCCATCGTGGTGCTGGTGCTGTTCTCGATCGGCTGGCGCGAAAGCATCGTGGTCGCGGTGGTGATCCCGGTCACCATCCTGCTGACGCTCTTCGCGGCCTGGGTCATGGGCTACACGCTGAACCGGGTGTCGCTGTTTGCGCTGATCTTTTCCATCGGCATCCTCGTCGATGACGCGATCGTGGTGATCGAGAACATCGCCCGTCACTGGGCCATGCCCGACAGCGCCAGCCGCACCCAAAAGGCGATCCGCGCGGTGGCCGAGGTGGGCAACCCCACCATCGTCGCCACGCTGACCGTGGTGGCGGCGCTGCTGCCGATGCTGTTCGTGTCGGGGCTGATGGGTCCGTATATGAGCCCGATCCCCGCCAATGCCTCAGCCGCGATGATCTTTTCCTTTTTCGTGGCGGTGATCATCACCCCATGGCTGATGGTCAAGATCGCCGGCCGCGCGCCCGCCCATGCCCATGACGAGGCCGCCCAGCATGGCGGCACGCTGGGGCGCCTCTATCGCGCGGTGGCACGTCCGCTGTTGCGCACCAAATCCGGCAGCGGGTTGTTCCTTTTGGTGGCGGCGGTTCTGTCCTTCGGCTCGCTGGGCGCGCTTTATACCCGCGACGTGACGGTCAAGCTCTTGCCGTTCGACAACAAGTCCGAGCTGTCGGTGGTGATCGACCTGCCCGAGGGCGCCTCGGTCGAGGAGACCGACGCAGTAGCGCAACAGGTGGCGCGTCGCGTGCTGGAGCTGCCCGAGGTGATCTCGGCCCAGACCCATGCGGGCGATGCGGCGCCCTTCAACTTCAACGGGCTGGTGCGGCATTACTATCTGCGTGCCCGGCCCGAACTCGGTGATGTACAGATCAACCTGCTGCCCAAGGATGCGCGCGCGCGCACCAGCCACGACATCGCGCTGGATATCCGCCAGCGGCTCTCCACGCTCGACCTGCCCGAGGGCACGGTGCTGAAAACCGTCGAACCGCCCCCCGGCCCGCCGGTCATCGCCACCCTGCTGGCCGAGGTCTATGGCCCCGATGCCGACAGCCGCCGCGCCGCCGCCACCCGCATCCGCGAGGCGTTCGAAAGCGTGCCTTTCGTGGTCGATGTGGATGACAGTTTCGGCACTCAGGCCCGCCGTCTCAGGGCCACGGTCTCGACCGATCAGCTGGAATTCTTCGGCGTGCAGGAACATGACGTCTTCTCGACGCTGGCGATCCTGAACGCGGGCCAGACGGTGGGCTATTCGCACCGGGGCGAGGGCCGCCGCCCGATCCCCATCGAGGTCGCCCGCGACAGCGCCGACCGGGTGGTGGACGAGCGCTTCCTGTCGACCCCCGTTCCGGCCAATGTGCTGCCCGGCGCGCGCGGCGTGGTCGAGCTGGGCGATGTGGTCGAGTTGCGTGAAGAGCGCGCCTCGTACCCCGTGTTCCGTCATAACGGGCGGGCCGCCGAGATGGTGATGGCCGAACTGGCCGGCGATTTCGAGGCGCCGCTCTATGGTATGCTGGCGGTGGCCGAGGCGCTGGACGCGATGGACTGGCCCGAAGGGGGCAAACCCCAGATCCGCCTGAACGGCCAGCCCGAGGATGAAAGCGGCATCACCCTGCTGTGGGACGGCGAATGGGAGGTCACCTGGATCACCTTCCGCGACATGGGCGCGGCCTTTGGCGTGGCGCTCTTGGGCATCTATATCCTGGTGGTGGCGCAATTCGGCTCGTTCCGGCTGCCGCTGGTGGTGCTGACGCCGGTGCCGCTGACCTTTCTGGGCATCATCATCGGGCATTGGTTGTTCAACGCACCCTTCTCGGCGCCCTCGATGATCGGTTTCATCGCGCTGGCGGGGATCATCGTGCGCAACTCGATCCTGCTGGTGGACTTCATCCGCCATGCGGACCCGTCGCTGGACAAGATCGAGACCCTGATCGAGGCAGGCGCGATCCGGTTCAAGCCGATCCTGCTGACGGCGGTGGCGGCGATGATCGGGGCGGCGGTGATCCTGACCGACCCGATCTTTCAGGGGCTGGCGCTGTCGCTGCTCTTCGGGCTGCTCAGTTCGACCCTGCTGACGGTGCTGGTGATCCCGGCCATCTACCGCGTGTTCAAGACCTGAGCAGGCGGTATAGAACCAAAGTGCCATTGCCCTTCGCGCCGCCATCTGGCCCAATGCGGCGCGGAGGAGAGAGAGATGTTCAGATACGGGCTTTCCCTGTGCGCCACGTTGCTGGCGGGCGCGGCGCTGGCCGCCGACACGCCGCAAGTGCCGCTTGACGATCCCTTTGCCTCGGGCATGTGGGAGGACCACCAGATCGCGATCCTGGGCGACCCTGCCGATATCCGGTTCGACGATCGGGTGCGGGTGTTTGCGCCCATCGCCGCCGAGGATGCGTTTCACGTACCGCTCTTGATCGACGCCACCGCCATCCCCGATGTCGAGGAGATCGTGGTCACAGCCGATTACGGCCCGATCCCCAAGATCCTCAGCTATTTCCCCGGCGAGGCGCAGGCGAAACTGGCGCTGCGCTTCAAGATCGACCAGGCCACCGCCGTGCGCGCCTCGGTCCGCACCAAAAGCGGCAGCTGGCATGTGGGCGGCACCCTGATCGACGCGGCGGGCGGCGGCTGTACCGCGCCCGCGCAGGCCTATGCCTCGGACGACTGGGAGGAGAAGCTGGGCGAGATCCATGGCCGGCTCTGGGCCGCCACCGGGCGGGCCCGGCTGATCGTGGATCACCCGATGGATACCGGGCTGGCCGATGGCATCCCTGTCTTCATCATCCGCGATCTCAGCTTTACCAACGACGCCGGACAGGAACTGGCGCGGCTGGCGCTGAGCGAGCCGGTAAACGAAGACCCGGCCTTTACCCTCTATTTCGACCCCGCACGGATGCCGCCGCTGCTGCATGTCAGCGGGCGCGACAACAACGGCAACCAGATCGCGGGCACGTTGACGGGCGAGGAAGTCAACTGATGCCAAGCCGCCGTGCCCTGCTGGCCGGTGCCGCCGCCGGGCTGGGCCTGACCGCCCTGCCCGCCGCCCCGGTCTTTGCGCAGGCAAAGCTGCGCTATGATCTGGCGCCAATCCCGGTGCTGCCCGGCGTCTGGATGATCGAAGGCGTCACCGACTATTTCGACAAGGTCAATGGCGGTGCCATCGTCAATTGCGCTGTGCTGCAGGGGCAATCGGGGCTGATCCTGATCGACAGCGGCCCCTCTCGCCGCTATGGCGAGGCGCTGGCGGCAACCCTGCGACCGCTCGACCTGCGCGGCGTGTCGGCGGTGGTCAACACGCACCACCACCCGGATCATTTCTTTGGCAACCAGGTCTTTGCCGACCGGCCGATCCTTGCCCTGGGCCAGACGTTGGAGGCCGCCCGCCGCGACGGCGACGCCTTCGCTGACAACATGTATCGGCTGCTGGGCGACTGGATGCGCGGCACCGAGCCGGTGCCGCCCAATACCGCGCTGGACGGGGGCGAAGTGACCATAGACGGTCGCCGGTTCACCGCGCTGCCGCTCGGCGGACATACCGAGGCCGATCTGGCGCTGGTCGATGTTGAAACCGGGTTGCTGATCACCGGCGATCTCGCCTTTCTCGACCGCGCCCCCACCACCCCGCACGCGGATCTGGCGCGCTGGCAAGAGGCGCTCACCACGCTCGAAGGGCTGGGCGCCCCCGCCGTGCTGCCCGGCCACGGCCCGTTCGACCGCACCGGTGCGGCGTTGCGCCAGACCCGCGCCTATCTGTCCTGGCTGGACGAGACCCTGCATGATGCCGCCCGCACCGGCCTCGACATGGTCGAGGTGATGGAGCTGCCGCTGCCAGAGGAGTTCGCCGCCATGGGCGCGCAACCGCAGGAGTTTCACCGCTCGGTCGCGCATCTGTTCCCCGGCGTGGAGCGCGCGGTGCTGCCGCGCGCGAACTAGCGCCCGGTCAGTCCACCGGAACAGGCACCGGTTCGACCGGCTCCAGCGGCCAGCCCAGTTCGCGCCAACCATCGGTACCCAGCGGGAACCAGTGCACCTGAAGATACCCCAACCCCGCGATCCGCTGCGCCGCGTTCCAGCTCATCCAGCAATCGGCCACGCAGAACACCACGATGGCACGGGCCTTGCTGCCACCGGTCAGCCGCTGCAACTCGCGCTCCAGATAGGCCTGCATGGCAGGTTCAAGCACCCCGCGCCCGACCTCGGGCAGCCAGACCGCGCCCGGCAGACTCTGGCGCGGTTCCGGCACCAGCCAGGTGCCGTCCAGCTCGTCATAGCGCGATTGCGACGCGCCATAGACATCCAGCGCCACCGCACCGCGCGCGATCAGCTTGCGCGCCCAGAGCGCCGACACCTTGCGCGCGGGCGGTGGAATATCCACCGGTACGGGCGCCCTGTGGCGGTCGATCCTGAAACCGGTTTCGGGATGGAACAGATCGGGCTTGCGCGCGCGGATGGCGTCAGAGGTCTCGGCGAGAACCACCCCCGATAGCCCGGAAAGGGCAATTGCCAGCAGCGCAGTCGCGATCCGCATGCACGATCTCCATTGCCCCCATTCGCGCGATTGGGACCCGGTTCCCCCAAGCTGTCAAGCGTTTTGGGCAGAATTATCCAATGGTTGCCCTTCCCGGTTCATCCGGAAGGTGTCTCGATCCTAAGACCTTGGTCCAATGTCACGGCCCGAAAACCCGGCCTAGCCTTGGCGCCATGCGCGCGCTTGTGCTCTCATTCTGCCTGATGCTGGCAGCCTTCGTGGCCACCGCCGATCCGCTCACCCCGGACGAGCTCGCCGCCTATGTCAAACCGCCACTGCTGCTGGGCGAACAGATCGACGAGACCGGGGTTTACGCGCTGATCGACGTCTATGGGAAACCGGCGGGCTACGTGTTCGAAACCGAACCGCTGGCGCCCCTGCCCGGCTTTTCCGGCGCCCCGGTCAACCTGCTGGTCCTGCTGGACGCGTCGGGCAGCTTTATCGAGGTGCGCCTGATCGAACAGAACGAGCCGATCTTTGTCTCGGGTCTGGGCGTGGCCCCGTTCGAGAAGTTTCTGGAGCAGTATCGCGGTCTCAGCATCGCCACGCCGATGGTGGTGGGCACGCCTTATGGCAACAGCGGCGGCGGTGCCTCGGCACTGACTTATCTGGACGGGGTGACCAAGGCCACCGCCTCGGTCCGCATCGCCCATGAAACCGTGCTGGCCGCCAGCCTGGCCGTGGCGCGCGAACGCATGCAGGGCATCGCCACCGCGCCGCCGCGCGCGCCCGACCCCGATCATGACGAACCGCTCTACTGGGCTGCGCTCGTGGCCCAAGGGATCGCCAGCCATCACGTGGTCAGCAACGCGCAGGTGCAGGCAGGATTCGAGGGCACCCTCTGGGCGGGCGACGACGCGCAGGCGCTGGCCGATCCCCAAGCGCCCTTTGTCGATCTCTGGATCCTCGATCTGGGTCCGCCCGCGATTGCCCGCGCCGTCCTGTCGGCGCAGACGCTGGAAGAATTGCAGCAGTTTCAGACGCTCTCTCCCCATGATGAACCGATCCTGCTGATCGAGACCGCGCGTCACGGGTTGGTGGGCGAGGATTTCGTTCGCAACACCGCCCCCGATCTGGTTTCGGCGGAACAAGGCGGGTTGCCGGTAGCCCTGCGCGATGCGGATCTCTTTGTCGAACTGGCGTCCGGCCTGCCCGAAGGCCGCGCAATGATCCTGCGGGCCGACCGGCGGCTGGGTTTCGATCCGGCCTCGGACTGGGAGCTGACCCTGCAAGTGCAACGCGCCCATGGCAGTTTCCAGCCGGTGATCGGTGCGCGCAGCTTCAGTTTCACCCATGCCACGCCCGAACGGTTCTTTCTGTCCGAGACCGGCCCCACGGCGCTGCCGCCCTGGCAAGAGGCGCTGCGCGGACGCGCGCTGGATATCGGTCTGCTCACGATTTTTCTGGGGTTGCTGATCCCTGCGCTGCTACTGGGACAAAGCCGCCTCGCGGGTCTGCGCTCCTATGTTCCGCTGAGACTGGGCATCCTGGCGATCACCTTGGGTTTTGTCGGCTGGTGGGCCCAGGGCCAGCTGTCGGTGGTGACGCCGCTGGCGGTGCTGCGTGGTGCTCTGGATGGCGGCAGTCTGGCGTTCCTGCTCTATGATCCGGTCTCGCTGCTGCTCTGGGGCGCTGCGGTGCTGGGCTTCCTGCTCTGGGGGCGCGGATTGTTCTGTGGCTGGCTCTGCCCCTATGGCGCGATGCAGGAATTCTCCCATCATCTGGGCCGCTGGCTGCGCCTGCCTCGCCTGCCCCTGCCCAACGCCTGGGACCGGCGATTGAAATGGCTGAAATACGCGGTGCTGGCCGGTCTGGTGGCGGTGGTGCTCTTGGCGCCCGGCGAACTGGAAACCGCGGCCGAGGTTGAGCCGTTCAAGACCGCGATCACCACCTTCTTTTTGCGCGAATGGTATTTCGCGCTTTATGCCGGGGCCTGGGTCGCCCTCTCCATGGTGACCTTCAAGGGGTTCTGCCGCTATGTCTGCCCGTTGGGCGCGCTGATGGCGATTGGCGGGCTGTTGCGCCTGCGTCGCTGGATTCCGCGCCGACCCGAATGCGGCAGCCCCTGCCAGCTCTGCCGGGTACGCTGCAACTATCGCGCCATCCGGCCGGGCGGAGAAATCGACTATGACGAATGCTTCCAGTGTCTCGACTGCGTGACCATTCACGACTCGCCCAATCAATGCGTGCCGCTGATCCTGGCGCGCCGGCGCTCGATGCAGAGCCCCCAAAATCTCTGATGAGATTTTGTTGACAGAGTTTGCCTTTGCAAACTCTGCGATGTTGCTCTTTGAGAAGAGGTC